>JBCDJT010000004.1:0-73771 GCA_038747545.1 Bacteroidota bacterium
ACGCGACTCACGCCCCGCACCTTCAACGTGCGCATGACGCTGACGTTTTAGGGATTGGGTTTTCGGGCGCGCTGTGCGCTGTTGGGGTTGCGGAACGCTGACGCCACCACCTGCCCGAGCGGGTTGAGGTTACGGTGGCTGACAACACCGCTTAGTCGTAGCTGCCACCGCGCTGCACGCGCTCTAGGCGGCGCTTCGACTCGCGCTCGGCGATGGACTGGCGCTTGTCGTGCAGCTTCTTGCCCTTTGCGAGGCCGATCTCCACCTTCGCGAAGCCTTGCTTGAAATAGATCTTCAGCGGCACGATGGTATAGCCCTTCTCCGCGCCTGCCTTACGGTACTTAGCGATTTCTTTCTTGTGCAATAACAGCTTTCGCTTGCGCGTCGGCTCGTGGTTGTTGCGGTTGCCGAAATCGTACTCCTTGATGTGCAGGTTGTACAAGAACATCTCGCCGTTATCCACAGCGCAATAGGCGTCTTGCAAGTTGGCCTTGCCGTCGCGCAGCGACTTCACCTCGGTGCCGACCAGCGCAATGCCCGCCTCCACGCGCTCGCTGATGTGGTATTCGTAAAACGCCTTGCGGTTACTCGTCACAATTTTGATGCCTTCGCTCATGCGTCGTCCTCCTCCGCTTCGGCTTCGTCAAGTTCAGGGAAGGAAACCGGGTCAAGGTCAGGCACGTCGGTCAGCACGTTCTCATAGAACAGGTACTGCCGGTACTCGGTCAGGCTAGCCACAGCCAGGTCATCGAAACGAGTGCGGAGGTCGTCGCTGATGAAGTGGTGCAGTTCTGGGCTGACGTCGGTGGCGGCAGCCTCGCGGGTCTGCTCGGCAGCGCTGGCCGCAGCGCGGAGGGCCAACATCATCTCCGGCGTGGCCTCGCCTTTGCGCGCGGCGAAGAAGCCCCAGACCATCGGGTAGTTGGCCAGTTCGTACCACTCCTGCCCCAAGTCCATCGCGTAGCTCTCGGGACGCATGTACGGCACCTCGTCGCCTACAATCAGCGCAGCGTCGGCGTCGATGTCGAGCACCCAAGAGGGCTCCTCGGCATCGACGGGGAAAAACTGCGGTGTCATGCCGTAGTGCTCCTTCAAGATGAGCCGTGCCAGCAACACCTCAGTGGTGTAGCGGGGATCGAAGGCTAGGGACTGCGCCTCGGCGTTTAGGTCGTTGCGCATGACAATCCGAGCAAACGGATAGTGCCACGTCGATAGGGCGACCTCAGGGAAAATGTCGTACAGGTCTGGATCGCGCATGGCCGTCAGCGTGGGCACAAGCGCGATGTCCGCCTCTCCTGCACGCAGCGCCAAATCGCACCGCGCCGGGTCAGCTCTGATAATCGACAGCTCTGCACCCGCTGCGCCAATCGCGTCTGCCCAGAATGTGCCGGGGGTTGTATTCCAAAGGGCTATGTTCATGCTTTGTGGTCTTAAGTCTCAGGTCGGCAGGTCCAAGGAATGTTCAGACGTTCCCACTTGTCATCCCGAGCGGCGACCGGAGGTCAGAGTCGAGGGATCTCCCAGGTCGGGGCTGTGCAAAACGTAATCGGGGGAGATCCATCGGCTTCGCTCGGGATGACAGCTTTTATGCTGTGCAGTTTCTCATAGACAGCGAAAACCGCCGGAGGGTATACCGCCGACGGTTTCCATACTCAAACGATGCCGCACGCGCATCGGTTCACGGCTTGCTGAGTATCCGAAAACCCAAAGCGCGAGGCGCGTCCGAGTCTCGAACAGCGAGCGGCCTACTTCTTCTTGCCGTCGTAGCGCTTCTCGCGGATACGGGCGGCTTTACCGCGCAGGTTGCGCAGGTAGTAGAGCTTGGCGCGGCGCACGCGGCCACGGCGCACAACCTCGACCTTGGCCACGCGGGGCGAGGCGAATGGGAAGATGCGCTCTACGCCGATGCCACCGCTGACTTTGCGGACGGTGTACGAGCGGCCCGTGCCGGAGCCTTTGATGCGGATCACGACGCCGCGGAAGATCTGGATACGCTCTTTGGCGCCCTCAATCACGCGCACGTGAACTTCTACGGTATCGCCGGGGGCGAAATCGGGAATGTCGTTGCGTTGCTGCGTCCCCTCGACCAGTTTCATGATGTCGGTAGCCATGACGCACCTCCTAGTGTTGTATGTGTTAATCAAGTTGTGAAAGCCCGCCGAGGCAGGCTTGCGGCCCGAGCGCTCCTGGAACGGCTACCGCTCCAGTAGATCAGGACGTCTTTCCTGGGTTTTCTGCTGACGCTGTTCGTCGCGCCACTGCTGCACTTTTTCGTGGTTACCCGAGAGGAGCACCGCTGGCACATCCATCCCTCGGTATGATGCGGGCCGGGTGTAACACGGCGCGTCGAGCCTGTTGTCCTGGAACGAGTCGGTCAGCGCGGACTGGGCATCGTTGAGCACGCCGGGGATGAGCCGGACGAGCGCGTCGACCAGGATGAGCGCAGGCAGTTCGCCTCCACTCAGCACGAAGTCGCCGATGGAGACTTCCTTGGTCACGAGCACATCGCGCACGCGCTGGTCGATGCCCTTGTAGTGCCCCGCGATGAGCACCACGTGGCGATGCAGCGACAGCGCGTTGGCCATCGGCTGATCGAGCACTTCGCCGTCGGGCGTGAGGAAGATGACCTCGTCGATGGCGTCGGCGCCGACTTCAGCCTGGATGGCCTCGATGCACTCGAACAGCGGCTCGGGCCGGAAGACCATGCCTGCGCCGCCGCCGTACGGATAGTCGTCGATCTGGCGGTGCTTGCCCACGGCGAAGTTACGCAGGTCGTGTACGCGGATGTCGACCAAGCCTTTCTTGGCGGCGCGGTGCAGGATGCTCTGGTCGAGCGGTCCCGTCACAATGCCTGGCAGGCCAGTGATGATGTCAATCCGCATCGCTTTTGCCTTGCTCGTCTACATCGCGTTCGCTCTCGGCACCATCGCCAAGCAAGCCCTCGATGGGCTTGACCACGATCTGCTCAGTATCCCAGTCGATAGCCTCGATGAACTCAGGCACCGCAGGGATCATCGCCTCGGGCTGTTCTGGACGCGACACGATGTACACGTCATACGTGGGCAGTTCGAGGTAGTCACGCATCGTCCCGATAGGCTTACCTTCGTCGGTCACAACGGTCAAGCCGATCAGGTCGTCGAGGAAGAACTCGTCGTCGTCCATCTCCGGCAGGTCGTCCTCGTGGGCGTAGACTTTGCGCGAGCGTAGCGCCTCGGCGGCTTCGCGCGAGCCGACGCCAGCCAGCGCCAGCACGATCTGCGTCTTGCGCTTCGCCACCATCGTCCGCACCAATGTAACCGGGTAGGCCGTCACCTTCTCTGCCGACACGCCGAGGTAAACCTCTCGCACGTCGAACAACCGCGACGGGTCATCCGTCTCTGGATAGACCTTCAGTTCGCCACGCACGCCGTGCGCCCGGATCACCGTGCCGACCCAAACGAGCTGGTCCGATGCGGGGTTGGGCATACGATCTACGTGGCTGTGCAGCAATCGTCAAAGAACAGCGCGCGCCGCCGACCGAGGCCTGCGGCGCGCTCAAAATGTGTGTTACGCAGTCTTCTCTGCGTCGTCGCCTTCGGCGGCAGGTGCTTCCTCAGCAGGAGCCTCCGCAGCCGTTTCCTCAGCCGGAGCCTCTGCCTCTGCAGCGGGTGCCTCGGCGTCTGCGGCTTCCTGGGCCGCGTTGGCTTCGGCCTGCTCAGCCTGGGCGGCAGCGGCTTCGGCCGCTTTCTGCGCTTCGCGCTCGGCGGCGGCCTTGCGCTGGGCCTCTTCCGCCGCTTTGCGCGCAGCTTCTTCGGCTTCGCGGCGCAGCTTGGCCTCTTCGGCTTCACGAGCAGCGGCCTCTTCGGCTTCAGCGGCTAGCGCCTGCTGCTTGCGCTGCTTGACAGTCAGCTTGATGCCCTGCTCGGCCTTAACGCCGCGGCGCGTCTTGTGCGCTTCCACAGCGGCTTCGATCTCCTCAGCCGAGGCGCCTTTCTTCTCCATGTGGAGTTCGAGCAGCACGCCCTGACGGCTCAGCAAGCTACGGGCCGTGTCGGTAGGCTGTGCGCCCTGGCCCAGCCAGTACTTGACGCGCTCGCTGTTGAGCGAAACCGTCGCAGGCTCGGTCATGGGGTTGTAGCGGCCCAGGTCTTCGATAAAGCGACCGTCGCGCGGGCTACGGGAGTCCGCCGCTACGATGGCGTAGATCGGACGGCGCTTGCGGCCCATGCGGCGTAAACGAATTTTAACCACGGTACGGGTAGTGTTTGGTGTTAGTAGTGAAGGTCATCAACCAGCGGTCGCTGGCCGTGTGAGCCTCGCGGCTCGTATGTGAAGCGCGCAGGGCGCTGAGGCATTGTGTTAGTGTGCTATCGTCCTCCAAGGAGCGAGCCGATGTTGACCGCCCGGCCTTTGCCCATCAGCTTCGTCATCGTCTTCATCATCTTCTTCATCTCCTTGAACTGCTTCAGGAGCTGATTTACGTCGCGCACCTCCACGCCAGCGCCCGTCGCAATGCGGCGGCGGCGGCTGCCGTTGATGAGGTGCGGCTTATCGCGCTCAAGCGGTGTCATCGACTGGATCATAGCTTCGATGTGCTTGAACGCGTCATCGTCCACGTCCAGATCGCGCATCGCCTTGCCCACGCCAGGGATCATGCCGAGGAGGTCTTTGATCGACCCCATCTTCTTGATCCGCTGGAGCTGGTCGTAAAAGTCCGTCAGGTTGAAGTCTTCCGAGCGGATCTTCTTCTGCAGCTTGGCCGCTTGCTCCTCGTCGAACTGCTCCTGCGCCTTCTCCACAAACGAGACCACGTCACCCATCCCAAGGATGCGCTGCGCCATGCGTTTGGGGTAGAACGGCGTGAGCGCGTCCAGCTTCTCGCCCGTCGAGGCAAACTTGATCGGCTTCTCGACGACGCTGCGGATGGAGAGCGCGGCGCCGCCACGGGTGTCGCCATCGAGCTTCGTCAGCACCACGCCGTCGAAGTTGAGGCGTTCGTTGAACGCTTTGGCCGTGTTGACCGCATCCTGGCCCGTCATGCTGTCCACGACAAACAGGATTTCAGTCGGGTTGGCCGTGTTCTTAATGTCTTCGACTTCCTGCATCATCTGGTCGTCCACGTGCAGGCGGCCTGCCGTGTCGATGATGAGGATGTCGTGGGCGTTGCGCTTGGCCTCTTCTACGGCCTCGCGCGCCACACGGACCGCGTCCTTGACGGGCTCGCCGTTCTCCAGCACGGAGTGAACGGGCACGTTGATCGACGCAGCGAGCGTCTTGAGCTGATCCACGGCGGCCGGACGGTACACGTCAGCAGCGGCCAGCATGGGCGAGCGGCCCTTCTCCTTGTAGAACTTGGAGAGCTTACCGCAGAACGTCGTCTTGCCCGAGCCCTGGAGGCCCGCCACCAGGATCACCGTCGGCGGGTTCTGCGCGGTCTTGACATCGACCTGCTCCGAGCCGAGCAGCTCCACCAGACCGTCGTAGACGATCTTGACGAGTTGCTGCCCTGGCGAGACGGCGTTGAGCACTTTCTCGCCCATCGCCTCTTCCTTCAGCTGGTTCGTGAAGGACCGCGCCACCTCGTAGTTGACGTCAGCATCCAACAAGGCCCGGCGAATCTCACGCATCGACTCGGCGATGTTGAGTTCGTTGATGCGCCCTTGCCCGGTGACGGACTTGAGGGCTCCTTCGAGCTTATCGGATAGGCTGTCGAACATGCGTAGGAGAGCGGTTTACGAACGGCGAGGTGGCAAGCCCGACATATCAATCAGGCGGTTCTGCACAGACTTGCGAAAATACGGCTTAGGCAACCCTCAGGGCAAGTTCTGCACGTTCACTGCACGTCGGCTAAATCCTCAAAACTGCCCCAAAAAGGCTATTCCGCAGATTCTTCACGGCCTCGCAAGAGGTCAATCGTTTCGACGGCGTGACGGAGATGGGGAATCACGATGGAGCCACCCACGACAAGCGCTACGTTGAGTGCATCATCCAGCTCTTCGTCCGTAAAACCCGCTTCTACACACTGCGTCAGGTGGTAGTCGATGCAATCATTGCACCGCAGCACGGCGGAAGCGACGAGGCCGAGCAGTTCCTTTGTCCGGCCATCGAGCGCACCGTCGCGGTACGCCGCCGAGTCAAGGTTGAAGAACCGCTTGATGCCCAAGTGGGTTTTCTCATCTAAGATACGGCGATTCATGCGGTCGCGATACGCGGCGAAAGCGTCTAGGCGGTTCGGCTGTTTTGAATCGTTGGTGTGCGAGGTGCTCATGACAAAAGAAGTTATCCGTAAACAAAGTGCTGCCTACCGACGCGGGCTGACCGACGCGGTTCACCAGCAGCTGAGCGCGTCCATCTGCACCCGCGTTGCCAAGCACGAGGCGTTCCGGCGCGCACGGACAGTACACCTCTACTGGCCAATGCTTGCACACCGCGAAGTAGACACGCGCCCGCTGATCCAGGCTGCATGGGACGAAGGGAAGCGTGTGGTTGTACCCGTCGTGGCGCGGTTCGGACGCAACGTCACTACTACGCCTCGTCTTCGCCATATCGCTATCACGCCTGATACGCCGCTGGCGCCCAATCGGTGGGGCATCCCCGAACCGCAGGCAGGGCCTACCGTTCCGCTCGCCGACCTCGACCTGGTTGTTGTACCCGCCCTCGCCTTCGACCGTGCCGGGTACCGCGTGGGGCACGGGTTCGGCTATTACGATGAGTTTCTGGGGTCGCTCTCGGTACACAGGGTTGGTCTCTGCTATGCTGCTTGCCTGCACGATGCTGTTCCACATGAACGGCACGACATCGCTGTGGATAACGTGATGACGGAGTTGGAAACGATATGAGGCGAATGCTGTAACCTGAATCCCCCGGCTGCGTACCTCCTCAGAAGACACACCCCGGCCCCGCCACCATGAGTTCACGCACGCGCAATCGCTCCAAGACCGACGAATCGTTCCGCTACGAGGACGACCTAAACTTCGACCTGGAGTCGCTCTCGGAAGACGAGCTAGAAGAGATGCTCTTCGACGAGGATGAGGACAAGAAAGAGAACAGTTTCTTCAACCTCCCTGTCATGGCTGGCCTCTCCATCATTATGGTGGGAATCGCCTACCTCTTCCAAGAGATGGGGCTCAGTCCACTGGCCATTGACTTCTCTCAGATCATTGCCTTCCTGCCGTGGATTGCAGGCGTGCTCATCATCCTGCTCGGCTTTGGCGTGCTCTCGTGGCGGCCGAAGAAGAAGAAAAAGAAGGTACGCAAGACCGTTAAGACGTCCACGGGCAAGACGCGCGTGGTGATTGAGGACGATCCAAAGAGCAAGTCGAAGCGGCTGTCCAAATCGCGCGACAAGAAGGTGGCTGGCGTCGCCGCCGGGATCGCCGAGTACTTCAACATCGACCCGACAATCGTACGCATCGCCTTCGTCATTGGCACCGTGGCCTCGGGTGGTCCCTTTCTGATTGCCTACCTCCTGCTGGCGGCGGTCATGCCCAAGCCCGAGCCCCGTTCTGCTGAAGAGCGCATCCGTATCATCCGCGACAGCTAAACCCGACTCTACCTATGTCTCAACTGACCCGTTCGCGAAGCGATCGTGTCGTCGCAGGCGTCTGCGGCGGTCTAGCCCACTACTTTGGATGGGACCCTACTATTGTGCGTGTAGGCTACGTGCTGCTCAGTGTGTTTATGGCCGGTTTCCCAGGATTGCTTGTCTACATCATCCTGGCATTCGTGATGCCTGAGCGGTAAACCCAAGCACACCGCATCCGCTTGTTTATCCTACAATTACCTGTCTAGGGCGTACTCCCCTGGGGGCAAGCAAAAGCGGGCGGGTATTTGCCACGTGATACTTAAAGTGTCTGTCGTATCGTCGATACGGTGTAGCAAACGATCGTTGGCCTGTAGAGGGCGAAGTCGGCGATCTACACCCTAACGTTAAGTGGCGCTCCTCCGAGTGCCTTCGACAAGCACCCGATGCGACGTATCTCCTCTTCTCCCGATGCCGCCTTCGCAGGGCTACGGGTTCTCGTTGCCGACGACAGCGAGATCAACCGTGACCTTGCCACCAACCTCCTGACCATGTTGGGCTGCGTAACCTCGACGGCTGCCAATGGCTATGCGGCTGTGGAAGCGTGCCAGAAGAATGACTTTGACTTGATCCTGATGGACTGCCGCATGCCTGGCCTCGATGGCTTTGCCGCTACCCGCGCCATCCGGTCTTTTGAGCAGACGATCAATGCATTCCCGATGCCAATCATTGCCCTGACGGTCTCACCGCTGCCGAGTACCCGCGAGCAGTGTCTCCAAGCAGGTATGGACGATTGCATCGCTAAGCCCATTCGCATTGCGACGTTGAAGCGTCATCTGGAGGCGTACTTACCCAAAGCACAACGTGCGACTCCGCCGTTGCGGCGCGCGGCCTGACGTTGGGTTGCTATTTGGGCAGTGTCCCGGCTAGCGCCACCTGCATCTTCTCCAGCGACCAGTGCCGGGCCATGGCTGCGTGTACGTCGTCCAAGGTTGTGGCATGCACCTCGTCCGTGAAGCCGTCCAGGTACTCTACCTCGAACTGCCGCTCGGCATTGGTATGTAGCAACGAGGCCAGCCCACCCGTGGTCGCCTGGCTCACTTGAAACGTGCCCGTAACGGTGGTCTTGGCTGTGTCTAACTCCTCTGCCGTGACGCCCTCTTGGAGAAAACGAGCCACTTCGGCATGCACGGCATCAATGCCGTGCTCCAGGTTGGCTTGGCTGAGCGTGACCTTCACGCGCCAGTCGGCGTCGTGCTCAGTGCCGATGCCGTTGAGCATACTGCGGATGCCGTAGGTGAGGCCTTGCTCGTCGCGGATGGTAGCCATGAGACGCGATGAGAAGTTACCGCCCAGCATAAAGTTGGCCAGGTAGAGCGCGAGGTAGTCGGGGTCCTGGCGGCGTAGGCTGATGGCATGCCCGAGAATGACATCAAGGTTCATCTTGTCAGCGACAGGGACGTCGGTGCGGCCTGGCGGTTGCGGTTGCGCGTCGGCGATGAACGTGGCCGGTTGCGTGTGTGGGGCCCAGTTCCCGAAGCCCTTGGCCAGCAGCGTGACGGTGACCTCCTCATCCAGATCGCCAACAGCGGTAACGGCCAACTCGTTGGCGCCAAAGTGCTCTGCATGGAATGCCCGCACCTCGTCCAAGTCAATCTGAGCGAGGTGCTCAAGTTGGGCGGCTGGATTCGGATCGTAGTTGGGATGCGCAGGCGCGTACAGCCGCTTGGTAAACGCAGCACTCGCTAGAGCTCCGGTGCTTTGCATGGCGTGCTGCAGTTCGGCTGCCACTTGGGCGCGCACCTGCTCGAACTCCGCCTCGGCAAAGCGTGGCTGGTGGATTTGCTCAGCCAGCAGCGGTAACACAATGTCGGCATCGGCTTTCAGCATCTTGGCGTTGAACGCCACACGGTCCCCATCCGTGCGGAAGCTGACCTTAGCGCCCCGGTTCTCCAACACGTCGGCGATGGCGAACTGGTCGCGCCCGAGCGTGCCCTTGTCGAGCATCTTCACGCAAAGGGTCTGCACCAAGTCCTCGTCGGCGCCAAAGTCAGGGTGTACGCGGAACGAGCCCCGCACCGCCACCACATCGCGTACAGGCGTAGGCAGCGTCTGCAATAGCATGCCGCCAATGTGGTGCTGCGTAACCCGTTCGGCCAGAGGCACCGCTGCTGTCAGTTCACTCGTCATATCCATTCACTTTGGGGATGAAGCGCCCGGTGGTGCGCGCGTCTTCGATGCAGTAGGTGGCGGCCACGCGTTGCACGTCGGCGGGCGTGACGCGGTCAATGCGCTCGCGGTACTTCGCGTACAGCCGCCAGTCCCCCGCCGCAATCGCTTCGTTGAGTTGCGAGGCGATCTGGTATGAGCCATCGCGACCGAATGCCTCTTCCGCTTTGAGGCCGTTCTTGGCACGCGCCACTTCGGCTTCCGTCGGCCCATCAGTCGCAAGGCGTTGGAGCTCGCCGAGGATGACCTGCTCCACTTCGTCGTGCGTGGTGCCAGGCGTTAGCATCGCGAAGACGTACACCAGACCGGGATCGCGGAGGCGCGAGGCGTCGCCGAAGAGCGCGGCGACTTTGCCCTGCGCCGTGAGGCTACGGTAGAGGCGGCTGGACTTGCCTTCGGTGAGGATGGTCGTCAGCACATCCAGCGCGTCGGTGTCCAGCGAGAAGGCATCAGGCGATTTGAAGGCGATCATCAACGAGCCCAGCTGCCCGGCGCGGCGGATGGTCACGCGGCGCTCGCCCTGCTGGAGCGGCTCCTGCGTTGTCACCTCGGGCCACGCCTCGGGCGCCATCGGTATCGCGCCGAAGTATTTGTGGATGGCATCCAGCGTCGCCTCCACCTCAAACTGTCCAATCACCGACAGCGTGGCGTTGTTGGGCCAGTAGTAGGTGTCGTAAAAGTGCCGCAGCCCCTCCGGCGTCACGGTCTCGATGTCCGAGCGCCAGCCGATGGTCGGGTGGTGGTACGGATGCGCCTGATACGCCGCAGCCCAGACGGCGTGGTAAAGCGCCTGAAGCGGTTCGTTCTCGCCGCGGTCGAACTCGTTGAGGATGACCGTCCGCTCGCTCGCCATGTCATCGGGGTCGAGCAAGACACCGCGCATGCGGTCGGCTTCGATCTGGAGCGCGAGGTCTAGGTGCTCGCTGGGCAGCAGTTCGAAATAGTTGGTCCGGTCCAGCCACGTCGTGGCGTTCACCTGCGCCCCTACACGTTGCAGCGTGTTGAAGATGGACGTCCCGTGCTTCTTGTGGAAGCGCTCGGTGCCCTTGAACATCATGTGTTCGAGGAAGTGCGTCGCGCCCGTGTGGCCGAGCGCTTCGTTGCGGCTTCCTACGCGATACGTGATCATGACGGTGGCAACGGGCGCCGCCGCCTCGGGCAGCAGCAAGACCTGCAAGCCGTTCGATTTGTGGCGCAGCGCCGTGATGCCCGCTACCGTGTCCTCGATGTCGAAGAACGGATGGGCGTCCGTCGCCGCTTCAATGGTTTCCATGCGTTGTACAGTCTGCGTGTTATTTCAGCGTTCAACCCTTGCGAGCCGGTGAAGCTCCATCAATGCGCGTCGAGCCAGTTGTCGGCGATGCCGACGTCTACGACGACGGGTACTTCGCCGAGGGGCTGGGCGAGGGCCATCTCGTCTTTGATGAGCGCGGTGGCGCGGTCGATCTCGCTCTCGTGGTCGCCAGAGCCATCGGGTACCTCGAAGACGAGCTCGTCGTGGACCTGCAGGATCATGCGCGTCTGCAGGTTTTCCTCTTTCAAGCGACGGTGGATGCTGACCATTGCTATCTTAATCATGTCGGCCTGCGTGCCCTGGATGGGCATGTTGACGGCCACGCGCTCGGCAAACGAGCGGTCGCGGAAGTCGCGGCTGGTGATCTGCGGTAGGTAACGGCGGCGGCCACGCAGCGTCTCGGCGTATCCGTTATCACGCGCCTTCTCAATGAGCTCGTTCAGGTACTCGACCACGCGCGGGTAGCTGCGGTTGTACTGCTCGATGAGCGGCTGCGCCTCACCGACGGTGATGTGCATGCGCCGCGCCAAGCCGAAGGCCGAGACGCCGTACGGAATGCCGTAGTTGACCTGCTTCACCTGGCTGCGCTGGATGCGCGTCACGTCCTCCAGCGGCACGTCGAAGACGCGGGCCGCCGTGGCGGTGTGGATGTCGAGGCCTTGCTCGAACGCCTCGATCAGTCCCTTGTCGCCGGAGAGGTGGGCGAGGATGCGAAGCTCGATCTGGGCATAGTCGGCGGCGAGGAGTTTGTAGCCCGGCTCGGCGACGAACGCGCGGCGGATCTCGCGGCCTTGCTCGGTGCGGACGGGAATATTCTGAAGGTTCGGGTTCGACGAGGACAGTCGTCCCGTAGCGGTGACGGTCTGATTGAAGTCGGTGTGGATGCGGCCCGTCATAGGATTGATGAGTTCGGGCAGCTTGTCCACGTACGTGTTCTTGAGCTTCGAAAGCTTGCGCCAGTCGAGCGCGAGGCGCGGCACGGTGCTGTCGGTCTCGGTAGTCAGCGTTTCGAGGATGTCTTCCGACGTCTTGAACTGCCCCGACGCGGTCTTGCCCTTGTCGTCGAGGCCGAGGCCAAACGTGGGCTCCTCGGCGGCGAGTTGCTTCTTCGTCTTCCCTGCCGCCTTCGGGTCACGCATCTCTTCAGCCCACACCTTGGCCTGCTCGCGCTGCGCGTCGTCCGGCACGTCGCCGAAGAGCGCCTGACCGAGCTGCTTCGGACTGCCCACGTTGAACGGGCGGCCGACGGCATCGTAGATTGCCTGCTCAATGCGCTCCATCTCGGTGCCGAGTTGGTCGGAGATAGGTTCCAGCACGCTGGCATCGACGCGCACGCCGAGGCGCTCCATATCGACCAGCACGCGGATCAGCGGAAACTCGATCTCCTCGGCAATGGCGAGCAGGCCGTCTTCCTCCAGCTTGGCCTTCAGCACATCCATCAGCCGCAGCGTGATGTCGGCGTCCTCACAGGCGTAGGGTCCCACGTCGGCGATGGGCACGTCGCGCATCGATTTGGCATTCTTGCCGGTGCCGATGAGCGCCGTGATGGGCTGCGGACGGTAGCTCAGGTAGAAGCTCGACACGTCATCCATCTTGTGGCTCGCCTCGGGCTCGATCAGGTAGTGCGCTACCATCGTGTCGAACAGTGGCCCCCGCACCTCAAGCCCGTGCGACGCCAGCACGGCGAGGTCGAACTTGAGGTTGTGCCCGATCTTCAGCGCGTCGTTCTCGAGTGACGGCCGAAGCTTGTCCAGCAAATCGGCGGTCTGCGTGCCATCCGGCAGCGGCGTCGGTACATAGTGGGCCGTCCGCGCCTCTGCCGACACGGAGACGCCAACCAGCCCCGTGGTGATCGGGTCGAGGCTGTCGGTCTCTGTGTCGAAGGCGAAGCGCTCGGCCTGGGCGATGTGGGCGTGCGCGGCCTCCACCTGCTTGTGGTTGAGCGCCGTGTGGTAGTCTACCTTGTCCTCATCCATCGCCTTGACGGGCTCGTACGGGCCGAAGTCGAACTCCAGCGCGGGGTCGTCCTCCGGTAGCGTCGTCGTGGCCGTCGTTTTCTTCGGCCGCTCCTTGCCGTCGTGGTAGTTCTTGATGCGCGTGCGCAGCCGCTTGCCGAACTCCAGCTCGTCGAACAGGTCTTCCAGGCGATCCATGTGCGGATCGGTGCGGCGCAGGCGGTGCCAGTCCACGTTCTGCCCGTGCTCCTCGAAGTCGATGTCGGTGAGGATGGTGACGAGCTGCTTGCTCAGCATCGCCTCGTCGCGGTGGTTAAGCAGCCCCTCGCGGACGCGCTTGCCCTTGATCTCCTCCGCGTGATCCAGCAGGTTCTCTACGCTGCCGTATTGCGCCACGAGCTTCGGTGCTGTCTTCTTGCCGATGCCGCGCACACCCGGCACGTTGTCGGCCGCGTCGCCGAGGAGCGCCAGGATGTCGATGAACTTGATGGGCTCTACGCCATAACTCTCTCGGAAGCTGTCAGCCGTCTCCAGGTCGAACTCCTCGCCCTTGTACGCTGGTCGCATCATCGAGATGGCGCCATGCTCGCCATCGGCCGAGCGATCGTCTTGCAGCAGCTGCCGGAAGTCTTTGTCGGGCGAGATAATCACCACGTCCACGCCGTCCTGCGACGCCTGCTTGGCCAACGTCCCGATCACGTCATCGGCCTCCACCCCCGGCACTTCGAGCACGGGAATGTCGAACGCTTCCACAACCTGCTTGATGTACGGGATGCCACCGCGCAGCCCTTCCGGCATCGGCGGACGGTGCGCTTTGTATTCGGCGTACAGCTCGTCGCGGAAGTTGGGCGGCCCATCCAGCGCGTCGAAGACAACGGCGATATGCTCGGGCTTCTCGTCCTCCAACAGCTTCAGCAGGCTCGACGTGAAGCCGTACACCGCCGACGTGTCTTGCCCTTTCGAGTTGATGAGCGGGCGGTTGATGAAGGCGAAGTGGGCGCGGTAGGCCAGCGCCAGAGCGTCGGCGAGGTACAGGCGTTCGGTGGAATCGGGCGCGTCGTGGTCGTCCCACGCCTCGTTCAGTACGTCAAAAAGATCCATGCAGGGGTCGGCAAACCATTCGAGAAAGCAGCTTCCTCATCAACGGACGGCGCTCCCGAACGTTCGTCATGTTGCTGTCCTTATCCGACAGCAACGGGCTCTGGCTCGTAGCCCAGCCGCGAGCCGAGCCAGCGCTCGACCTCCTCTACGGGCATGCCCTTGCGCGCTGCGTAATCAATGACCTGATCCTGCGCAATCTGCCCAACGTTGAAGTACTGCGCCTCGGGGTGCGCGAAGTAGATGCCGCACACCGACGCCGCCGGACGCATCGCCAGATGTTCGGTCAGCGTGATGCCTGTGTGTGCCTCCACATCCAGCAGCTCCCACATCGTGGGCTTTTCGGTGTGGTCGGGGCAGGCAGGGTAGCCGGGTGCCGGGCGGATGCCGCGGTACTGCTCGCGGATGAGCGCGGCGTTGTCAAGCCTCTCATCCGATGCGTAGCCCCAGGCCTCGGTGCGAATGTGCGCGTGCAGCCACTCAGCAGCCGCTTCGGCCAGCCGGTCGGCGACGGCTTTAACGAGGATGGAGTGGTAGTCGTCGTGGTCGGCCTCGTAGGCTGCCGACAGTGCCTCGGCGCCGTGGCACGTGACGGCGAAGGCGCCGATGTAGTCCGCAACGCCTGTAGCCTTCGGTGCGATGAAGTCGGCGAGCGAGCGATTGGCCTTGCCTCGGCCCTTCTCGGTTTGCTGCCGCAGCTGGTACAGCGTGGCGCGAACGTCCTGGCGCCCCTCCGAGGTGTACAGCTCGATGTCGTCGTCCACCGCGTTGGCTGGGAAGAGGCCGTACACGGCGTTCACACTGAGGCACCCATCCTTGGCAGCGCGGTCGAGCAACGCGTTGGCGTCGGCGAAGAGGCTGCGGGCCTCAGCGCCGCGCTCGGGGTCGTCCAAGATGCGCGGGTACTTGCCCTTGAGCTGCCACGCGATGAAGAACGGTGTCCAGTCGATATAGTCACGCAGAACGTCGATGGAAACGTTGGTCTGCGCTTCCACACCCAGCCGGTTCGGCACGTCAATGACGGCCTGCGACCAGTCGATGGCGTGCGCGTTGGCGCGGGCTTCGTCCAGCGTCAGATACTTCGTCGTGCGATGGCGGCGCTCGTGGGCCTCGCGGACCTGCTCGAAGTCGGCCTCCACCTCAGCGACAAACCCGTCGCGCTCCGTCTCGGAGAGCAGATTGCTCGTCACCGACACGCTGCGCGAGGCATCCAGCACATGTACCACCGGATGCTCGTAATGCGGCGCGATCTTGACGGCGGTATGCACCTTCGAGGTTGTCGCTCCTCCAATCAAGAGCGGCTGCGTGAAGCCCTCCCGCTGCAGTTCTTTGGCCACATGCACCATCTCGTCAAGCGACGGCGTGATGAGGCCCGAGAGGCCGATCACATCGACCGCGTGCTCTTTGGCTTTGGCGAGGATTGTGGCCGCAGGCACCATCACGCCCAGGTCGATCACCTGGTAGTTGTTGCACGCCAGCACGACGCCCACGATGTTCTTGCCGATGTCGTGTACGTCGCCCTTGACGGTCGCCATCAGCACCTTCTGCTGCGTGCTCTCCGCGCCGGACTCCGCCTTCATCGCCTCGATGTAGGGCTCCAGGTAGGCCACCGACTTCTTCATCACGCGCGCGCTCTTGACCACCTGCGGCAGAAACATCTTGCCCGCGCCAAAGAGGTCGCCGACGACGTTCATGCCGTTCATCAGCGGCCCCTCGATCACCTCCAGCGGCGTGGCGTACTGCTGCCGCGCCTCCTCGGTGTCGGCCTCGATATAGTCCACGATGCCCTTGACGAGCGCATGCTTCAACCGCTCTTCTACGCTCGTGCCCTCACGCCATGCGTCGCGCTTGGCCTCCACCTGCGCGCCGTCGCTCTTGATCGTTTCGGCATGCTCCACGAGGCGCTCGGTGGCATCGGGCCTGCGGTCAAAGAGCACGTCTTCGATGCGCGTGAGCAGTTCCGGCTCGACCTCCTCGTACACCTCCAGCTGCCCCGCGTTGACGATGCCCATGTCCATCCCGGCCTGGATGGCGTGGTAGAGGAACGCGGCGTGCATCGCCTCGCGCACCGTGTTGTTGCCGCGGAACGAGAACGAGATATTTGACACCCCACCCGACACCTTGGCCTCCGGCAGATTCTCCTTGATCCAGCGCGTCGCCTCGATGAAGTCGATGGCGTAGCGGTTGTGCGCCTCGATGCCTGTGGCGACGGCGAAGATGTTGGGATCAAAGATGATGTCCTGCGGCGGCATCCCAACCTCATCGACCAGGATGCGATACGCGCGCTCACAGATGACCTTGCGCCGTTCGAGTGTGTCGGCCTGCCCCTCCTCGTCGAAGGCCATGACGATCACAGCCGCGCCGTACTGGCGGCAGAGGCGGGCATGCGCCTTGAACTCGGCCACGCCCTCCTTCATCGAGATCGAGTTGACGATGGCCTTGCCCTGCACGCACTTGAGCCCAGCCTCGATCACGCTCCACTTCGAGGAGTCGATCATGATGGGCACGCGCGAGATGTCGGGCTCGGAGGCGATGAGGTTGAGGAAGGTGACCATCGCCTGCTCCGAGTCGAGCAAGCCCTCGTCCATGTTGACGTCGATGATCTGGGCGCCGTTCTCCACCTGCTGCCGCGCCACCGAGAGCGCCGTCTCGTAGTCGCCTTCCTTGATGAGACGCGCGAAGCGGCGCGAGCCCGTCACGTTGGTGCGCTCGCCCACGTTGACGAAGTTAGTCTCGGGCCGCACGACCAGCGGTTCGAGGCCGGAGAGGCGCAGGTACGGCGGCTTCTCGGGGAGAGCACGTGGCTTCACACCCTGCACCGCCTCGGCCATAGCGCGCACGTGATCCGGCGTCGTGCCGCAGCACCCGCCGATGATATTGATGAGCCCATCCTCGGCGTAGCGCCGCGCCTGCTCGGCCATGAACGCGGGCGACTCGTCATAGCCACCAAATTCGTTCGGCAAGCCCGCATTCGGATACAAGCTCGTCGAGACCGTGGCGGCGCCCGCCAGCTCGCCGATGAACGGCCGCATCTGCTTTGAGCCGAGCGCGCAGTTGAGGCCTACGCTGAGCAGGTTCGGCGTATGGCTGACCGAGATCCAGAAGGCCTCCGGCGTCTGCCCCGAGAGTGTACGCCCACTGAGGTCCACGACCGTCCCCGAGATCATGACGGGCAGCGCCTTGCCGCCCGAGCGAACGTACTCTTGGATCGCGTACAGCGCCGCCTTGGCGTTGAGCGTGTCGAAGATGGTCTCGACGAGCAGGATGTCGGCCCCGCCGTCGACCAACCCGGCAATCTGCTCGGTGTACGCCTCAGCCATCGCGTCGAAGGTGATGGCGCGATAGCCCGGGTCGTTGACATCGGGCGAGATGGAGAGCGTGCGGTTGGTCGGCCCGAGGGCGCCTGCCACGAAGCGGGGCTTCTCGGGCGTGCTCAGCTGCTCTGCGGCGTTCTTGGCCAGCCGCGCCGCCGCCACATTCAGCTCGTAGACGATGTGCTCCAGCGCGTAGTCTTCCTGCGCGACGCTCGTGGCGCTGAACGTGTTGGTCTCGACAATGTCGGCGCCCGCCTCCAGGAACTGCCGGTGAATGCCCTCGATGAGGTCTGGCCGCGTGAGCGCAAGCAGGTCATTGTTGCCTTTCAGTGGATGCGTGTGATTCGCGAAGCGGGCGCCTCGGAAGTCGGCCTCCTCCAATGCGTGCCGCTGGATCATCGTCCCCATCGCCCCGTCGATGACGAGGATGCGCTGGCGGAGAAGATCCGCCAGGATGTTGAAGGGGTCAGTCATCGGTGGGAGCGGTGTACCTCATTCGCGTTTAATAACGCGACAAACGCTTTGAAGTGGGGGGTAAGCCTCATTGTAACGCCACAAGTGGTATTCCCGGCGGATCTCTTCGAGGGCGGCAAGGCGCGCTTCTGGCGGCTGGGCGCGCCAGTACGCCACATCCTTGGGCTGATCCCCCAGCGTGCTCACGCGGACAACCTTAGCCACGGGCGTGAAGGCATGCTCTTCCATTTCCAACCTCCGCGATGTACATGCAAGGGCGACCCAGTCACTGCCGGATCGCCCTTGATGTTCCAAATCAGCTATGGATGGCGGATCAGGTGCCGGCCGAGTAGTCGGTGGCGTAGGCGACCTGCTCGCTGCTGAGCGTGTCGATCTTGAGGCCCATCGTCTCCAGCTTCACGCGGGCGATCTGCTGGTCCAGCTCTTCGGGCAGATCGAGCACCACGCCCGGCATGTCTTCGCCCGCCTCGTGCGACTGGATCAGCGCCAGGTGCGCCTGGAACTGGTTGGCGAAGCTCATGTCCATCACCTCGCTCGGGTGCCCTTCGGCGGCGGCCAGGTTCACCAGACGGCCGTCGGCCAGGACGTAGATCTTCTTGCCGTTCTCCATCGTGTACTCGCGGTTGTCGTCGCGGATCATGCGCGTGTCGATGGACACCTCGGCGAGCTCCTTGAGGTTGAGCTCTACATCATAGTGGCCTGTGTTGGACACGATGGCGCCTTCCTTCATGGAAAGGAAGTGCTCGCCGCGGATGATGTCCTTCATACCCGTGGCCGTCACGAAGATGTCGCCCACCTTGGCGGCTTCGGCCATCGTCATCACGCGCATGCCGTCCAGCGTCGCCTTGAGCGCGGCGGTGGCCTTGACCTCGGTGACGATCACGTTGGCGCCCATGCCTTTGGCGCGCATCGCCACACCCCGGCCACAGTGGCCGTAGCCCGCCACGACGAAGTTCTTGCCCGCCACTAGCACCGACGAGGCGCGGAGGATGCCGTCGATGGTGCTCTGGCCCGTGCCGTACACGTTGTCGAAGTCCCACTTCGTCTCGGCGTCGTTGACGGCGTAGACGGGGTAGCCCAGCTTGCCGTCTTCGGCCATCGCGCGCAGGCGGTGGACGCCCGTGGTCGTCTCTTCCGAGCCGCCGATGATGCCCTCCAGCTTCTCGGGATGGGCGCTGTGGACGCGGAAGATGAGGTCGGCGCCGTCGTCGAGCGTCGTATGCGGCGTCTTGTCGATCGTGCGGTCGATGCACCAGTAGAATTCCTCGGTGTTCTGGCCGTACCAGGCGTAGATCTCCACGCCGTCGCCATCGCCGTCGGGTCCTAGGGCGAGCGCGGCGGAGACTTCGTCGTTAGTCGAGAGCGGGTTGCAACCGCTCCAGGCCACTTCGGCACCGCATGCCTTGAGCGTCTCGATGAGCACGGCGGTCTCCTTCGTCACGTGCAGGCAGCCCGTGATCTTGTAGCCTTTGAACGGCTTGGTCTGGCTGTACTCCTCGCGCAGCTTCATCAGCACCGGCATGCGGCTCTCGGCCCACTCGATGCGCTTGCGCCCGGCCGCAGCCAGGCTCAGGTCTTTAACCTTGTACTTTCCTTCCTTGTGATCCATGATGGGTCGAAACGTTCAAATGAGTGAATGCAAAACGGACGAGGAGGGCCGCGAGGGGTCGGTTAGGCGGCTTGCAGTGATGCCGCTTTGGCCTTCAGTTGGTCTACGTAGTCGAGGCGTTCCCAGGCGAACTCGGGGCGTCCAAAGTGACCGTACGCTGCTGTCGGGCGGTAGCCCGGCGCGAGCAGGTCGAAGCGATCGATAATCGCCGCCGGGCGCAGATCGAAAACATCGGCCACGAGCGCGGTTAACTCGGCATCGGTGAAGCCGTTCGCCGTGCCGTAGGTGTCCACGTCGATGGAGACGGGCGCGGCCACGCCGATGGCGTAGGCCACCTGCACCAACGCGCGCTCGCACAGCCCAGCGCCGACGAGGTTCTTGGCGACGTGGCGCGTGGCATACGCAGCCGAGCGGTCCACCTTCGACGGGTCTTTGCCGCTGAAGGCGCCGCCGCCGTGAGCCCCCCATCCGCCGTAGGTATCCACGATGATCTTGCGTCCCGTCAGTCCTGCGTCGCCGTGCGGCCCGCCGATGACGAACTTGCCCGTCGGGTTGACGTGCAGGATGAGGTCGTCGTCCAGCAGAGCGGCAGGGATGACGCGCGGCAGCAAGTGGGCGCGGACGTCGGCCTCGATCTGCTCGCGCTCCGTGTCGGCGTCGTGCTGCGTGGAGACCACGATGGTGTGGACGCGGAGCGGCGTGGTGCGGTCGTCGGCGTACTCGATGGTGACCTGGCTCTTGGAGTCGGGGCGCAGGTAGGGCATCAGTTCCGTGTTTTTGCGGATGGCCGCCAGTTCGCGGACGAGGCCGTGGGCGAACGTGAGCGACATCGGCATCAGGTGCTCGGTCTCGCTCGTCGCGTAGCCGAACATCATGCCTTGGTCACCTGCGCCCTGTTCTGCGTGCAAGCCTTCGCCCGCCGTCACGCCCTGGGCGATGTCGGGACTCTGCTGGTGGATGGCCGAGAGCACGCCACACGACTCGGCGTCGAAGCGCAGGCGGGGATCGGTGTAGCCGATCTCGCGGATGACGTCGCGGGCGATCTCCTGCACGTCCACGTAGGCTTTGGTCGTCACTTCGCCAGAGAGCACGACGAGGCCCGTCGTCACCAACGTCTCGACGGCCACACGGCTCTTGGGATCTTGCTCCAGCAGTGCGTCGAGGACGGCATCGGAGATTTGATCAGCCACTTTGTCGGGGTGGCCTTCGGAGACAGACTCGGAGGTAAAGAGATACGCCATAACAGATCAATCTATGTCAACGAGGAGGTGGAACTCGGCTCAGTCCTTTCGATTAGTCGCCACCGCCCGTGCAGGTGCAGCTTGCGTTTCGGAGCCCACCAACCGCCCCTCCGGTTGGTTTGTTGCTCGCTGCGTGGCACAAGCGCAACATTGCCCCGCTCTTGGACAAAAACTCATCGCCCATGCGCATCACCGACCTGCTAGACACCGACGCTGGCGCCCCTTCGATCTCTTATGAGTTGATCCCCCCGAAGCGTGGCGGCTCGGTGCGGGAGGTACTGGCTGTCATCGAAGACCTGATGCCGTTTGACCCCGCCTTTATCGACGTCACCAGCCACTCGGCACAAGCCTACTATGAAGAGATGGCCGACGGCACGTGGCGCCGCCGCGTGAAGCGCAAGCGTCCAGGCACGCTGGGCATGTGCGCCGCCATCCAAAGCCGGTTCAACATCCCGACGGTGCCGCACTTGCTCTGCCTAGGCTTCACACGCGAGGAAACCGAAGATGCCCTCATCGAACTGAACTACCTCGGCATCGAGAACGTGATGGCGCTGCGCGGCGACGACCACGGCTACCAGAAGGCCGTCCCACGCGACCGCTCGCGCAACCGCTACGCCTGCGACCTCGTGGAGCAGATCACGGCGATGAACCAAGGGCAGTTCCTAGAGGAACTGATCGACGCCGTCCCCACCAACTTCTGCGTGGGCGTGGCGGGCTACCCCGAGAAGCATTTCGAGGCGCCCAACCTGACGTGGGACATCCTAAACGTGAAGCGCAAAGTGGATGCTGGCGCATGCTACATCGTCACGCAGATGTTCTTCGACAACCGCCACTACTTCAACTTCGTGGAGCGCTGCCGCGATGTGGGGATCACCGTGCCCATCATCCCCGGGCTGAAGGTGCTGACGAGCAAGCGGCAGCTCCGGGCCCTGCCGCAGAAGTTCTTTCTCGAGATCCCCGAGGCGCTGGCCGCAGAGATCGAGGCTGCCGATGACGCGCATGTCAAGGAGATAGGCATCGCCTGGGCCATCCGGCAGAGCGAAGAGCTGTTGAGCGCGGGCGTGCCGTACCTGCACTACTACATCATGCAGCGCAGTGGTATTGTGAAGCCCGTCGTCGAGGCGTTGCGCAAGATGGCGTGACGTGACCGGAAGCGACGAAAGCGTGTACGCCCACGGCGCAGCAGGGCAGGCCGTGAAACCCACAGGCGTTTTCGCTCATTTGGGTGACTGACCTTCCTGTGCCACTAAGCCTGTGCCTCACGATTATGTCGCTCTTCGAGATCGAGTACAGCCCTTCCGACCTCCGCCGCGATGCCGAGCGGATCTACGACCATGCCCGGCGTGATGCCGAAGTCGCGGCCCGCCGCGCCTATGATGCCGCCAGTGACCTTGATTATCGCTCGTGGCCTGTCATCGCCACGGGCGCCGCGCTCTTGGCAGGCGTTGTGCTTGGCGGTGCGTATGTCTACTGGCGCAGCCAGCAGCAAGCGGCATCCCCTACGCACCTGCCGTATGAAGAGTGGACCAAAGACCAGCTGTACGAGCGCGCGCGCCAAGAGCAGATCGAAGGGCGGTCGAGCATGACCAAGATGCAACTCATCGAAGCCCTGCGCAGCGTTTGATCGTAGATTGGCGGCTCGCCTCAGCCACGTCCCGCGCAGCCCATGATTGATCTCCGCAACACGACCGTCCGCTACGACACGCCGACGGGGCCGCGCACGGTCTTCGAGAACCTCTCGCTCCAGATCAATCGCGGCGAGATGGCCTACCTGATCGGGCCTACGGGCAGCGGCAAGAGCAGCCTGCTCCGGCTCATCTACATGGACCGGATGCCCGATGCCGGCGTGGTTCGTGTGGGCGACTACCGCTCAGATATGATTGCGCCCAAGCAGATCCCGTACCTGCGGCGGTCGCTGGGCATCGTGTTTCAGGACTTCCAGCTGCTGCCCGACCGCAACGTGTACGAGAACGTGGCCTTCGCGCTCTACGCCACGGGCAAGAGCGGCACGGCAGTACGGCAGCGTGTGGTGCAGGTGCTCGCTCGCGTGGGGCTGAGCCATAAAACGAAGCAGTACCCGCACGAACTATCCGGTGGCGAGCAGCAGCGCGTCACCATCGCCCGCGCCATCGCCAACGAGCCGTGGATCCTGCTAGCCGATGAGCCCACGGGCAACCTCGACCCGCGCGTCTCGGACGAGATCCAGAAGCTGCTCATCGGCCTCAACAAGCAGGGCATGACGGTGTTTATGGTCACGCACGATTACCGCATCGTCCGCGAGTTTCCGGCGCGCACGCTGGCGTTTATGAAGGGGCAACTCACCGAGGTGGACCCGCTCTCGCTGTGACGCCAGCGCTGTACCTTCAGTGCCGCACCCGTGGTACAGCGGCACGTGCGGTAGCATTGCACTTTCTCCTACTGCGCGCTATGCTGTACCCTGAGAATCCTCGCGCCTTACCCGACCTTTGGCTATGTCTCCAGGCGATGTCACCCTGCTGCTCCGCGACATGAAGGCGGGCAAGCCAGAGGCGATGGATGCGCTCATGCCCGTCGTCTACGAGGAGCTGCGCGCGATGGCGCATCACAAGCTGCGCGCCGAGCGGAACGACCACACGCTCAACACGACGGCGCTCGTCCACGAGGCGTACCTCAAGATCGTGGATCAGCGCTGGGCGAACGTCCACGACCGGGCGCACTTCCTGGCCATCGCGGCGCAGGCGATGCGGCGGGTCCTCGTCAGCTACGCCCGGCAGCGGCATGCCCAGAAGCGCGGCGGCCACGACACCCCGCTCCCCCTGGACGACCACCTCAACACACTCTCGCTCGCCTTCTCGCCGGACCACCTGGACCAGCTGCTCTCGCTGGACGACGCGATGACCAAGCTGGAGGTCTTCAACGAGCGCGGATGCCGCGTGGTGGAGTACCGCTTCTTTGGCGGCATGACCCACGAGGAGGTGGCCCGGGTGATGAACGTCTCGGTGCCGACGGTGCGCCGCGCCTGGACCACCTCGCGGCTCTGGCTGCGGCAGACGATGCAGGCGGCATGACCCGAGCACGCTGGATAGCGCTGGAGGACGCGTTCGAGCGCATCGACGCGTTGCCCGCTACCGAGCAGGCCGCGGCGATGGCCGACCTGCGCGAACGCGACCCCGTCCTCCACGCTGACCTCGCGGCGCTGCGCGACAGCTACGCCGCCGAGCCGAATTTCCTGGAAACCGCCTTCGCGGGGTTGCCGCCGCCTCCCGCCCGTCCCCAGACAGGTTATGCGCCCGGCGACCAGATCGGCGTGTACGGCATCGTGCGGCTCTTGGGCGAGGGCGGCATGGGCAGCGTGTACCTTGTTGAGCGCGAGGCGCCGTACCAGCAGCAGGCCGCGCTCAAGGTGTTGCGCGTGCGGCCGGGCCGCGACATGGCCCAGCGGTTCCACGCCGAGCGGCAAATCCTGGCTACGCTGACGCACCCGCACATCGCCCGGCTCTTGGACGGCGGTACCACGCCCGAGGGGCAGCCCTACTTCGTCATGGCGTACGTGGAGGGCGTCTCGATCACCCAGTACGCCCAGCAGCACCGCTTGGGGCTCGATGCGCGGCTGCGGCTGTTTCAGGCCGTGTGCCAAGCGGTGGCCTATGCGCACCGCAACCTGGTCGTGCATCGCGACCTCAAGCCCACCAACATCCTGGTCGATGGCGAGGGCACGGTGAAGCTGCTCGACTTCGGCATTGCGAAGCTCCTGGCGCCCACCGCTGGGGCGCTGACGGTGGAGACGGGGCGCCTGATGACGCCCGGCTACGCCGCCCCGGAGCAGATCAAGGGCGAAGCCATCACCACCGCCACGGATGTGTACGCCCTGGGCGTGCTGCTCTACGAACTCCTGACCGACCAGCGCCTCCTCGACCCCGCAGCCCACCCGGCCGAGGCGGCGCGGCACATCTGCGAGGCCCCACCCACCCGACCGTCAACGGCCATCACGGGTACGCCCGAGCACCTGCCGTATACGGCGCCTGCGTTGCGCAAGACGCTGCGCGGCGATCTCGACACGATGGTGCTGCACGCGCTCAACAAAGACCCCGAGCGCCGCTACGCCTCTGCCGACCAGTTCCACGACGACGTGGCCCGCTACCTCGGTGGCCTCCCGCTGAGCGCCCAGCCAGACAGCGTGGGGTATCGGCTGCGCAAGTTCGCCGGGCGGCACCGCGCGGGCGTGGCGGCGGCGGCGGCGTTCGTCCTGCTCCTCACAGCGGCGAGCCTTGCCCTAGCGCTCCAGGCCAGCCAGCTGCGTGCCACCACGTCTGAGGCTCTGCAAGCCCAGGCCGAGGCCGAGCAGGTCAGCGCGTTGTTAATCGACGTCTTTCGGGCGGCTGACCCGAACGTGGCCCAGGGCGCAGCGCCCACCGCGCGCGAGCTGCTCGACCGGGGCCGCGAGAAAGTGGCCGCCGAACTCGACGATCAGCCCGCGACGCGCGCGCAGCTGCTGGCGGTGCTGAGCGACGTGTACGACGCCCTGGGCGCACCCGGCGATGCCTTGCCGATGGCCGAGGAGGTGCTCGCGCTCCGGCGCAGGCTGGCATCAGCCGATGCCGATGCTGACGTAGCCACCGCGCTCAACCGCCTGGGCTGGCTGCATCACCAGCGCGGGGACCACGCCACCGCCGACTCCATCCTGAACGAAGCCCTCGCGATGCGCCGGGCAGTGCTCCGCTCGGACGACCCCCGCATCGGGCGTACGCTGAACGATCTGGGCGTGGTCAACCAGTCGCTGGAGCGGCTGGATCGCACGGCGGCGTACATCGAGGAGGCGCTGTCCATCCGCCGGGCGCACTACGGCCCCACGCACCGCGCCGTGGGCGTTACGCTCAACAACTTGGCCGCGCTGTACTGGGGCCAAGGCGACTATGCCAAGGCCGAGCGCGCCTTCCGCGAGTCCTTGGTGGTGCTCGATGCCGAGGACGGCGCCCGAAGCCCGCGCTATGCCGTCGCCTTGCACAACATCGGGACGGCGTTGCTCATGCAAGAGGCCTATGACCAAGCCGAAGGCGCGTACCGCCAGGCGCTGGCCATCCGCATGGCGGTCCTGGAACCGGGGCACAAAAACCTGGCAGATACGCAGTACGGCCTGGGCAACCTGTACAGCCGCATGGGGCGGCTGCGCGAGGCTGACAGCCTGCTCACGGCAGCTGTGGCCACCTACCGCGCCGGTCATGGCGATGCGTTTGGCCCCGCCGCCCACGCCCTCCTGTCGCTGGCCAAGGTGCGTACACAGCGCCACAGCGCCGACGCCCTAGACGTGCATCAAGAAGCCTATGCCGCAGCACAGGCCGCGTTTGGCGCGACCCACCGCGAGACGGTGACGGCAGGACTGCAGCTGGCCAAGGCATTGCCCGCTGCCGAGGCGCAGGCCTTCCTCCGCAACCTCCTCGCCCTACTTGATGCCGCAGGCAGCACCGACGCGGCGCGCGTCCAGGCCGCGCTGGATGACCTGAGCGCATCCATATAAGCGCACATCCGAAAAAAGTGAGCGGTGTATGATCAGGTGACGGCTGTTTGTGCGCGTGTGTGAATAGGGGACGATTCCGTCCCATCACCCTTGAACCACATACGCAGCCATCATGATACCGCTACGCGCGCTAGTTCTGGCCTCCCTCCTCCTGCTGGCCGGGGCCGTCTACGGCTCCGCACCCGCCACAGCCGCCAGCCCTACAGACGGCACCCGAGCCGTCTCGGATAAACGCGCCTTTTTCGACGGAGAGGGCGAAGCACAGGTCTCCGAGCCCTACACCTTCGACGTCGGTTTTGAAAACACCAGCCAGGCCAGCGGCGGGCCCTTCTTGGTCACAGGCTCGGGCATCCGTACGACCGTCCCCACGCACTTTCAGGACATCGAGGTGTCAGACAACAGGTGCAGCGCAGACGGCAACGTTATCGACTGTGACCTGGGTAGCGTAGGGCCCAACGAGAACGTCTACATCAGCATCACGGGCACACCAACAGCACCGGGGCAATCGACCATCACCGTCGTTGTCCGATCCAACGAGTTCGACCCCGATATCGGCAACAACACCGTCTCGGGTGTCGTCTCTGTCATCGAACCTCTGCCGGGCAGCATCTCAGGCCTGAAGTGGGCCGATAACGACGGCGATGGCGTGTTCGACGTCAACAGCGAGCCGGGGCTGGCCGACTGGCCCGTCTTCATCGACCTCAACGGCGACGGCTCGGCAGGGGCCGATGAGCCCTCGCTGACGACCGACGCCAACGGCTCGTTCTTCTTCGGGGACCTGGAGCCCGGGACCTACACGGTCTGCGAGGGTAGCCGCCCCGGATGGGTACAGACGTTTCCCGCCTCCGGCTGCCACACCGTCACCGTGGAGCCGGGTCAGGCTGTGGAGGGCGTCAACTTCGGCAACCGACCCGCCGGAGAGATCGGCGGGCGAAAGTGGCACGACGAGAACGCCGACGGCGAGCAGAACAACGGCGAGCCGCCCCTGGAAGGCTTCGTCTTCTTCGCTGACCTCGACGGAAGCGGCACACTGGACGCTGGCGAACCGTCGTCCACGAGCAACGCGGAGGGGGCCTACCGCCTCACCGACCTCATGCCCGGCACCTACGTCGTACGTGAGCAGCCGCGCGAGGGCTGGCGCACGGTGACGCCTGCCAGCGGGCAGTACACGGTTGAGCTGGGCGGCAATAGCCCGCTCATCCAAGAGGACTTCGACTTTGGCAACCAGCAGTACGGCCACATCCACGGCATCAAGTACCACGACATCAACCAGAACCGCGTGCAAGACATCGCGGAGGGCGAGTTCGGGCTCAGCGGCGTCACCATCCAACTCATCGACAGCCAAGGGACCGTGGTGCGCGAGCAGATGACCCACCCGATGGACGCCAACGAAGACGGCCTGTTCGATCCCGGCACCGAGATGGGGCTGTTCTGGTTCGAGAACGTCATTCCCGGCACGTACACCGTGCGCGAGGTCGTGCCCGAGGGCATCACCTCCTCCTCGCCGGATGGCAGCCAAACCGTGGACCTGACGCCGGGCCTGTTCGTCAACCTCAGCTTTGGCAACTTTGGGTATGTCGAGGACTGGGGTGACCTGCCGGACCCGCGCTTCATCCCCACGCCCACCCAGTGCGTGGCACCTAACCGTCCCAACGGCTCCCAATGCTACATCACGACCGGCGCACTTGGCCCTCACCACCTGTATGTTGCCAGCGACCCCAACCCGCTGCGCCTAGGTACGCTCATCGACAACGAGACGAACGGCCAACCCACCGCCGACGCCTATGGCGACGACAACGTGCCGCCCACCGCCGTCAACGGCGTGGACGACGAGGACGGCATCAGCACGCTGGCCTTCCAGAACGGCACGACGGCCACGCAGGGCTCGTTCGAGATCACCGTCTCTGGCCCTCCCGGACGCACGGCGCGTCTGGACGCCTGGATCGACTTCGACGACGACGGCCTTCTGCAAAACTCTGAGCAGATCTTCATCTCCTTCGCTATCCCCATCCCAGGCAGTGGTAGCGTCACGCAAACGCTCAGCTTCACGGTACCCCCTGGCTTCAACGGCGGCACCTTCGCCCGCTTCCGGCTGAGCTACGTGGGCGGCCTCTTACCCTACGGCCCCGTGGTCGATGGCGAGGTGGAAGACTACGCGCTCATCGGCCTCGACTACGGCGATGCCCGCCAGTTTGAACTGGATGGCCTGCTCCCCGAGTTTCCGTCGGGCTATCCCGTGAACCTGGCAGCCAACGGCGCACGCCATGTGGTCACCTCGCAGGTTCGGCTGGGACCGATGGCCGACCCCGACCCCAACGGCGGCGACCCCACGATCCTCGCTTCCGGCGACGATGCGTTCATGGACGACGACGAGGACGGCATCGTGTTCGTCGATGGCGCGGTGCCGATGACGCTCCAGTTTGAAGACACTGTCCCCGACCCCGCTGCGGGTCAGCCGTGGCCGTTCACCGGTTTCTACCGCGATACTGAGGTGGAGGTGATCCCGCTGGCCAGCGTCCAAGGCATGCTCAACGCGTGGATCGACTGGAACCGCGACGGCGACTGGGACGACGAGGGCGAGCAGATCTTCACCAACGAACCTGTGAGCACGCAGGAAGACACCCTCCGCTTCCAGGTGCCCGCCGATGCCGTCTTCGGCTATACCTACGGCCGCTTCCGCTTCAACCGGCTGGGCAACCTCTCCGTCACAGGCGCCGGTGCCGATGGCGAGGTGGAAGACTACCTGCTGGCTACGCTGCCCCCGCTCGACTTCGGCGACGTGTCCGGCGTCTACCCTGCGACCGCAGCAGAGATGGGCGCCCGGCATCAGGTGGGCGATCTCCGCCTCGGGGCCACCCTCACGCCCGACTTCGACGCTGGCATCCCCGTGGCCACCAAAGCCGACGATGATGACGGCGTGACGATGGCCGCTGAGCTGCTGCGCGGCGGCGCCGAAACCATCACCGTAGAGGTGGGCGGCCTAGGCAACGCCTTCCTCAACGCCTGGATCGACTGGAACGGCGACGGCGATTGGGACGACGCCGACGAGCAGGTCGTGACGGACGAGGCCTTGGCGCCAGGGACGCACACACTTACCGTGAGCGTGCCCCTCTCCGCTACCTCGGGCGCGACGGGTGCGCGCTTCCGCCTCGGCGACAGCGGCGGCCTCGGCCCCATCGACCGCGCCAGCTTCCCGGTCACCACGGGCGAGGTGGAGGACTACGTCGTGTCGATCAGCGCCTCGGCGGTGAGCGTGGAGGACGACGGCGTGCTGCCCCAAGCGTTCGCGCTCCACGGCAACTACCCCAACCCGTTCAACCCGACCACCACCCTGCACTTCGACTTGCCCGAGGCTTCAGTCGTGCGGATCCAGGTCTTCAACCTACTGGGTCAGGCGGTACGCACGGTCGTCGATGAGCAGCGGCCAGCCGGACGGCATTCGGTGCGCTTCGACGCCACCGACCTGCCTTCGGGCACCTACCTCTACCGCATGGACGCGGGCCGCTTCTCGCAGGTACGGCAGATGGTGCTGCTCAAGTAAGCCTCCTGCTTGTCGAGATCCTGTAGCTGGCGGGCGGGCTCCTTCGGGGGTGCGCCCGTCTCGCGTATGTCTTCCCCTACCATTGCTTCTCTCCGTGCCGATGGTTTAGTTCAGCGCATCCTCCTGTCACACTGTGCTGCGTCCATGCGCTCGTTGTTTCTCTTCACCGCTCTTGTCCTCAGCGGCTGTGCGCCGTCGTCCCCCAAACACACACCGCCCAACATCATCGTCATCCTCGCCGACGACCTCGGCTATGGCGATGTGGGGGCGTACAACCTTGACTCCAAGATCCCGACGCCACACATGGATCGGCTGGCGGCAGAGGGGTTGCGGTTCACCGATGCCCACAGCCCGTCGGCGGTGTGTACGCCTACGCGGTACGGCTTGCTGACGGGGCGCTACGCATGGCGGACGGGCCTAAAACGCGGCGTGACGTGGGGCTACGACCCGCTGCTGCTCGACACGGCCCGCGTTACCATCGCCGACGTGCTGGGTGAGGCGGGCTACGCCACGGCGGGCATCGGCAAGTGGCACCTCGGACTGGGCACAGCGGATTCGGTCGACTATCACGCGGGCGAATACGGCGTCGGCCCCAACGACTTTGGCTTCGACCACTACTTCGGCATCCCCGCCTCGCTCGATATGGAGCCGTACGTCTACATCGAGGACGGTCGCACCGTGCAAGCGCCCACCGACGCTATCGATGCCGAAGTCGGGTGCTGTATGGGGCCGTTCTACCGCGCCGGGCCGATTGCGCCCGAATTCGACATCTACGAGACCACGCCGATCTTGGCCGACCGTGCCGTCGCCTACATCGAGCAGGCCTCGGCAACCGAACAGCCCTTCTTCCTCTACCTCCCGCTCCCGTCGCCGCACACGCCGTGGGTGCCGACGGCAGCATTCGATGGCACCAGCCAAGCCGGGATGTATGGCGACTTCGTGGCGCAGGTCGATGCCGTCATCGGGCAAGTGCTGGAAGCGCTGGAGGCGCAAGGTCTGGCCGAGCATACGCTCATCGCCGTCACCAGCGACAACGGCGCGTACTGGCCCGATAGCGAGATTGAGCGGTTCGAGCACCGTGCCAACGGCCCGTGGCGCGGCATGAAGGCCGATATCTGGGAGGCCGGGCATCGCGTCCCGCTCCTGATGCGCTGGCCAGGGCGCATAGCACCGGGCACTACCACCGACGGCCTCACCATGCTCACCGACCTGTTCGCCACCCTCGCCGCTTCGGCGGGCGCTGCCGTTCCCGAGCATGCCGCGCCGGACAGCTACGACCAGTCGCTGCTCTTCCACGCGCCCGATCAGCCGGTACGCGCAGACGGCGTAATGCATTCGAGCCGCGGCGTATTCGCTGTTCGGCAGGGACCGTGGAAGCTGATCCGCGGGCTGGGCAGCGGTGGCTTCACGCGCCCTACCCAACCTGCCGCCGAGCCGGGCGGCCCGACCGTGCAGTTGTATCACCTGGATGATGACCCGGCCGAGACCCGTAACCTCGCGCTCGAACGTCTCGACGTGGTCGCCGAACTCAGCAACCTGCTCGACCAGCAGATCCGCCAAGGCCACAGCCAGCCCGTCGCCGCCGATGAGACGTGGGGCGCACTGTTTGATGGCGCGACCTTCAGCGGCTGGGATGGCCCACGCCCGTACTTCCGCCTCGAAGACGACGCCATCGTGGCCGGCACGTTGGATGCCGACATCCCCAAGAACCAGTTCCTCTGCACCCGCGGCGAGTATACCGACTTCGACTTGCGCCTCCAGTTCAAGGTGTTGGGCGGCGGCGCTAACGCAGGCGTCCAGTTCCGCACGGCACGCATCCCCAACGACCACGAGGTGCGCGGCTACCAAGCCGACCTGGGCGACGGCTGGTACGGCAGCCTCTACGACGAGTCCCGCCGCGACCGCCTCCTCGCCACCGCCGACGCCTCCACGATTGAGCGCATCCTCAACCGCGACGACTGGAACGACTACCACATCCGCGCCGACGGCCCCAACATCACGCTTGCCATCAACGGCACCGAGACCGTCCGCTACACGGAGCCCCTGCAGCAGATTGCTCGCACCGGGCGCGTCTGCCTCCAGATCCACAGCGGCCCGCCGAGCGAGGCGTGGTACCGTTCTATCGATATCCAACCGTTGGCGCCATGACTCGCCACCTGCTGTTCCTCGCGCTGTTGCTTACGGGCGGATGCTCCACGCCTGATGAGCCCGCGCTGCCACCCAACATCGTGTTCTTCCTGACGGACGATCAGCGGTTCGACATGATGGGCACCATCAGCCCGTGGCTGCACACGCCGCACATGGACCGCATGGCTGCGGAGGGCGTGCGCTTTGACAACGCGTTCGTCACCACGTCGATCTGCGCCGCCAGCCGGGCCAGCATCCTCACGGGCACCGTCGAGCTGACGCACGGCTACACGTTCATGCGGCCACCGCTCGCGCAGGCGTTCTCCGACCTGGCCTACCCGAAGCTCATGCGCGAGGCCGGGTACCACACGGGCTTCGTGGGCAAGCTAGGCGTACAGCTCGCCGACAGCCTGGCGACGGACAAGTGGTTCGACGCCTTCATCCCGCTCCACCGCAATCCCTACTTCAAGCCCCAACCCGACGGCACGCTGCGCCACCTGACCGACCTCACCGCCGACCACGCCATCCGCTACATCGAGGCGCGCGCGGCGGACCAGCCGTTCATGCTCTCGGTGAGCTTCAACGCGCCGCATGCCGAGGACAACGACGAGCGGCAGTACATCTGGCCCGCCGCGTTCGACACGTTCTACCAATCGCTCGACGTGCCCGCGCCGCCGCTGGCCACCCCGCCATTCTTCGCCGACCTGCCGCCGTACCTGCGCGATCCCGAGGTGAACATGAACCGCTACCGCTGGCACTGGCGCTTCGACACGCCAGAGAAAGCCGAGGCGATGACGAAGGGCTACTACCGCATGATCACCGCCGTCGATGCCGCCATCGGGCGCGTGTGGGACGCGCTAGAAACGCAGGGCCTCGCTGAGAACACCATCCTCGTGCTCATGGGCGACAACGGCTACTTCCTGGGCGAGCGCGGCTACGCGGGCAAGTGGCTGCCGCACGAGCCGTCCATCCGCGTGCCGCTCGTCGTCTACGACCCGCGCCATCCCGAATACGCGGGGCGCCACCCCGAAGCGTTCGCCCTCAACATCGACCTGCCAACCACCTTCCTCGACTGGGCTGGGCTTCCCATTCCCGACGTGATGCAAGGCCGCAGCCTGCGCCCGCTCTTGGCAGGTGCCTCGCCCGGCGATTGGCGCACGGCCTTCTGGATTGAACACCGGATGCCGCACCCACAGATTGTAGAACACGAGGGCGTGCGCACCGAGCGCTACAAATACACCCGCTATCTCCCCCACCAGCACGAAACGCTCTACGACCTCACCGCCGACCCGCTCGAAAGGCAGAACCTCGCGACATCCTCAGACCACAGCGCTACCCTGGCTGCTTTGCGCGTTCGCACGGATAGCCTGCGAGTCGCGTATGCGCCGCCTCAGCGCTGATTCTTCGACCGGAACCGCCCCACGCCAAAGTTGCGCTTCTGTAGATGCTTGGTCGTGCGCCCCTCCATCCGCTTGCGCCACATGCGGAAGCTGGACGGCTTCATGTGGGCGCGCATGAGCTTGATGACGTCGTCCTCGGTCAAGCCAAACTGGTAGGTGATGGCTTCAAACGGCGTGCGGTCTTCCCACGCCATCTGGATGATGCGGTCGATGTCGCGGTCGTTGAACTCGGGCATGGTATCGTGTTTATGAGTCGTAATCGACGCAATACGCGCGAGGTTGCACGGCCACGGGACTTGTTGCGAGTTCGTTAGCTCACTCGGTAGCCTCTAGCGCTGCGAGGCGGGCGAGGGCGGCTTGTGTGCGCGCCTCATCGGGCCCCAAGCGCGCTTCCAGTACCTCCGCGCTGGCCACGAGCAGCGATCGGGCTTCGGCGTAGCGCTGCTGCGCGCTGAGGCTGGCGCCGAGCAGGCTCTGCGTCTCTGCGGCCAGCTCGTGGTCCTCCGCGACCACCCGAAGCCGTATATCCAGCGCCTCCCGAAACAACGCCTCCGCAGAGGCGGCACGGCCTGTGTCTAACTGCACCCGTCCCAGCCCGACCAGCGAGTAGGCGAGGTGCGGATGGCTTTCCGGCAACACGCGGCGGCGCAGGGCGAGCGCTTGCGTGAAGAGCGAGTCGGCAGCGGCGAGGTCGCCCTGGGCGTAGCGCGCGCCTGCCAGCTCGTTCAGGCTGATGGCGACGTACGGATGCTCCGGGCCGAGCGTGGCCTGCCGCACCGCCAACGCCTCCCGGTAGTACCGCTCCGCCTCGGCCACCTTGTCTTGCCGGAGCAAGATGGTGCCCAGGTTACCCGCCATATTGCCAATCCCGGCGTGCTGGTCGCCTTGCAGGCGGCGCGACATGGCTAACGCTTCCCGAAGCAGGGCCTCCGCTTCAGGCAAGCGCCCCAGGTACCGCTGCACCAGGCCGTAGTTGGCGATGTACGTGGCCAAGTCGGCGTGGTCGCCGTCGTAGTGTGTACGAGCCACGGCCAGTGCCTCGCCAAAGACGGGCTCGGCCTCTGCATAGCGCCCTTGCGAGAGAAACAACGTGGCGAGGTTGTTCAGGGCGACTTGCAGCCGCAGGTCGTCAGCCGCCACGAGCGATCGCAACTGGGCGACGGACTCCCGGTGGAGTGCTTCGGAGGCGTCGTAGCGGCCCAGCTCCCAATACAAGCTGGCCAGCTCGGTGGCGCTCTCCACGGCTTGCATCGGGTCCTGCTCGGCGTTGGCACGGCTGCGTTCGAGCGCTTGCTTGAGCTGTGCCTCCGCCGCTTCGTATGCGCCTAAGCCCTGAAACGCGTTGCCCAGCACCAGCATCATCCTGATCTGCACCTCAGCCTGGTCGGCCAGGTCGGTCTCGACCTGACTGGCGCCGCGTTCCAGCAGTTCGAGCGCGGTCACATCCGGCCCAGGCGCGGCGGCGTCCTGGCTGTCGCTGAACGGGTCGGAGGCGTTGAAGAGCGATTCCAGAAAGGCCGCCACCGTTTGCGCCTTCTCCGCTTCGAGGGCCGCTCGCGCCTGCTCGGCTTCGGCCCGGTTACGCTCTTGCACGAGTTGCACGGTGTAGAACCCCATCAGCAGCGGGATGAGGACCGACACGGCTACGCCCAGGCGATGGCGCCGGATGAACTTGCCCGCTCGGTAGCGCAGCGTGTCGCGTTGGGCGCGGACGGGCAAACCCGCCAGGTGGCGGCGTACATCGTCGGCCAGGGCCTCTACCGAGGGGTACCGCCGCGACGGCTCTTTGCGCAGCGCCATCAGGCTGATCATGTCGAGGTCGCCGTGGAGGCGGCGCTGCAGCCGCTCGGGCGCCGTCCGCCGGGCCTCGCTGACCGATGCGGTGGCGGTGGCATCAGCCGCTCGGGTGCGGATGGCGGTAGAGGGGCGCACGGGCTGCTCGTCGCAGATGACACGCGCCACGTCGGCGGCGCTGCGCTCGTTGAGCAGGTACGGCCGATGCCCGGCCAGCAGCTCGTAGAGCACCACGCCCAGCGAGTAGATGTCGGTGGAGGTGCCGACGGGCTCGCCGCGCACCTGCTCGGGACTGGCGTAGGCGGGCGTCATGGGCGCAGCGCCCTGCGTGAGCACGAGCCCGTCGACGAGCCCATCGGCGTCATCGCTGAGCAGCTTGGCCACGCCGAAGTCGAGCAGCTTCACGTGCCCCTCGGGCGTGACGAGGATGTTGGAGGGCTTGAGGTCGCGGTGGATGACGAGTTGGCTGTGCGCGTAGAGAACGGCCTTGCACACGTCGCCGAAGAGGGCGAGGCGGTCGTCAATGGTGAGCTGGCGGGCGTCGCAGTAGGCGTCGATGGGCTCGCCTTCCACATACTCCAACACCAGGTACGACTGGCCGCGCTCGGTCACGCCCCCATCCAGAAGGCGTGCGATGTGCGGATGCTGCAGCCGCGCCAGGATCTGCCGCTCGTGGTGGAAGCGTTGGCGGGTCTGGTCGGAGCCGAAGCCCTGCCGGATCACCTTGATGGCGACCTGCTGCTCGAAGTGCCCGTCGGCGCGCTCGGCCAGGTACACCGCACCCATGCCGCCCGTCCCGAGGTGCCGCACGAGCCGATACGGCCCCACGCGGTCGCCCTCCTGCGGCGCGGTGGCGAGCAGTGCCTGGGTATCAAACACGACGCCATCGAGGAGCTGTGCCGTGCTCTTGTCCTCGCGCAGCAACCCCATCACGGCGTCGAACAATTCCCGATCCCCAGCGCTTGCCTGCCGCACGTAAGCCTCACGCTCGTCGGCGGGGTGCTCGCAGGCGGCATCGAACAGCGCGTTCAGTCGGTCCCACTGCTCAGCATCCATCTTCATAAGCGTACGGCGTGGTTGGTTCGGAGTACGGCATGCGCTAGGCACACCGTTTACCTGTAAGGCATGAAACGACAGCCAAAGTGATCATGCAACGGTGCTCCGCCCCGTGAGCGGAGGCAGCGTCAGGCATCAGCTTCGGGCCGATCCTTCAGCAGCTGCCCCAGCCACGCCCGCGCCATGCGCCAGTCGCGCCGCACGGTGGGCACCGAGACGCCCAGCACCTCGGCGACTTCCTCGTGCGTGAGCCCGCCGAAGAAGCGGTACGTGACGACCTTGCTCTGCCGCTCGTTCCAGGCGGCCAGCCGCTCCAACGCCTCGTCTAGCGCGATCAGGTCGTCGTCGCGAAGGTGCCCAACGACCTGGTCGTCTTGAAACGTGACCGCGACCTGCCCGCCGCCGCGTTTAAGGGCGCGGCGCTTGTGCGCGTGGTTGACCAGGATGCGGCGCATCGAGATGGCGGCCATGCTGAAGAAGTGGGCGCGGTTCTGCCAGCTGATCTGTTCCAGCCCGATGAGCTTGAGGTAGGCCTCGTGGACGAGGCCGGTGGTGTTGAGCGTGTGCCCGGCCCGCTCGCCCTGCAGCTGCCGATGGGCGAGCTGCTGCAAGGCCTCGTACACCTGCGGCAGCAGCGCGTCCACGGCGGCGCGGTTGCCGTCCTTCATGTCCTGAAGCAGTTGCGTGACGTCGTGGGGGGAGTCCATCGGCAGCGAAGCACGTGGGGGTACGGAGCTAATAACGTCGGTTTTCGGCGTTTTCGAGAACAGTGTACACTTTTCTTCGGCCCCCGTTATCACTTTGGCCTGTGATTCCAGCCTTACGGGATGAGCGCAACCCCTTCACCCTGCGTCTTTCGCGTCCTCGATCACTTGATTTGACTGGCTAGACCCATGCTTGCTTTCGCCACACCGCTTCTCCGCCGTCCCTTCGCCTCCCGCTTCACCTGGTTGTGCGGCATACTCCTCCTCGTCTCCGCGTGCGACACCTTCAACAGCGACGCCGAATCCGAGGCGCCACTCCTCGCCAGCGCCTCGGCAATCAATAATGGCCTCGTCATCTCCGCCACCTTCGACCGCCCCATCGATCCGGCCTCCCTGTCTGCCAGCGACTTCCAGGTGATCTCGGCGCTCGACAACGGACGGACCGGGCGGAGCACGCCCGTCTCGCTCACCTACATCGACGGGCCCACGCCACGCGTCGACTTGGTCATGCGGAGCCCGGGCATCGGCAACGGTACCCACACGCTCCAGGCCGAGAACGTGACCGCGCCCAACAGTGCGGACGTCGCGTCGTCCACGACCACGTTCGACTACCGCTTCGTGGTCCAGACGCCCCGCTCGTTCATCGTGAGCGCGATTGTCGTCACCAACTTCCCCATGACCAAGTCCAACGGTTCCACCTGGGACTGGGACCCCTTCGCCTCTACCCCACGCCGCCCCGACATCTACGTGCAGTTCCAGCGGTCAGCGGGCGGCGGCTTGCCGCTCTACATCTCCAACACGCGGAGCAACGTGACCAACGGACGCTACGACTTCACGCGGCCTGCCTCCCCGAACGACCCCAGCATCCCCTTCACCGCCGCCTACAGCACCGACTATCTGCTGAGTCTGGTGGATGACGACTTTGGGGGCAACGAGACGATGGTGCAGGCGCAGTTCACGTTCTCCAGCAAATACAAGCGCGACAACGCCACGACCGATGTGATCACCGTGAGCGGCAATCGGGGTTTCTCCGCAGAAATTCGCGGCACGTGGGTCTACTGATCGTCTTCGGCGGCGTCACTTGAGCAGCACCATCCGCCCCGTCCGCACGGTGTTGGCGGCCTCCAACCGATACAGGTAGGTGCCGCTGGAGAGACGGCTGGCATCGAAGGTCACCGTGTGCCGACCGGCCGCGCGCGGACCATCCGCCAATACCTGCACCTCGCGGCCCATCAGATCGAACACGACGAGGCGCACCAGCCCCGCTTCAGGCAGCGCGTAGCCGATGGTGGTAACGGGGTTGAACGGATTCGGGTAGTTGGGCTGCAGCTCGACGGTCCGGGGCAGGGTGATCTCTTCGCGCGGATCGACCGCGACCACGAGGGGGCGCGAGGCAAACGTGAAGGGGGCTGACCACGCGCCTCCCTCGCCCTGTGCCGCCACGCCGCGCACCCGCCAGTAATGCACCTGCTGGCTCACCGCCAGGCTGTCGAGCGCGTAGCGTGTGCAGGTCAGTCCCTCGACGGCCCGGTGGATGTCGCCAAACCCGCGGTCCAGCGCGATCTCCAGGTCGTAGCTCGCCGCCTCGGGTAGCGCCCCCCATGTCAGCTCTACGCCGGGCCGGACCGACTGGGCACCGTCAGCGGGGAAGCTCAGGCCGGGCGGTGGCAACGGCGGCGGACCGCCCTCGCCAAAGCTGAACAAGCCCTGCGGCGTCACCTCGTCGGCGCAGGCGTAGAGGCGGCCTTCGCGCGTTTCGAGGCGGGTGTCGTGGGGCACCCACAGCATACCCGTGGCCACGTGCTGCCGCACGATGACGACCTCGTCCGGTGCGTTCAGCCCTTCGGTGGTCAGGCAGAGCGTGGCTTGGGTTTGCCCACTCACGTCGGGCAGGCCGAGGCGCCAGGCGCGAAGCACGGGCGTGGTGGGCTGCACCGCCTCGCCCGACGCGTTGAGCGCCACCTCGCCGGAGACCGTGCCCAGCGGCGGCGGCGCGTCGTAGGACGTCACGAACAGCGAGTCGGCATTGTGCTTGCCGAACCCTGGTAACTCGGCAAACACCTCGTCATCGAGTTGGTCGAACGGGACGCTGCGCGACTCCGCACGGTCGATGGTGCTGAAGCAGGCGCTGAACGGCCCGGTGCGTCCGGCCACGTCATCGGTGGCCGTCGCGGTGAGGCCCGTGTTGTTGCCCGGCGTGACGCTGAGGCGGAAGCGCCCCAGCCCCAGCCCGTTGGTTTGCATCGTGGTTGTTGCGAGGAGCGTTTCGCCTTCGGCCACGCCTCGGCATGCGAGCGTGCCAAAGACCTGAACGTGGATGGTCTGGTTGGGCGGCCCCAGCACGGCGCCATCCAGCACCTGCGTGGTGTTCAGCACCGTGCTCACCTCGGTGTAGCCCAGCAGATCCACCATCGGGCGGCGCACCTCGATGGCGCTGGTCGAGAACGTGACGGGGTTGGTGGGCAGAATCCCGACGCGCTCTACACCCAGAATGTTGTTGCCCAAGATCACGGTGCCGCGCTCGCCGTCAACCTCCGCCCCATCGCCGACCACCACGACCCCAGTCCGGTAGTTGCGGATTCGGTTGCTTCCCGTTGCGCCGTCGCCCAGCGTCCCTCCGATGCGCGTGTCCACTGCAGCGTGAATACTCACCGCCCGCTCTCCTCCGGGCGCCCCGATGGAGGAGGCCTCGCCGAAGACGTTGCCGGTGATCACCGTGCCTTGTACCGGAAGCAGCTCGTCGCGTGGAGGATAGCTGCCGGGCCCTTCGAGCCGTATGCCCATGTCATTGCGAGCCAGCTGGTTACCCAGTCCTTCTTCGGTGCCGCCGATGCGCGTGTTCGTGGCCCCAGGCCGCAAGACGATCCCGAACCGGTTTTGCTGCGCGCTCGGGAGGTCAATGAGTTCATTTCGACCGTCGCCGAAGACGTTGCCCTCAATCACGGTCTCCAACGTTGGCGCATCGCCGCCGCCGACGCGGATGCCAGTCTGCAAGCCGTAGAAGCTGTTGGGCAACCCGTTGGCGCCCCCACTAGACACACGCACGCGCTCCGTTCCGATAGCCACTACGCCGACGCCGTTCTTGTCGAACTGGTCAAACTCGTTGCGGCCTAGCCAGAGCGAGCGGCTGAGGAAGGTCGTGCCCGTGATGGTGGCCTCTTGGACATCGAACAGGCGGATGCCCACCTTCTGGGTGGCTCCGAAGAACGCACCAGGCTCGCGGCACGCGCTGACCGTCATATCTGGCCCGATCACGACATCGGACAGGCGGTACAGGTCGATGCCCGCGTCGCGGCAGTTAGCCAGGGGAAAGCGGTCCCCCTCGTCCCGGAAGACGGCAGGGATGAGGACGTTGCGCACGCGAAGCGTAGACACCCGCGTCTCGGTGCGCGAATCGGTGAAGCTGAGGGTGCTTCGGGTGGGTGTCACCAGCACCGCTGACGGTATGCGGCCGTCGGCTTCGATGCCGCTTCCCGTGGCGTTCCCAAGCACCACCGCCGTGCTACCCGTCGCGCCGATCTGTGTGGACGCCGCGCCATAGACGACGATGTTGTCGATGCTGGCCCCTACATCAGGCGGGATAGCTACTGCGTCGAGCGACGTGCCGCGTATGAGCGTCACCGCCGGATCGATGCCGAAGAGCGTGGAGAGCACGCGGTTGCCCGTAGCCGGCAGGCCCTCGGCTCCGGCAATAGCCACGTCGGCGAAATAGCCGCCGATGATGTTGGAAAAGCCGGCTTCGCTGGACGTGGCGCGGCCCACGCTGTTGAACGAGGCGGCGCCCATAATCGCTACGCCTATCCGCGACGTGGAGCCCCTGGGCGGGCTCAGGCGACGGCTGAGATCGGTGCCCAGCGCGTTCCGATGCAGCACGTTGCCGTCGGCGGGCGCCTCGGCGTCTTCGGAGACGATGAGGATCTCGCCCTCGCGGTTGCCGCGGATGAACTGGTCCACAGGGCGGTTGGAGTTGGCGGGCTGGCCGACGGTGGTGTTGGAGGCCGACTCGATGAGGATGCCCCAGCGGTTGCCCGTTGTGCCCAACTCGTCGAAGGCACCGATGACGTTCTCGGAGAGCGTGTTGCCCGCCGCCGCGGCGCCCTTGACGTGGATGCCGATGCCCGTGTTACCCGCCACGGTGCTCGTGGTGACCGTGTGGTCGGGGCCTTCGATCAAGATACCCGTCTGGTTGGCCGTTGCGTCGGCGCCGGGCAGGACGCCCACCACCGCGCACCGCACCGTAGCTTCGCGCGCACCAGCGGCGAGGTGGATGCCGGCCACCGTGTTGCCCGCGATCAGGTTGGACAAGCATACCGCTTCGTCGTCCGGCCGGGGGACGGTGCCGATCTTGGCGTTGGCGCCCTCCGCCACGCGGATGCCTACGCTGTTGTTCACCGCGCGCATGGAGTCGACTTGCGCATCGGCAGTGATCTGGAGGGCGGGGCCGTTGAAGTCGCGCAGCGTCAGCCCGCTCACCGAGATGGGCGAGCCCGCCAACTGCAGCCCTGGCACCGTGCTGGTTGAGCCTTCGCCGCTGACCACGATGACAGGTCCGGCGGCAGGGCTGACGTAGCCGGGCTGGCTCGTTCCCTGGATCACGACGGGCCGCTCGATGGGCGGCAGGGGTGCCGGTCTGATCGTACAGACACCGTCGGAGCAGCCGCTGTCGTCAGCCGGGATGTCGAAGGTGATGAACCACGGATCGGTGCCGTCCTGGCCGTTGACGGCCTCGATGGCGGCGCGGAGCGTACACTGCTCGCCGTCCTCGGCGCGATCCACGTCGCAGACGTCCTCCGCGGCGCTGTCCGGGTGGTTGGCCTCATCGCCCGTCGAGTTGACGACGAGGATTTTGGGCAGGATGTCGAGGCGGGCGCACCCGATGCTGGCGTCGTCACGCGCACCGCCCACGCCCGGCGGCGGCGCGGCTTGGTCCAGACTACAGTTCGACACCAGCTCCTCGATCCGCTGCCGCGTGCTGTCCTCCATGACCGCCTCGGCCTCCACCCGAGGCACGAACACGCGAACGTTCGACTCGACGCTGACCGCCTCGTGGATGAACAGCAGTTCCCCCGTAGAGTCGGGCTCCAATCGGTCGATGATGAGGTTTTCCCCGCGCGCGAAGCGCAGCGACCCCAGCTCGCTCAGGATGTCGATGCCGTCCTCGTTGCGCGGCACACGGATGTTGACCAGCGGCAACGCGCCCGTGTTGAATACCTTCAACCGCACCCGCAACGAGTCGCCTATGGTGACGCGCAGCGTGTCGTCATCGGTGCTTGTGCCCCGTGTATCGCGCCGCTTCCCTGCTGCCTCCGGCACCACCAGCTCCAGGTCCAGCTCGTAACGCATCGCCGCCTCAGACGCCGCCAGGTTGGCGCGCCAGCCCTGGAGCTGTCCGCTCGGATTGATGGCGTTGCCCACGATCACGGTGCCGTCGTCACTCACGGCGGTAGCCTCGATGAGCCGCCAGCCCGTGAGGTCCAGGCCGAAGTCGTCGATCAGGACATCCTGCACGGCCCGCGAGCCCTGCTCGGGCGTCCAGATCGTCGCGACACGCATCCCCCTGAACGTACCCGAGACGTTGCCGTTGCTCGCTTGCTGGTTTCCGAAGATCTCGTAGCCTACAATCACGGTGCCGTCCGCGTTGGTGGCCATCGGGGTGGCACGGCCTTCGGTGAAGCCGTAGTCACGGGCAGGCGTGATGCGGGGCAGGATGGTCGTGGCTCCGTTCGCATACCGAGCGACGCGCTCGTCTAGGTCGAACTCTTGCTTGTAGTCTTGGCCAATCACCACCGACCCGTCGGCACTCACGGCAACCACCTGGAACGTCACATTCGGGATGGGAATGGCTTCCTGTGCGCCGTTTACGACACGCACGGGGGTGAAGCTCGTGGTGAGGCCGGCCACGCCCGCTACGACGCTTCCGTCATCGGACGCGTCAACGATGCGTAGGTCCTCGATGAACACCTTGTGGTGATTCTGGAACTGACCGAAGCCCGGGAAGCCGTCGGCGTCTGAGAACGCAGGCCAGGAGCTGGGGTTGGTGCCCATGAGCGCCCCATCCACCCACCGGATGGGGTCGTAGATGTCACCCGTCTTGCCAGTGAACGCACTGCCGTAGAGGGCGAGCAGCTCGCCCTGGACAGTACGACCATCGGCCGAAATCGACAAGCCGCCGCCCACGATCTCCCTGGGCTTCACGGCGCCAGCAGCGGCGCTCACCTCCGGCAGGGATAGCATCGTCCACTCGCCTCCGTTGAAGCTGTCCGTCGGGTCGATCGAAAAGATCGCCGGCTCCGGGTTCCTGATGAAGCTGCCATTGGTCCCATTGAAGCTCCTGCGGCAAGCCGAGCCGAACGCCTGAAACGGCGGGCTCTCGGACCGGCACTGGCGCGTCAGAATGTGGCGCCCGTCGGCAGACACCTCGATGGGGAAGACGCTGGAGATGAACCGCCGGATGGGTGTGACTGTGCCCGCGGCATCCGTCCAGTAGATCTCGTGGTTGTTGCTGCCCGTGGTGCGCAGCATCCCGCTCACCACGCTCCCGTCTGCCGACACAGCCTCGGCGCTAGACAAGTCGTAGGCGCCACTTGCGAGGTCACCCAAGGTCTCGAACGACTGAGCATACCCCGAGGGCACGAGCACCGCTGCAAGTAGACTGGCCAGGACGGGCCACGCATAGACCAGCTTCGGCGACACGGCGGATAGGCGAGCGGCTTTGGACATGCTTTTCTGCTCCAGGGCGAGGCAAGTTGGACACGCATGCTATGGTATACGAGAGAATATAGCCTATGCACAAACGCTCAGGGCAGAACTGCACGCGTTTTGCTCCTCACCTCGTCAGCGCACCGTCTGCGCCACCGCGCCCGTCCCGGGGTGCTGCAGGATATGCGTAAAGCTGCCTTGGGGCCCTCGCACGCGTGTCAACCTGCAGGCAACCACGGGTTGACAAGCGAAATGCCGCAGCCCTCGAAGTCGGATGTGTTGCGCGTGGCAAGCACTGCCTGGGCTGTTGTGGCGATAGCAGCGATCATCATATCGACGGTGTCCGCGTGGAGCCCCTGTGACTCGCGCTTCGCCGAGACCGGGCCACACGCATAGGCCGCTGCCTTGTCGAAAACGAGCAGACGCTCCGCGAAGGCCTCGTCGATGAAGGCCGAGAACCGCTCCTCCAACCCGCGCCGCCGCTTACCATCCGGCAGACGCATGAGGCCACGTTGGATCTCGGCAACAGTGATGCCGGTCGTCGCCAGTTCCAGTAGGTCTTGGGCTTCGAGCCACGCCGCGACACCTTTATTTGGCTTGGGCCGCATGAGTTCGGAGATGACGTTGGTATCCAGAATGATCATGTCAGCCAAAGTCGGCAGGATCGCGACGACTCGACCGCTCAGGCAGGTCTAACTCCACGCCACCGTATGATCCGAAGTGTTTCTTCGCCAAGTCGAGAATGGGTACGGGCTCACTACCGTCGCCTACCGCTGCCTTCTGCAGCGCACGCCGCGCATAGGCCTCTAGCGACATGCCTGCCTGAGCAGCGCGTACACGCAAGGCCTCCTTAGTATGGGCAGAAAGCCCGCGAACGTTGATGTTGGGCATGAAATGGGGCCTGACGTGCGTCCAATGGATACAATTATTCCAACAGGCTCAAAGCATCTTGGATCCAAACCAGATCTGCCCCCGTCAGCTCATCGTCAGCGACACGGCGCCCGTCTCGGGGTCTTGCAGGATGCGCTTGAAGCTGCCGTCGGGCATGAGTTTATTTGATGACTACCTTGCCGTCGTGCATCTCCTTCGTCACGGTGGTGCCGCCGCGCCAGTCGTCGATCTCCGCCAGCGCGACTTGTCATGCAGCGCGGCGCACCTCGACGTACCCCACCTGAGACTGAGGCGCTGGTATTGCCTCTCCTTCCTCGGCGAGCCCGTCTAGGTGAAACTCTATCGCCTCGACGATTAGACGACGCACCTCTTGCTCGCTCTCACCGACAGCGACACAGCCAGGCAAGTCAGGCACGTAAGCTCCGAAGCTGGTCGGACCTGGTTCGATAATCACCGCATATCGCATGGGCTTCCTCTACTCGTTTAGTCCAGCCTGTTTGAAAATGCTCTTGAGTGTACCGGTAGGAATATCGAGGCTCGGCTTGCCAGCCACAGTTACTGTACCCGGCTTGGTAGGGTGCTTGAATTGGCGATGGCTGCCTCGGGTTCTCGCCAGATACCAGCCCTCGCGCGTGAGTACCTTGATAACCTCTCGAACCTTCATGGCGGCAAGATACCACCCATGGCTCAGTTATGCTGCGCAGCTTTGCGCCGCTTGGTCTCTCGCAACAGGATGAATGTTCGTCAGCTCACTGTCTGCGACACGGCGCCTGTTTCGGGGTCTTGCAGAATGCGTTTGAAGCTGCCGTCGGGCATCAGCTCTTCTTTGATGACCACCTTGCCGTCGTGCATCTCCTTGGGCACCTCGATCCGCTCGGTGGTGCCGCCACGCCGGTCGTCGATCTCCACGGGCTCCCACTTGCGCGACTTGGCCGAGCGGTAGCAGGCGTTGACGATGTAGCCATCGTGGAAGGTTTCCATCGGCTCTTTACTGTCGTACAAGCCCTCAGCAAAACGGGACAAAGAAATGCCGAAAATGAGCGATGGTTTTAGGCAGTAAGCGTCCAAAGATCCCGCAGTATCAAGGTCTCGATTCCAGCTATACGAGCCGATAGAGCGCCATCGCTTTCCATTTCGGGGCGAGGATCTACAAAGTAGACGCCATCAAGCGAGCCCAGAGCTACACTATACCCGAGAAAGTGGTTACGCTTGAACGTAGACGCGATACCAAAGATTGACCCGGAGCGCTTCGCACGCTGCACGTCATGTAGGAAGACGCCGACAACGGGGACGTCTCGTCCAACAAGCGCTGAAATCATCTTCTTATCGAGGAAAACCTTGTCGATCCTGTCTTTGCTTGTGGTCTTGACTGAACCGATCACTTCACCTGGTAGCAGTGGGGTCTCACCTGTCCAGACGACGCCGTTTTTTGAGAAAACAAGGTCCAGTTCGTACTTCATGGTGAACCCGTCACCCCCTGGCACGGGAAGCACAACGGTGCGCGGCTCGCAGGTCAACCCGGTTTCCTGAACAAGAAGAAGGATCAGCCGCTCAAACACCTGCCCGACTCGCTTTCTCGCCCGGTTTGCATTGCGAAGTGAGTCTGCGACGCACCCCACGGCTTGTTGGGCCGTGTAAAGCACGCGTCGCATCTCGCCCGACCGTTTATATGAGTCAACAGGACTTAGCTGGTTGTTGGCAGCCGTGTTGATCGCGTCGAGCATTCGGTTAAATGCCGCTTTGAATTCATCCGGTCGCCTGATCCAGAGATCAAAGTTCAGCGGTCGAGTGATTGCTCGTTGATACTGTGCACCGAACTGGTAGAAGCGATATCGGGAATCATTCGGAGCATGGATGAGCGTTGGTTGCTCTGCGTCCACATATTCGAGGAAGGCTGCCCCAAACAGCCGGTAATGGTTGAGAACCGTGAATCCTGAAAGATCGATCAGTCCTTCTTGAAGGGGAGCAAGTGGTCCGTTCATCGGATCGCCTTCCTCCGCTCCTCATTTGCACGATCATAGGCAATCCACTTCTCGACGCTCCATCGTTCGACTCGTTCGAGACGGTCAATCGCCCAGGTTGAATATTCAGGCGTCAGGTCACAGCCAGACCAACGGCGGCCGAGCTGTTCTGCAACTACGGGCGTAGTGCCCGAACCAAAGAAGGGGTCAACTACGAGATCTTCAGGATTCGATGACGCTAATACAAGGCGCCGAATCAGTTCCTCTGGTTTCTGCGTCGGATGTGGCGTCTTTTCATGCATTCCGTTGCATGTTGTAGGTATCTCTATCACATCTTTTGGTTTGGCCCCTCGTGGGTGAGGCGTCCAGTGATCTTTCCGCTTCTTCCCATTTCCGTACTGGCTTGTCTTTGCCTGGGGATGGGAGGGGTACTTCAGCGTGTGCGCCCCATAGGGGATACGTACGTCATCTGTGTTGAACGTGAACCGTTTGCTCTTGCGAAAGTGGAGAATGCTCTCGTGCGAGCGTCCCCAGTCATTACGCAAGTTCGCTTTGTTTTTGTAGTGCCACACAAGCCAGCGGCACCCCGTGAAGTAGCGCGAAGCTGGATGCCGAAGATCAGCTAGGATTTCCGAAAAGCCACAGACATACAGCGTCCCTTGTGGCGTCAGCACACGAGAAGCCTGTTCGATCCATGCCAACGACCATTCGACATAGGCCTGCTGCGACTCAAAGGTGTCCCACTCTGCCTTCTTGATGCTGTAGGGCGGGTCGGCCACGATCAGATCTACGCTGGCGTCAGGCAAGGTATTCAACCAAGCAGCGGCATCGGCTACCCATAGCGCGCCGTTGGGATGTTCGTAGACCTTGACAGGAGACTCAGCCTTACGAACTTCGGGCAGATCAAATTTTGTCCCACGTGGGTCAGGCGGAGGAAACAGACTGGGTTCGTTATCAGGCTTTTTGGCTCGCGCGAAGGATCGGGCAGGTTCTCTGACTTTCGCTTGCTCCATCGGCATTGCTTGGGTTCATTCGGAGAAGACCTCAGAATATAGCCAGGACTGCTCTGCTTGTGCCCCCACACCAGAAATTGCTCGATAGTCAGCTCACCGTCTGCGACACAGCGCCCGTCTCGGGGTCTTGCAGGATGCGCTTGAAGCTGCCGTCAGGCATGAGTTCTTCTTTGATGACCACCTTGCCGTCGTGCATCTCCTTGGGCACGGCGATGCGCTCGGTGGTGCCGCCGCGCCAGTCGTCGATCTCCACGGGCTCCCACTTGCGCGACTTGGCCGAGCGGTAGCACGCGTCGATGATGGCGTTGACGATGTAGCCACAATAACGTCTCGCAATACTGCTGCGCGGCCTGCCCGCAGGCAAGCGAAGTATACCTACCTGTCAACCCGTGACAGCAGCAACACCTTGTTTGACGGTGGGGGCCTACGAAGACCCACCCGGCAGCTTCTCCAACAAGCTGCGAATCAGTGAGTCGACAGGACCACGACGCGCAGCATTTAGAGCCTCGGAAGGCGCTTCGACCACGGCGTCTGCCACGATGCGCTTGGCGTCGTGCTCCACATTGTCTGACCATGTCTTGCCCTGCGCGGTCATCGTTTGCTTAAGTCGGCTACTCCACTTCCCCTTACCCTTCCATTGCTTCCCGACCAGCTTGACCCCGAAGTGTTGCTCGATCTCCGTTCTGTATACCTGCGCGTCGAGCATGTCTTCTAGTTCGGCATCCGAGCCACCCGGCGGCGAGGTCACATGAAACTCGGATGGCGTCAGCAGGCCGTCAGCTTGCGCTTTGGTCACGGCCGACCGGCCAGCGTCATCGTTGTCTAAAAAGCAATGGTACTCGGTGATGGCATTCCTGAGCTCCGAGAGCTTATAGCCGAGCTTTCCGCCACCACCGATCGAATCGATCACGAGGGTGTTCTCAGAAAGGGCAGATGCCAGAACCGGCGACTCCTGAGCTAGCACGGCACCTAGTATTCGAACATCAGAGAGGCCCTCCACGACCAGTACGACCTCGGCGTGCCGCAGATTGTCGGAAGCCCTCACCCCGAGGGCCTCGCGGATCTCGTCAATGCTGGTAGCTGGTTTGGCCAGACTCGCTTCGACCAAGATGTTCGAAGCAACATCAACTCTGTCGGCAAAGACCGGCGAGTGTGTGGTAATAACGATCTGGTGCTCCGCGGCCAGGTCACGGAGGACGCCCCGAAGCCGATGAATTGCGCTGGGATGCAGGTGTGATTCGGGCTCTTCAAGTCCGAGGATCAGATGTCTGCCCTCTGTCGCCGTACCGCGAAGGAGGCCAATCGCAGCGAGACTCTGTACTCCGTCTCCCTTTCGCCCGAGGCTGGTGGCCGTGCCGTCGTCAACCACCACGTCGATTGAGCGTCGGATAGCCCGATACCGGTCGTCCTCGTCGAGCCTGACCTTGACCTCTTGGACAGATGGCATGAACCCCTGAAGCGACTCTCTGATCACCTGTCCCAATGAATCTAGCACGGGCTTCTGCAGCTCCGTGATCTTCGCGATAGCTGCGGCGTAGTCTGGGTCCTTCTCAAGGGCACGTAGGTCTCGGGCTACCATGTCTCGCACCACCGATATGGCGGCTTCGGCTGTCCTAACGGCCGGGATGTATGTAAAGACCACGCGCCCCCCGATGAACTCGGCGACCTTCTCCCGCTGACTGTTGAGAGCTTTCGAGCCTGGTCCCTGCTTGATGACCTTGAAGAACGGGTCGGATCTTCCCATTCGGATCTCAACAGGAAGCTCGTCACTGATCTTGCTGCCGACCTCCCTTTGGAAGTCTTCCTGCTCTGCTTGATCAAGTTTGAAGCGGAGGCGAAAGACGCTTTCCCCATTCGGGGCGGAGTCCTGCAGCGACACAGGGAAGTCACGCTCCCAGTTGTAGCGGCGGCGACGGAGTGAGGCGCCGCGAATGCGGCCTTTGATTATTCGGACTCGTGCGAGTTGTTCGACTACCTCCATCGCCGCGGACAGCCCAGCGAGGAGGTTTGACTTGCCCTCATTGTTCTTCCCGATCAGGACGGTCGACGCCGACATCGGCAGGCGATGTGCCTTGATGATGCTTCGGTACTTGCTCGCGGAGAAGGAAGTCAGCTGCATAGGCCCCTTGAGTTTTTCACGTCCTGAAGCACCGCCTAACTAGTATAGATGTATGCAGCGTGCGAATATAACACTACGCTTTGCACCTACAAAGTTCAGTCTATCCAGGAGTTTAACCTAGTTGGCTGAATTTAATCAGCATATTTGCAACTTTCCTACAGGGGCCAAAGCTAATGCTGCGAACGGAATCACCCTGCGGCATGGCGTGTGCGCTCTCAGCTCACGGTCTGTGACACGGCGCCCGTCTCGGGGTCTTGCAGGATGCGCTTGAAACTGCCGTCAGGCATGAGTTCTTCTTTGATGACCACCTTGCCGTCGTGCATCTCTTTGGGCACCGCGATGCGCTCGGTGGTGCCGCCACGCCAGTCGTCGATCTCGACGGGCTCCCACTTGCGCGACTTGGCCGAGCGGTAGCACGCGTCGATGATGGCGTTGACGATGTAGCCGTCGTAGAACGTTTCCATGGGCTCTTTGCCGTCGTCGATACTGTCGAGCATGTCGGTGAACATGTCGGTGTAGCCGAGGGCGGCTACCTCGTCGCCGACGGGGAAGAGCCAGCCGTTATCGACCTCGACCTTCTCGGCCACGTAGCCGCCTTGTCCGCCTTTGGTGAACATCTCGAAGCCGGTGCGCAGCCAGTGGTTGAGCCAGATGGTGCCTTGTGTGCCCGAGACCTCGTCGCGCAGGTCCATGCCGCCGTGAAACGCCCAGCTCACCTCGAACTGCCCCACCGCGCCGCTCTCAAACTTGACGAGCCCGACGGCGTGGTCCTCAGCTTGGATCGGATGCACGAGCGTGTCGGCCCAGCACATGACCTCGACGGGGCGATTGCCTTTGCCGACGAAGTTGCGGATGATCTCGACGCAGTGGCACCCCATGTCGATCATGGCGCCGCCGCCTGCCTGGTTGTGGTCCCAGAACCACGCGCTGTGCGGCCCCGGATGCGTCTCGCGCGAGCGCACCCACAGCACATCGCCGATGGCGCCGTTTTGCACGGAGGCGATGGACTTGAGGGTCTTGGGCGTGTAGCAGAGGTCCTCGAGGTAGCCGTGGAAGACGCCCGCCTTTTCCACCATGTCAAGCATGCGCTTGGCCTCCTCGGCGGTGCGGCCCAGCGGCTTCGTACACAGGATCGCCTTGCCCGCTTCGGCGCAGAGGCGCACGCATTCCTCGTGGACGATGTTAGGCAGGCCGATCACGACCACGTCGGTGTCGGGGTGTTCGATGGCGGCTTTGAGGTCGTCGGTGGCGTGGCCGATGTCCCACGTCTTGGCGAACTCGGCGGCGCGTTCAGCGCGGCGCGAGTAGACCACGGCCACCTCGTCGCGGCTGCGCTTGCCGTGCAGCGTCATCGTGTAAAACATGCCGATCAGCCCGGTGCCGAGCATCGTGATTTTATGTCCCATCGGAAGTGAGGGCGTTGAGTGAAACAGGTATGCAGGCTACACAACGGTAATCGTGCGGCTTTGACTTTCGCAAGCGGATGCGGTATCATCGAGTATACATCCGAATGTACGGACATACAACGGCGTCACAATCAAAACCCTCGCTTCTTCTCCCGTCCGCCGGGCTCAGCCGCAGCGCCCCGAGCCGCTCTACCACCAGGTGGAGACGGACGTGCGGCGCCTGATCGACGGCGGCGTGTGGGCGCCGGGGACGACGCTGCCGCCCGAGACGCAGCTCATGGCCGCCTACGGGGTGAGCCGTCACACCATGCGGATGGCGCTAACGCGCTTGGCCGATGCCGGGCTAATCGACCGCCGCGCTGGCGTAGGCACGGTGGTCTGCGAGCCGCAGGATGTGCAGGCGTTCTACCTGGACCGCAGCTTCACCCGGCAGATGGCCGACCTCGGCCTGAGCACGCACACCGACGTGCTCGATGCGCAGATGGGCTGGATCGAAGCCGACGCGTCGGCGCTGGCGGCGTATGCCGGGACGCCCGCGTTTCACCTGACGCGCCTGCGCTACGGCGACGATCAGCCGCTGGCGCTGCAACGCACCACGCTGCGCGCCGCCTTCTGCCCGCACATCGACCGCTACGACTTCGCCGCGCACTCGCTCTACGCCGTGCTCTCGGCGGAGTACCACCTGACCATCGCCACCATCGACCACGCCGTGACGGCCACGACAGCCACCGCCGACCTCGCCACCACGCTCCGTGTGCCCGAGGGCGCGCCGCTGCTCGTCGTCCGCACCTCGGCGTACCTGCCCGACGACGCGCTCATCGAGCACACCGTCAGCCACTACCGCGCCGACCGCTACGCCTACCGCTGCCGCGCCCGCCTCAACGATGCCTGATGTGTTCCACACGATGCGATGCCCTCCAGTTTGTCATCCCGAGCGGAGCCGAGGGATCTCCCCCGGCATCGTTGTGCATAGCGACGAAGTGGGAGATCCCTCGGCTCTGGCCTCTGGTCACCGCTCGGGATGACAAGAATAAAGTGCGCGCCAGACCCTAATCTTTGAGACCTGAGACCTTCCGACCTTCGACCTGAGACCTTAATAATGTCTTCCTCTGCTTCCGCCTACCTCGACGCCGCCACGGCGATCATCGACGACATCCGCACCCACGAACTTGACGCCATCGACGCCGCCGCCGAGGTGTGTGCCGAGGCCATCGCCCAGCGCGGGCTCGTCCACCTCTTCGGCACGGGCCACTCGCGCATCATGATCGAGGAGATGTTTCCGCGCCACGGCAGCTACCCGGGCTTCCACCCCATCGTCGAGTTGTCGCTGACCTTCCACAACCCCGTCGTCGGCAGCAATGGACAGCGTCAGGCCATGTTCTTGGAGCACGTGGAGGGCTTTGCCAGCAAGATCCTGCGCAACTTCGTCATCGCCCCGCCCGACTGCTTCGTGATCGTCTCGAACAGCGGCGTCAACGAGGTCGTGGTGGAGATGGCGATGGAGGCGAAAGCGCTGGGCTGCACGGTGATCGCGCTCGTCTCGAAGGACCACTGCGCCCGCTCAGCCGCCAAGCACAGCAGCGGCCAGAAGCTGCCCGATATCGCCGACATCACCCTCGGCAACGGCACGCCCGGCGGCGACGCCCTCGTGGCCATCGACGGCATGGATGAGCCCGTCGGCCCTGGATCCACGGTAGGCGGCGCGGCGGTGATCAACGCGCTCAAGTGCCAGATCGCGCACAAGCTCGCCGAGCGGGGCGCGGCGCCGATCGTGCTCAGCAGCGGCCTAGTCATCGGCAGCGAGGCCTCGCAACAACGATTCGACGTGGTCTACGACGACTACCGCGAGCGGATGAAGAAAGTGTACGGCTAAACGCGGCACCCCTTTTCGCATGACGCTTTTCAGCCCGCGCTCGTACTTTGGAAGGGATTCCTGATCTTTCGCTCGCGATCCGATGATGTACCGACGATATTCTGCCTTTCTGCTGCTGTGTGTGCTGGCCGCGCCCGCCTTCGGCCAAACCGCGTATTACGACGACTTGTTGGCTACGCTCCGTCACGGATCGGGCCTAGAAGGCGGCACCTGGCTGCTCCCGCCCGATGAGCAGCAGGCGCTCGACCACGGGCAGCTCACCAATGTGGAGGTCACCACGCAATCGGTGACAGGCCAGCGGTTCACGCGCTCGCGCACCTACACGAGTCAGCAGCAAAACAAACCGTGGGAGGCCGCCATCCGCTTCCCCATCACCGCTTCGGTGCAGGCCAACGACGTCGGGTTACTCGTGCTATGGCTCCGCACCACGCACGGCGATGCGGGCAACATCGACCTGCTCATCGAGCGCGACGGCGACCCGTACACGAAGTCGTTCAACTTCGCCGCAGGCCCCAGTGGCGAGTGGCGGCAGTGGCTGGTGCCGTTCGAGTTTGCCGAGGACTACACCGCTCGTGGCGCCCGGGTGCAGATCAACATGGGGCGCGAGGCACAGAGCCTTGAGATTGGCGGTGTCGCGCTCCTCAACTACCGGAGGGCCTACAGCGTGGACGACCTGCCGTCGCAGCGCTTCGTGGCGCCGTACGACGGTCAGGACCCAAGCGCACCGTGGCGTGCCGAGGCGGCTGCCCGCATCGAGCAGCACCGCAAGGGCAACCTCACCGTCAGCGTGGTCGATGCCAATGGCGAACCCGTCCCAAACGTCACCATACACGCCGAGATGATGCGGCACGCCTATGGCTTCGGCACGGCCGTCGTCGAGAATACACTGCACGCCAGTGGGGCCGATGCCGACATGTATCGTGAGAAGCTCAGCAACCTCGCTGGCGATGGGCGCACATTCACCACCTCGGTACTCGAAAACGCGCTCAAGTGGCCCACCTGGGAAGGTTGGAACCGACGCGCCCGCGTCGCCCAGTCCGTGGAGATGCTCAAGACCTGGGGCATGAGCGTACGCGGGCACAACGTCGTCTGGCCGGGCTACCAGTTCATGCCGAACGATGTGGAGGGGCTTCGCAACAGCCCAGATGCGCTACTGGCCCGCGTGAACGATCACTTCGAGAGCGTCCTCACCTACCCCGGCATCCAGGGCGAGATCTTCGAGTGGGATGTCATCAACGAGCCCACGCACGTGCAAGATGTGGAGAACCTACTGCGCGGCACGCCCGGCTACGCAACCGGGCAAGAGGTCTACGCCGAGTGGTTTACCCTCGCGCAAGAGTTGGAGCCCAACGCGGTGCTCTACATCAACGAGTACAACATCCTGACGGGCGGCGGCAATAACGCCGACATTGGGCGGTATCAAGACCTCATCCGCACCATCCTCGACATGGGTGGCCCCATACAGGGCATCGGCGTGCAGGGGCACTTCGGCTCGGTGCCCACCCCGCCCGAGCGCATCTACGAGATCCTCGACGAGTTCGCCACCCTCTTCCCCGAGCAGCGCCTCAGCCTCACCGAGTACGACGCCGTCGGGATGCCCGAAGACATGGCCGCCGACTACATCCGAGACGTGCTCACCATGTTCTTCAGCCACCCGCAGACCGACAACTTCCTGATGTGGGGCTTCTGGGATGGCCACCACTGGCTGGGCGAAGCGCCCATCTTCAGCCACGACTGGCGCCTCAAACCCTCGGGCGCCCAGTTCATCGACCTCGTCTTCAACCAATGGTGGACCGACGAAGCTGTATCTGCACCCAGCGGAACAGCCACCGTGCGTGGGTTCAAAGGTGACTACCTACTCTACATCACTGCCGAAGGCTTCGAGGGCATAACCGTAGGCGCCGCTATTGACGATGAGGATGGTTTCACAATCACGCTCCCAGCTGCTGGGACTCAGGTGCCTACGGCACCCAGAGACTTCAATGGGGACCACAAAGATGGCACTGTCAATTTATCCTGGCTCGACCAGTCAGGTGGTGAAACGGGCTTCGTCATCGAACGCGCGCACTTAGCTGATGGAAGCCACACGCTCAGTGACTATATCGAGATCGCACGGGTTGGGGCGAACGTAACAGAGTTCACGGACACGCTTGACGACTATGGCGTCTACTTTTACCGTGTTTATGCCTTCAACGGCATCGGTAACTCTATCATAGCGCGGTCTACCATGGTGACGTGGACAAATGTGACGGGCGGCGTCAGCTACCAAAGCGGCGGCGCGCCCTGGGCCGTGAGCGCCAGTGGGCTCGTCCGCATCGAGGCCGAGGACTACAACATTGGCTTTGACGGCATCGCCTACCAAGACCAAGACCCCGACAACACGGGCGGCGTCTACCGCACCGACGGCGTGGACCTCGAAGCCACTGACGACGAAGGTGGCGGCTTCCAGGTCACCGACATCCGCGCCGACGAGTGGCTGCAGTACACCATCGACGTGCCCGAGGCCGGGCCGTACCTGCTGCGCTTCCGCACCACGCGGCGCCTGCGCAACGACGGCACGCTGCAGGCCTCTGCAGGAGCTACGACGGATGCACTCGCTGCCGTGACGGCGCCCATCGGCATCGCCTCCTCGCGCGGGCGGTGGATTACGACCGAGGTGGAAGCCAACTTGGAGGCCGGCGTGCAGGTGCTGCGGCTCGACTTTGGCGAAGGGGGCTATGCCCTCAACTGGCTGGAGATCGGCCCGCCGGGCAGCAGCGTCGCCACGGAAGACGCGGATTTGCCGGGCCAGATCACGCTGGCGGGCAACTACCCCAACCCGTTCAACCCAACGACCACAATCCGCTACGCGCTGCCCGCCACCAGCCAGGTCAGCCTGCGCGTGTTCGATGTGCTGGGCCGTCAGGTCGCCCTCGTGCACGACGGCGTGCAAGCGGCCGGGTGGCACAGCGCCGTCTTTGCCAGCGCCGCCGACCTCGCCAGCGGCCTCTACCTCTACCGCCTCGATGTCACCGCGCTCGACGGCTCCACCACCCTCGCCTCGCGCACGGGTACCATGACCCTCGCCAAATAAAGGACCTCCCTTGTTCTTGTTCGACACGCCCTTGACACTTTTTCTTGAGCATGATTGTGCAATCCCTGGGGCATCCGTTATGCCCCAAAGTCCCCTCTCCTGGGAGCCAGGAGAGGGACAGGGTGAGGTCGAATTAAGGGATGGTGGCAAGGGTGATCTACCTCACCCCAACCCTCTCCTAGCTCATAGGAGAGGGAGCCCGTTGTGCCTGTTTGGAGCGGTGATGTGCTCGCACGATCAGAAATCCCCGCAGATATGAGACTCGCTAAAAAAACCGCGATCGTCACGGGCGCCGGGAGCGGCATTGGCAGAGCCAGCGCCATCCGGTTCGCAGCAGAAGGCGCCAACGTAGGCGTGCTGGACCGCGAGGCCGACGCAGCTCAGGCGACGGCCGATGTCATCGCGGAGGCGGGCGGCACGGCGCACGTGCTGGCGGTGGATGTGACGGAGGCCCAAGCCGTGGAGGCTGCCATCGCGGAGGTCGCGGACGCGTTCGGCGGGCTCGACGTGCTGTTCAACGTGGTGGGCGTGAGCGGGCGGCGCTGGGGCGACGGCCCGGTGACAGACTGCACCGAAGACGCCTGGGACCGCGTGCTCGACGTCAACCTGAAAAGCATGTTTCTGTGCTGCAAGTACGGCGTGCGCGCCATGCTGGAGCGCGGCGGCGGCTCGATCATCAACTTGTCGTCCGTGCTCGGCCTCGTGGGCGGCGACGATGACTTTGCCACCCACGCCTACGCCGCCAGCAAGAGCGGCATCATCGGCCTGACGCGCAGCATCGCGTCGTACTACGCGCCGCAGGGCATCCGCGCCAACGTGCTGTGCCCCTCACTCATCGCCACGGCCATGAGCCAGCGCGCCCAGACCAACGCCCACATCCGCCACCGCCTCGAAACGCTCCAGCCCCTCACCGCCGACTTCGGCATGCCCGACGACGTGGCCCACGCCGCCGTCTATCTCGCCTCCGACGAAGCGCGGTTCGTGACGGGCACCGTCCTCCCCATCGACGGCGGCTGGACCGTCCGTTAACGCCAGCAGGCCTTCGACCTGCCGACCTTTGACTTGCCGACTTTCGACCTGAGACCCAACCATCATGCAGACCTACACCGCTCCGATCTATCAAACCATCGACACCGACGTGCTCGTCGTTGGTAGTGGCTCTGCCGGCTCTGTCGCGGCACTCGCTGCCGCCGAGACGGGCGCGCAGACGATGCTGGTGGAGCGCTACGGCTTCATGGGCGGCATCAGCACGCAAGTGCTTGACACGTTCTACGGCTTCTACACACCCGGCACGCCCAAGCGCAAGGTGATCGGCGGGCTGCCGGATAGGGTCGTGGGCGAGCTGATGCGGCGTGGCGTGGCGCTCATCCGTCCCAACACGTACGGCGCGGGCAACGGCGTCACGTACGATGCCGAAGTGCTCAAGATGGTGTGGGAGACGTTGGCGCTGGACTGCGGCGTGCGGCTGCTCTACCACACGTTCGTGCTCGATGCCACGACCGATGGCGACCGCATCACGGGCGTCATCGCGGCGAACAAGCAGGGCCTGCTGCACATCCGCGCCCAGGCCGTCGTCGATGCCTCGGGCGATGCCGACGTGGCCGCCGCCGCCGGGGCGCCGTTCGAGGGGCCAAAGGACGGGCCTGTGCAAGCGCTCACGACCACCTTCCGCATGATCAACGTAGACACCGACCGGGCGCGCCAGGTCAAGAAGACGCAGCTGCACGGCCTCATGGCGGACGCCATCCTCAAGGGCTACGACCTGCCGCGCAAGGAAGGCAGCGTCCATATCACCCCGTTCGACGGCGTCATGCACACCAACATGACGCGCGTGGGCAACATCGACGGCACCGACGCGCAGCAGCTCACCGCCGCCGAAGTCGAGGGGCGCCGCCAGGCCGCCGAGTATGGCCGCTTCCTCGTCGACTTCGTGCCGGGCTACGAGCACGCCGTCCTGGCCGACCTCAGCAACCAGATCGGCATCCGCGAGAGCCGACGCATCCACGGCGACTACCGCCTGACGCGCGAAGATGTGCTTGGCGCACGCACCTTCGACGACGCCATCGCGCAGTGTGGCGCGCCGATCGAAGAGCACCACAGCGGCGGCGACACGCGCTGGGAGTACGTACCCGAGGGCCAGACGTACGGCCTGCCCTTCCGCTGCCTGCTGCCGCAGCAGGTCGAGGGCTTGCTCGTGGCCGGGCGCTGCCTCTCGGCGGAGCACGACGCGCACGCCTCAGTGCGGAGCATGGGCCAATGCATGGCGATGGGGCAAGCCGCAGGTACGGCCGCCGCGCTCGCCGTCACGAAAAACACATCACCGCGCAACGTGCGCTTTACCGACCTGCGCGATACCTTGCGAGGCACCGGGGCGATGCTCTCCCCCGACCACACCGAACTCGCCCTCGTCTCCGTGTAATGCTTGCCCTGCGTAATGGCTGACCGTACCGTCCTCGTCGCTGGCGCCTCTGGCAACTTGGGCTCCGCCGTCATCAGCACACTCAAGGCGCGCGGCGGCTACCGCGTGCGCGCCCTCACCCGCAAGCCCGAGCGCGTAGCCCACCTCCCCGCCGACGAAACGGTGATAGGCGACCTGCGCACGCCTGCGTCGCTCGAAGCGGCCTGCCAAGGTGCCCATGCCGTCATCGCAGCATCCGGGGCCAGCTTAAAGCTCGGCCTCCGCATCGGCTCGCCCACGTACCGGGCTGTCGATTACGAAGGCAACCTCAACCTGCTCGCTGCCGCCCAAGCCGCCGACATTAAGCGGTTCGTCCACGTCTCGGTCCATGCCGCCGAGGGCTATGCCGATACCGCCTACGTCCGCGCCCACACCGACTTCGCCGACCTGCTCGTCACCTCGGGTACGCCCTACACCATCGTCGAGCCCACGGGCTACTTCAACGCCTTCGACCTGTTCGTGACGATGGCCAAAGCCGGCCTCATACCCGTCATCGGTGACGGCACTGCGCGCACGAACCCCATCGCCGTTGAGGATCTGGCCGAGGTCTGTGTAGCTGGCCTCGACGGTGATCAGCGGCGCATCCCCGTCGGCGGCCCGGACACGTTCACGCGGCGGCAGATGGCCGAGGTGGCCTTCGAAGCGCTCGGCAAGACGCCGCGCATCGTCCACCTCCCGGCGGGTGTGCTCACCCTCAACCGCACGCTCGTCCGGCCCCTCGACAAGCGGCTGAGCGACCTGCTGCACTTCTTTCAGCGCGTCAACCAAGCCGACGCCGTGGCCCCGCCGTACGGGTCGCGCCACCTCGCTGCCTACTTCCGCCAACTGACCCACACCTGATTCCGCATGCACGTTCCCCCTCTCGCTACAAGCATCATTGGTAGCCACTCGATTCCCGTCTGGCTCATCACGGCCACCGAAGCGATCGCCCGCGGCGAGTACGGCCCCAAGGACGCGCGCGAGATGTTTGACGACGCGGTGGACCTGGCGCTGCGCGTGCAGGTAGAGGCCGGGGTTGACATCATCAGCGACGGCGAGATGCGGCGGATGGGCTTCTTCACCGCGGGCTTCTACCACCACATGACGGGGCTGCGCGCCGAGCCCGCGCAGCGCAAGCTCGGCCCCGCCGGGCACGACCAGCGGGAAAAGTACCACGCCGACGAAGCCATTCAGGCGCCCAACGGCCTCGGGCTCGTGGATGAGTTCGAGTATGCCCGCTCGCGCACGACGAAGCCGCTGAAGGTGCCATGCGCGGGACCGTTCACGCTCGCCGGCCGCATCCTGCCCGGCCCCGTGTATGCTGATCGGCTCGAAGCGGCCTTCGGCCTCGCCGACGTCATCAACGCCGAACTCAAAGCGCTTGTGGCGGCGGGTGCGGCGTTCATCCAGCTCGACGAGCCGTCGTACGCCGTCCACTCCAGCAAGCACGACACGCAGACGTTCATCGACCTCTTCAACCGCACCATCGACGGCGTGGATGCGCGCATCGGGCTGCACCTGTGCTTCGGCAACTTCGTGGGGCGGCCCGTGGCGCACCGCACCTACGCACCGCTCTTCCCGCACGTGCTCGACCTCAACATCGACGAGTTCGCCATGGAGTTTGCCAACCGCGAGCTGGCCGAGCTGGAACTGACCGCGCAGATCGCCGAGGCGGGCAAGACCGTCGCTGCCGGGCTGGTGGATGTCAAGAATTACTTCGTCGAGACGCCGGAGATCGTGGCCGATCGCATCGCCCGTGCGCTTGAGTACGTGCCTGCCGAGCAGCTGGTGGTGACGCCCGACTGCGGCTTCAGCGAGACGGCGCGTTGGGCCGCGAACGCCAAGATGAAGGCGATGGTGGCTGGCACGATGCTGGCGCGGCAACGCGCAGGCGTAGCGTAAGCGATATGTTCATCCGCACCGTCCTCGGCGACATTGATCCGGCCGACTTCGGCCCTTGCCTGCCGCACGAGCACTTGCTGGGCCAGCCGCCGCCGCACCTCGGCACGCCTGACCTGCAGCTCACCGACCTGGATGCGGCCATCCGTGAGGTCGAGGCGTTCCAAGCGGTAGGCGGACAGGCGGTCGTGGAGATGACGACGCCGGATTATGGACGCGACGCCGCCGGGCTGCGCCGCATCGCCGAGGCGACGGGCATGTACATCGTGGCCGCGACGGGCTACAACAAGGAGACGTTCTCGGCCCCATTCCTCACTGGTGCTTCCGTGGCGGAACTGGCCGAGCGGTACGTGCGCGAGGTCGAGGTGGGGATGGACGGCACGGATGGCCGTGCCGGGCTCATCAAGGCCTCCACGATGACGACGATGACGACGCACGGCCTGACGATGCTCCAAGCTGCCGCCGAGGCGCACCACCGCACGGGCGCCCCCATCTCGACCCACACCGAGAAGGGCACGCTGGGCGTGGAGCAGGCACGAACGCTCATCGACGCGGGGGTGCCGCCCGAGCACATCGTCATCGGCCACACCGACCATCAGCTCGACTGGGGCTACCACGCCGAGCTTGCGGCGACAGGCGTTTTCCTCGGCATCGACCAGATCGGCAAAGCCAAGTACGCACCCGACGCCGAGCGCATCGCCTTCATCCTGCACCACCTCGACGCGGGGCACGGCGATCAGCTCTTGCTCTCCGGCGACTTGGCCCGACGCTCGTACTGGACGGCCTACGGCGGCGGGCCGGGCTTTGGCTACATCCTCTCGGCCTTCGCCTCGTCCCTGCGCACCGCCGGGCTGTCCGATGCGATGCTGGAGCGGCTGTTCACCACCAACCCAGCGCGAGCGTTCACGTTTGCGCGTTGATGGGCGTGTCTTCTCCCAACCGAGCAAGCAACCCGCGTGCAAAGGCGATCTCGTCGGCGTTGATGGTGTGGCCCATGCCCGGGTAGATGCGTGTCGTCACCTCGGCACCCAGGGCCTCAAACACCTCAGCGCTTTCGTGGACGCGCGCCACGGGGATGTGGGCATCGACGTCGCTACAGCCGAGGAAGACGGGCGTGCCGCTCAGGTCACCGTCGTAGTCGCGCGGCGTCTCCGGCGGGCCGATCAGCCCACCGCTGAACGCGACCACGCCGCCCAAACGCTCGCCTCGGCGTGCGGCGGCCTCCAGCGCCAGACACGCGCCTTGCGAGAAGCCCAGCAGCACGATCTGCGCTGCTGGTATCCCCTCGTCGATCAGGTCGTCGATGACGGTGTTGACGCGGCGCAGGCCCGACGACAGGCCAGGCTCGTTGTGTGGCATCGGGGCGAGGAAGGAGTACGGGTACCACGTGTGCCCCGCAGCTTGCGGCGCCACGTACAGCCACTCCGGCTGCGCCAGCGCGTCGGCTAGGGGCAGCATGCTTTGCGCGCTGGCACCACGGCCGTGAACGAGCACCACTGCGCCCGTCGCCTTTCCTACCGACGGCCCGCGTTGTACCAGCGGCGTCGGGGCATGTGGATCTTGATGTGTCATAGCTTCACTCCGACTAATTTTGGGAGGGCGCAGGCCCGTACAACGTCCTGACCTGCGGCCCTCCCACCTGTGACTTTGGACCTGTGACGTTAGACTGCCGGCAAGGTGATCGGCGTGAGCATGCCTTCGATCTCAGCACGGCGCGGCTCATACTGCGCGGGCAGCTTGAGGCCGTGGCCGAGGGTAGCACGCGGCTCGTCGATCAGCATACCCGGCGCGTCCGTGGCGATCTCGAACAGGACGCCGCCCGGCTCGCGGAAGTAGATCGAGCGGAAGTACTGGCGGTCGAGGAACGGCGTGACATTGAAGCCGAGCTTCAGCAAGTCCTCGCGCAGTTCGGCCTGCTCGTCGTAGTCGCGGGCGCGGAAGGCAACGTGATGCACCGTGCCCTTGCCCATACGCGGGCGATTGATCAGCGGTGTCTGGACTAGATCGACGACTGACGATTCGCGATCCTCGGCGGTGGCCACGAAGCGCAGGCGCTCGCCGTCCTGCCCGGCCTCGGTGTAGCCGAACGCGCCGCGGAGCAGCCGCGACGTGCGCTCAGGGTCGGCCAGCTGGAGCGTGACGCTGTGGAACTTGCGCAGCGCCACATCGCCCGAGACCGGTCCGTCGGCCCAGAACGGTTGCGCTTCGGCGCCTTCGTCCTCAATCAGCTCAATCCCCATGCCGTCGGGGTCTTGCAACCGCAACACTTGCGCGCCAAAGCGCTCGGTCGGCGCCTCGAAGTCGTGCCCGGCATCGGCCAACCGTCCCATCCAGTAGTCGATGGCTCCTACGGGGACGCTGTAGGCCGTAGCGCCCGTCGTGCCCGCACCGGCGCGGCCCGGCGCGGCGTTGGCCCACGGGAAGAACGTCATGAGCGTGCCCGGGGCCCCGGTTTCGTCGCCGTAGTAGAAATGATACGTGCCCGGGTCGTCGAAATTGATCGTCTTCTTGACAAGCCGCTGGCCAAGCAGCCCCATGTAGAAGTCGACGTTTTGCTGCGGAGCGCCAGAGATGGCGGTCACGTGATGGAGGCCTGGTAGCTTCGTGTTCATGGTGTTCAAGGATATTACGTGTTACAACACATTAATGACAACATAGGGTGATGTCGTCTTACGTCAACAGGTATGTTATCCTCACGCAGGCCACGCGCGCTTCGTTTCACGACGTGGCAGTACCGATAGCGCGGTTTCAGCATCGTTGCGGCACGCGCACCCAGTACGTGAGACGTTTATCTTGCGCGACGATTCCCTCAACGCCTCATCCGTTCTGCACCATGCTTTCCCGCATCCTCTTCCTCGGCCTTACCCTGACATTTTTCGCCTGCCAGAAGCCCGCGTCTGATTCCTCGACCGCTGACGCTGCGACATCAGAAACTCCCCAGCTGACGGGTACCTATGCTTTCGAGGCTGGAGCTCGCAGTGGTGAGTTAAAAGTCGTCCAGGATGATACCAGCATCCAGTTTGACCTGTTAGTCGTTGGCCCACCGCCGGCGTACAACCAGGGCTATATGGGCGGCGAAGCCACACTCGGCAGCGACACCATGACGGCTACGTACAGCATCAGTGAGTTTGGTGGTGTCTGCGAGTTATCGTTTTCCTTTGACGCAGAGACCGCGACGATTGAAACCCTGCAAGGCGACTCGCCCACGTGCGGCTTCGGCAGGGGCGTGATGGCGGACGGGACGTACACCCGCACCAGCACAGACACGCCAACGATAGAGGAGCTCTAGGCAAACAACTCGGCCGCCTTCACAATGTCAGTGAGCACGCCCGCTGCGGTGACATCCGGGCCAGCGCCGGGCCCACGCACAACCAACGGCGTCGGCTGGTAGCGACGCGTGGTGAAGAGCACGATGTTGTCGGTGCCCCGGAGGCTGCCGAGGGGGCTGCCGGCGTCTACGGCGCGCACCTGCACGCGGAGCTGGCCGTCTTCGATCGTCCCCACGTAGCGCAGCAGTTGCCCGTTTGCCTGAGCCGTTGCCACCCGGTCGGTCCAGTACGCATCCTGCGTCGGCAATGCAGCCATGAATTGCTCCACGTTGAGCTCTGCCAGCGCATCAGGGACCAGTGACTCTACCTCCACATCCTCTAACTCAACGTGCTGCCCCATCTCGCGGGCCATGATCAGCAGCTTGCGGGCGACGTCAATGCCACCGAGGTCGTCGCGCGGATCGGGCTCGGTGAAGCCGCGGGCGCGGGCGCGGGTGACGACCTCGGAGAAGCTGTGGCCTTGCGCCAGTTCGTCGAAGACAAACGCCAGCGTGCCCGAGAGCACACCTTCCACACGCTGAATAGCATCGCCTGAGCGGATGAGGTCGCGCAGGGTGCCGATGACGGGGAGCGCGGCGCCTACGGTAGTCTCGTAGTAGTACGGCGTGCGGCGCCGGCGCGCGAGACGCTGAAGGCGGTTGTAGAACGCCTGCCCCACCGTGTTGCTGCGCTTGTTCGGCGTCACCACCGCGATGTTGTGCTCCAGCAAGTCAGGGTACAGGTTGATGACCGTATCCGAAGCCGTGGCATCGACTACGATCAGGCGTTCCATATGACTGCCGATCAGCCGTGCCTTCAAGGCCTCCAGATCGGCGGGCTCCGCTTCCTCGGCCAGCGCATCGAGCACGCCCGCATACGCAAGCCCTTCAGGACGGTAGAGCATCTGCTGGCGGTTGGCCACGCCCACAAGTTGGATGTTGAGGTCGAACCGATCGACGAGATATGGCGCCTGCCGTGCCAGCATGTCGAGCAGCGTCTTGCCGATACCGCCCGTGCCAATCACGACCAGGTGCGCCCGCTCGCGGCCCATCGCGAAGGCTTCGTGCAGCGCGGAGAGCGCCGCCTTGGCCTCGTCGGCGCGGACAACGGCAGAGATATTGGTCTCAGCGGCGCCCTCGGCAATGGCCATCACGTTGACGCCCGCCCGGCCCATTGTGGCGAACATGCGCCCGGCCAACCCAGCCTGCGTCCGCATGAAGTCGCCAACGACCGAGATGATGGCACAGCCCGGCGTGGCGTAGACGCGGCTGATGTCACCCCGCGCCACTTCGAGGTCGAAGACGGCTTGCAGCGCCTCGGTGGCTGCAGCGGCCTCGTGTTCGCGGACGACGATGCAGATGCTTTGTTCGCTCGACGCCTGCGAGATCATCAAGACGTTGATGTGATTGGCGGCCAGGGCTCCGAAGGCGCGCGCCGCAATACCGGGCACGCCCACCATGCCCGTCCCTTCCAGCATCACCATCGCCACATCGCGGATCGAGGTGACAGCCTTCACGTGTCCGTCGGAGCGGTCCGAGGCATCCGTAATTAGGGTACCGGGCGCCGCGGGATTCAGCGTGTTCTTGATGCGTAGCGGAATGCCTTTCGCCTGAAGCGGCCGCATAGTGCGCGGGTGCAGGACTTTAGCGCCGAAATACGCCATCTCCGCAGCTTCCCGGTAGGTCAGGTTCGGCAGCGGGAAGGCGTTCGGCACAATACGTGGATCTGCCGAGAGTACGCCATCCACGTCGGTCCAGATCACGACCTGCTCGGCATCGAGCGCTCCGCCCAAGATAGTGGCCGTGTAGTCGCTGCCCGAGCGGCCGAGCGTGGTGACCACGCCCTCCTCAGTCGTGGCGATAAAGCCCGTGACCACGGTGATCTGCTCTTCGGGGAGGTGCGCAAAAGCCGTTCGGATGAGCGCATCGGTGGCCTCAAACTGCACGTTGGCCTCGCCGAACGCGTCGTCGGTGCGCACCAGTGTCGTGGCCTCTACGGCGCCACTGGCCATGCCGCGGGCACGAAACGCCGCGGCCACCATCGGCGCTGCCGCCCGCTCGCCCATGCCCATGATGGCATCGCGTGTGCGCAGCGTACACTCTTTGAGGAGTGAGATGCCGTCGAGCAACTCAGTCAACTCCATCCATTGAGCCGCCAGCTGCTCCCGCAACGACTGCTGATCGGCCGCTCCGACTAACTCGGCCAGCACGTCCTCATGCCGATGCCGGATAGCCGCCACCACCTTCAGGTAATCGGCATTCCGCTCCAGCGCGTAGTCGATGCACCGGATGAGTTCATCGGTCACGCCGCCCAGCGCCGACACCACCACGACGCGGCGTACCGTAGCTGGCTCGCTCAACACCAGGTCTACGACGCGGCGGATACGCGCCGCCGTAGCCACCGATGTTCCGCCAAATTTATACACCCGTACCGGAAGCGCCATCGCCGTTGTGCAAGCCTGCATTCTCAAAAACGAGCGCCCGAAACTGACGCCTTTCGTAAACGATCCGGCATGCTGGAAGCAAAGCGCTTCCGCGTCGAACTGTCTGTTTGCGTGGGCGCGTCAGTGCGTGGGCGCGTCAGTGCGTGGAGGTCTCTTTTACTACAAAACGCACTTTTACGTCCCACAAGGCAAAGAATCAATTTTGCTCCTGGATGCTTAGTATCGCGCTCACGCGCAGCGCAGCGGACGCGCTCACGTTCCCACATACCAACCTATAAGCTCTCACCATGAAGACCCGACGCTTTGGACGCACGAATTGGCCCGTTAGTGAAATTGGCTATGGGATGTGGGGCATGGCGGGGTGGACGGGCTCTGAGGATGCGCAGTCGATGCAGTCGATGCAGCATGCCGTCGACCTGGGCTGCACGTTCTTCGACACCGCTTGGGGCTACGGCGAGGGGCACAGCGAGAAGCTGCTCGGGCGCCTCGTCCGGGCCAACCCCAGCGTGAAGCTCTACACGGCTACCAAGCTGCCGCCCAAGAACTTCGCGTGGCCCAGCCAGCGCAGCCACACGCTGGACGACTGCTTCCCGCCCGACCACATCAAGCGGTACGCCGAGAGCAGCCTGGAGAACAGCGGCCTCAGCCGGTTCGACGTGATCCAGTTTCACACGTGGGAAGACCATTGGCTGGACGACCACCGCCTCGCCCGCAGCATCGACATGCTGAAGGCGGAAGGCTACTGCGATGCCGTGGGCATCAGCATCAACCGTTGGGAGCCGTGGAACGGTATCCGCACCGTCCGCAGCGGCCTCATCGACGTGGTGCAAGGCATCTACAATATCTTCGATCAGAACCCGGAGGATGAACTCCTGCCTGCGTGCGAGGCGATGGATGTGGCGTTCATCGCCCGCGTCCCGTTCGACGAAGGCACGCTCACGGGTAGGCTGACCGCGGAGACAACCTGGCCCGAGGGCGACTGGCGCAATACCTACTTCGTGCCTGAAAACCTCAGCGCCAGCGTAGCGCGTGCCGACGCCCTCAAGCCGCTCGCTACCGAGGCGGGACTGGCGCTGCCCGAGATGGCGCTGCGGTTTATCCTGAGCACCCCCGCCATCAGCACCACGATTCCGGGGATGCGGAAGCTGCCGCACGTAGCCCAGAACCTCGCGACGAGCGAAGCAGGTCCCCTCTCTCCTACTCTCCTTGCTAAGCTCAAGTCCCACCGCTGGGACCGCACGCCGACCGGCTGGTCGCAGTAGGTTTCCGCCCCTGTGAGAGCCTAGTTCTGCTTCAAGCATGCAAGTTCGGACCGAGAGGCTGGCCATTTTGGTTTCCACCAAGGCGCCTGATCGCAGTCATATCCGTAGATATGGCGAGGGCAGGGAACGCAGGTGCAGGCCAAAAGGGACGCCGCGAATCCGAAACACCATGCTTGAGGGAGCACTAGGACACAATTTGATAATATTTGCTTAGCTTTGGGCTCCTTTGGCCGATCACTAGCGTACAAGCCGGAAGCGCTTTTTCTACGCTATTCCTGGATAAACATATGACAACTGCACCTCTTCGCTCTCTTGACGATGCCCGCGTGACGCTGGCCCCGCTCAATTTTGACCACTTGTACAAGCACTTCGAGTGGAACAACGACCCTGAGCTCAACCGCCTTGACAGCGAGCTACCGTACGAGCCCGAGTCGCTGAATGCCTTCAAGAAGCGGTTTGAGCAGATGGTATTTCACCCTTCCAGCGATACCCAGGATTTTGAGGTCCTGGCCGAAGACGGCACGTTGATTGGCGTGGCATATATCGGCAACCTGAGCCTGCACCATCGGCACGCGCTCCTGGGTGTCACCATTGGAAACCGCGACTACTGGGGCAAGGGCTACGGTCGTGCCGCCCTGAGGGCCGTCCTGGCGCGCAGCTTCGACGAACTTGACCTGCACCGTGTCTCTGCCGAGACGTTCGAATTCAACGATGCGTGGCGGCGCTTGGTAGAGTGGGCAGGATTTACCAAGGAAGGTACCGAACGCGATTACCTCTTCCGTGAGGGCCGCTTCTGGAACAGAGAGCAGTATGCCTTGCTTGCCCGCGAATACCGCGAATGGGTCACCCAAAACCCCATCAACAGTATTTAATTTTGAAATTTTCTCTTTTTGACTAAAAAAATTACCCACACGTCCGATTATCGTCGTACATTAGCGCTATGCATGACCGCCTTGCCCAATGCCATGACAGTCCTCACGAACGATACCATACGCGAAGACCGGCGCATCCGGCTTGCCCCGCTGGCGTTGCGCCACATACGTAAACACTACGCGTGGAACAACGACCCGGTGCTCAACCACTTTGACTCGGAGACCCCCTTCGAGCCTGAGTCCTATCTCTCGTTCGCCCGGCGCTTTGAAGCCATTATGATGGGGCAGAGCGGCACCTTGTACTTCGAAGTACAGTTGCTCGATGGCACCCCCATCGGCGTAGCACACCTCAGCCAACTCAGCTCAGCGCACCACCATGCTAGTATGGGCGTCACCATTGGCGAGCGGTCGCTGTGGTGCCAAGGCTATGGGCGCGAAGCGGTCGACCTCATGTTAGCCCATGCCTTTGGAGTGTTGGGGATACACCGGGTCAGCGCACGGTCGTTCGCTTACAACGCGGCGTGGAAGCACCTGCTCGAAACGTCGGGGTTTGTGGTGGAAGGACGGCAGCGCGACTACCTCTTCCGGGACGGTCGCTACTGGGATCGTGTAGCCTTCTCTATGCTAGCCAGCGAATACCAGATGCGCAGCGCTGCACCTGCAGAGCTGCGCGCAGCTGCGTGAGTGGAAGCCTAGACCGCTTTTGGTGAGGCGATAGCTGCAGGCCGTGCAATGAGCACACTGCATGGCGCTGAACGGCATACTTTCTCGGTGGTGCTGCCTAAGACATAGCGCGCTACCCCTGACGCACCGTGCGGCGTCATCACGATGAGGCCTGTGTCGTGCGTGGCGGCAAACGTGGCGATGGTATGGGCAGCATGCCCCTCGGCGATGTGTGTGCTCGTGATTACCTGTGCTCCGGCCACCAACCCGTGCAACTCGCGCAGGATGTTCTCGCGCAGACCTGGCAGGTATTGGTAGAGATCGCGCGAACCGAGCGTGAACACGGTGGGCAGCGGCAAGGGCTCTACCACGTGCAATACATCCAAAATCGCATCGCGGGCGTCGGCCAGTTCCTTGCCTATTTCCACAGCGCTTTTTGCATCTTCCGAAAAGTCGGTAGGCACCAGCACGCGCCGCGGGCGCAACGCCCCGTTCTTGGGCACCATCAGCACGGACATCGGGGCGTGCCGCGCCACATACTCAGCCACACTGCCTATCATGAAGCGAGCTAAGCCGCGGCGCCCGTGCGTGCCTATAACAATCACGTCCGCTTCCACACGGTTTGCTTCCGCTACAATGATCTCGCCCACGTTGAAGCCGGATTGCTGTAGGGCATGGACAGGCACCTCGGCATCCACACAGACCTCCACTGCCTCGGCCATCTTCTGCTCAATCTGATCCATTACCGTGCCATTGGGATCAGCGGCGAGCATCACTTCCCCACCGATACCGTACACTTCGGGGGCATAGGGCATCGGGATGTGGAGCAGCCATACGTCGGCGCGGTACACGTTGGCCAACGCCACAGCCGACGCCAGTGCTCGGCTAGCAGGCTCGGAGAAGTCGGTGGGAACGAGAATACGGTTAACGTTCCAGAATCGTTTTTTTCGCATAGTGACATACCTTGGTGAACCAACAATCCTGTACAGAGGGCGGCACGACATCCATGTGCCTTACCCTGCGGACACTCGGCGTTCAGGGTGACGCTGGGCCGCATGAAACAGGGCATGGCCGTACGTGCGGAGCAGGAGGACGGCGCACGGCGCGTCGTGGAGCACCCGCTTTGCCACACTGCCCAGCGCCACGCGCGACAGCCCGGCAAGTCCGTGCGTTTGGAGCACGATGAGGTCGGTGCCCCACTCGCGTGCGGCCGACACGATACGCGCAGCCGGATTGCCTGACCGGACCGCCACCTGGACCTCGGCGTCGGTGCCGAGCACATCAGCGCAGAATGAGGCGACCGATGACGCTAGGTCCGTGGCCTCGGGTGATGCCAGACCGCGCACCACGTGTACCACATCCAGCCGGGCGCGGAACAGCGCGGCCAGCGCAAGGGCATGGAGACAGGCATGGCGGGCAGGCTTCGAGAAGTCGACAGGCGCCATGATGGCCTGTATGCCCCCGGTCCGTGTTGAGGTGGGGCATACCAAAACGGGTAGCATCGTCTGCCGGATCAATTGGTGCGCGGTGCTTATCCCCGGCGCAGTGCGCTCGTTCTGAGGCGTTCCCACGACGAGTAGGTCGATGGCCTTGGCCTCGGCATACGCGCTAATCGCCGACGCTTCGCTGTCTCCGTGGAGTACGTCGTAGATCAGCTTCTTCTCAGGATACGACGTCGCGTTGGCTGCCTGCTGGCGGAACCACGACGCGAGGGATTCCGCATCATGGCCAGGACTGCCGGCTTCTCGCACATGCACGACATGGATTTCTGCGCCTGTCGCTTGGGCCAGCTGGAGCGTGAGCGGCACTAGCGCACCCTTCTCCTGCATCGTGGTGGCCAGCAAAATACGGTTGATGGTCAACATGCCTGCCCTCCCCTGGGTAATCTGAGGTCAGGTCTAGCTTACGGCTACGCGATGCAGGTCAGCTGCCACAATTGGAGCTTCTGGATGTACGCTAGCGATGCGCACCGATGTAGGGAAATTGCTGAGCTGTGGTGTGCAGAAGTGGCCAGCCAGATCCTATGCAGGCACACAGGCTGTGCAGTGGGCAACGGCCTCGCGGTAGTGCGTCTTCCATGAGGTGACGCTCTCCTCGGAGAGCGAGTCGATCATGGTGGTGATGGCATCGAGCGACTCGTGGACCATGTCCAGCGACTCTCGGTCGGCGCTGCTCATCGCGAGCGATAGGTTGATAACCGCCAGCTGGTTTTTGACTTGGTCGGCCATCATCTCTTGTACATCCGTGAGTACGGCCTGCCGGGCATGTGCATCCCATCGGAGGAAGCCCCAGAATAAGACGCCGTCAAGCACGCTGACGACAAGCGCGGTCCAGGCTGCTACGCGCCAGGGAATCAGATCGCCGCTGAGCAACACGGCCGTCGCGGCTGTCATCACGCACGCCACCGCAAGCGTCAGCCAGAGGCGGAGCGGTTGGCGCTCGTGGACGCGTTGGACGTAGGCTGCAAGCGGAAAGGAGAAGCGAGTGGGCCGGGTAGCCGAGAGGTGTAGCAAGGCAGACAGCATGGGGCGCGGGAATGTCTTTGTGGGCACAGCGCTTCGTGGGGTGAAGCATCACACACCTCGGGTATCGGCGAAGGGGCTACCGATGTAAAGGGGTTGGGCGTATGATGACGTTCCTCTTGTCACACGCTGTGCCAAAACGACCAGATTGCCCATTACGCCACTAAAATCGGCCTCTCCCCCTGTGCCATGAACTGCCCAATCCATTATCTGAGACTCGATGCGAGAAGGTGCGCCCTGCAGACCAGGGTCGCGGTGCCTTGAACCAAGCCCCAGAGGAGGCGTTATCGCGGGCCTTTCGCACACCACCACTTTTGCGCCATGATTAACCTAGACGCCTTGCGCGAAATTCGGCTTCGCTTCGCCGAAATTACCGACCAGATGGCGCAGCCCGAGGTAGCCACGAACCCCGAGCAGATGATGACGCTTGGGCGGGAGCACACGGCCCTGCGGCCTGTGGTGACGATGATTGACACCTATGAGGGCACGCTTAGAGAAATGGACGACCTTCGCGAGATGATTGCGCTGGAGGACGACGACGAGCTAGTTAAGCTGGCGCGTACCGAGTTGAGTGAGTTGGAGGAGCGCATGCCGATGCTTGAGGAAGAGCTGCGGTACGCGCTCATCCCCAAGGACCCAGAGGACAGCAAGAACGCCATCGTAGAGGTGCGTGCCGGGACGGGTGGCGACGAGGCGTGCCTGTTCGCCGCCGACCTCTTCCGGCTGTACACGCGCTTTGCCGAACAGCATGGCTGGAAGGCGGAAGTGATGGAGGCCACAGCAGGCAGCCAAGGCGGCTACCGCGAGATCATCTTCAGCGTCTCGGGCCAAGACGCCTTCGGCACGATGAAGTACGAGAGCGGCGTACACCGTGTGCAGCGTGTGCCTGTTACCGAGTCGAGCGGCCGCATCCATACCTCGGCGGCGACGGTCGCGGTGCTCCCGGAAGCCGAAGAGGTGGATGTTGCGCTGAACATGAACGACTTGCGCATCGACGTCTATCGGTCTAGCGGTCCCGGTGGCCAGTCGGTGAATACGACCGACTCAGCGGTGCGCATCACACACATCCCCACGGGCCTCGTGGTGTCCATCCAGGACGAGAAGAGCCAGCACAAGAACAAGGACAAGGCGCTTCGGGTGCTACGCGCGCGGCTATATGAGCAAGAGCTCGCCAAGCATAACGCCGAGCGCGACGCCGCACGCAAGTCGATGGTAGGCAGTGGCGATCGCTCGGCCAAGATCCGCACGTACAATTACCCGCAAGACCGCGTCACCGACCACCGCCTCACGGGCGACACCAAAAACTACCCGCTTCACAAGGTGATCGACGGCAACTTGGACGCTGTCATCAAAGCGCTGCGAATGGAAGACAACGCCGAACGTCTCGCACAACTCAACGGTTAGCCACAGGCTCAGCGCTGCAAGGACAGCGCGTGGGCGCCTCCCTAAAACCAACAAGCCGACCCTCCCCCCAGAGTGCCGGCCTGTTGAATCGTGTCGACCCTAAGGTCACGATTCAAAACGATTCCTTATCGTTAGGGTTGCAATGGAGGCGCGAAGATGACAGATGGTGACAATTGGACGGGCGGCGTCACAATTGGCACATGATCTACCTCGGGCCTCGGGATAGCGATGCTGCGGCTTTGTCTTCAACAGAACAGCGTGTCCGCTTTTGGGCTGTGCTTTCGCCTCTAGGGGTACGTTCGCCTTTCAAGAACCCGATCCCTCAGACCTGGCATGGTGGCTCTCCTGGCCCGTCGCGTAGCGATGGCCTTCTTCGTGGTGCTCGTTGGCAGTGTGTTCACGGCCAGCGCTTTTGGGCAGGTTACCTGGACGGGTAGCGGCGATGGCGTCTCGTGGAGCGACGGCGCCAACTGGAGCACGGGCCTGCCGCCGAGCTCGATGGACAACGTTGTCATTGACCTGGCCAACGCCACCGTCCAGTACGACGCCACCGCATGCTGCGACATCGACGGGCTGACCGTCAGCGGCAGCGGTGCCCAACTGGAGGTGGTCAGCGGCATGCGCCTCGACGTACGCGGCAACCTGGCCTTCAGCGCCGGTACCATCACGGGCGCGGGCGACTTCAACGTGGATGGCACCGTCTCGTGGACCGGGGGGGACTTTCGCGGCAGCGGCCTCTCCGACTTCTTCGGCAATGTTGACGTCACAGGCTTTGGGCTGCGCCGGATCGTAGACCGCACCGTCAGTTTCTATGGCAATGTGAACGTGACGAACACCAACCTGAACTTCGACCTGATCGTCAGGCAGGAAAACGCCAACATCTCTATCTACAACAGCGCGGTCTTCAGCTTCCTCACCGACCGCACAGCGTGGCTGGCCAGTGGCAGCACCGAGTTGTACCTCGAAGGGACGATCCAGAAAACGGGCGGCACGGGTTCGTCGGTGTTCACGACGGCGATCAGCGGCTTTGGCCTCCTCTGCGCCACCTCTGGCACGCTGCAGATAAGCGTCCTCGGCGCCGCGAATGCCTTCTCG
>JBCDJT010000005.1:0-73654 GCA_038747545.1 Bacteroidota bacterium
CCCGTGGCAACAAGAATACCGAGGCGGACTTGACGAGGCATGCTGACGGCGACCTGAGCGTGAGGAACAAGCGGACGGCGTGATCGGAGTTAGTTGACCAACTCGCTACGCGCCGACGAAGTTGCGGAGCACGGGCGAGGCCGAGGCTTGCAACTCATCCAGCGTGCCGCTCTCCAGGATCTGGCCTTGGTGCAAGTAGTGCGCACGGTCGGTGATGATCTCAGCGCAGAGCAGGTCGTGCGTGATGGTGACCGATGTGATGCCGCGCTCGTCGCGCAGGCGGACGATGAGCTCGGAGACGGTCCGCACCGAGACCGGATCGAGCCCTGTCGTCGGCTCGTCGTAGAGCATGATGTCGGGCTGGAGGATGATGGAGCGCGCCAGCCCGATGCGCTTCTTCTGCCCGCCCGAGAGCGACGCCGGGTACTGCTGCTTCGTGTTCGCGAGGTTCACCCACGTCAGCGTCTCGTCGATGCGGTCGGCGATCTCGGGCTCCTTGAGGTCTGTGTGGCGCCTCAGCAAGAAGGCCATGTTCTCGTACACATCCATCGAGTCGAAGAGGGCGCCGCTTTGAAACAGGTAGCCGATGCGCAGCCGCATCTGGTCGAGGGCGTCCCCCTCCAACTGATCCATACGCTCGCCAAAGATCCAGACCTCGCCGTCGCTGGGCTGGAAAAGCTGGACGAGGTGTTTGATGAGCACGCTCTTGCCCGACCCCGAGCCGCCCATCACCACCGCTGACGTCCCTCGCTCCACCTCGATGTTCACCCCGCGCAAGACCTCCTTCGCGCCAAACGCCTTGTGGAGGTTGCGAATAGCGATGACGGTCGACTCGGCTGGTGCCATGGTGCGTCTGAGCGGGTGGAGGAGCATACCGTGCTAGTAAGCCCAGCCGAGAGGCAGGTTCACACATCGGACGTTGAGTATAGGAAGCAATGTTGGTTTACAACCTGCGGAGCCAAGTCACATCACCAGAGGTGTCATCCAATGTCACTGCGACGCTACCTGAATCGTGTACTCCCTCTTCTCCTGCCCGCGTTTGTCCTGTATTGCCAGGCCGCCGTTGCGCAACCAACCGATGCTTATCGGCAGATGTTGGGCACTGACATCGGCGTGGTGCTGGAGCACAGCTATGCCTCGGGGACGTACTCTCAGAGCAGCAGCGTGGCCGCTTCCCGGATACGGGCCGCTGTGGACGCGTATCGGCTGCGCGCGACGGTCACCCTATACGATCGCTGGGTGGTGGAGTCTCGCCTGCTTGCGGGCCAGTCATCCTCCTTCAGCCTAGCTAACCTCAAGAGCCAATCCTTTCCACGGGAAGTCTCCCATCAGATCTTCGCCGTCGGTGCTGGCATGCGGTTCTCGGCACTCACCCGCGCCGAAGCCATGCATCCCTATTACGGCAAGGCGGCCAAGCTGCTCGTCAGCTACAAAACGTTCGCCCAGACGGTCGAGGGACGGCAGACGCGGCAGCACGCCGTCGAGATTGGGTTGGAAGCGATCACGCGCCCCATCCTCAAGCGCTTCACGTATGAAGGCGGGCTGTATGCCACGCCCTTTGCCCGTATGGAATCCCCTGACGGCGCACACCTCGCCCAGCAGTCTCGGTTCGCGTGGGGCTATTATGCAGGCCTGGGTATTGAACTCCATCAATTCGCCACGCTGGTCCTGGGTATTCAAAGCCGCGACCAACTGGCCTACACGCTTGACGAGGATCGTGTCAGCGCAGCGTACCCGAGCTACATGATCACGTTGAAGTCGATGCTGTAAAGATCCTGATCAGCAGGGTGAATTCTCGGCGATCTGCTTGCGGGTAGCGCACAAGAGCCCGAACCTCCGGGCGCTGTGCCCGCTACCTGTCCCCCGCCCCCTGCATGGACAACCTCGACATCCTGGCGTCCAACCTGCTCTCGCCCGTCATCTTGGCGTTTGCGCTGGGCGTGCTGGCCGCCGTCGTCCGCAGCGACCTCAAGCTGCCCCCTGCCCTCTACAACGCGCTCTCCATCTACCTGCTGCTGGCCATCGGCCTCAAGGGCGGCGTGGAGCTGAGCAAGACGCCGATGTCGGCATTCGTCGGCCCGGCGCTGCTGACGCTCGGCCTCGGCATCATCACCCCCATCATTGCCTACAACGTGCTGCGTCGATTGGGGCGGTTCGACCGCGTCAACGCGGCGGCGGTGGCGGCGCACTACGGCTCGGTCTCGGCGGTGACGTTCATTGTGGCGACAACGTTCGGGACGATGACCGGGCAGGCGCCGGAGGGCTTCATGCCCGCGCTCGTGGCCATCTTGGAGGTGCCGGCTATCGTAGTCGCGCTGATGATCGCGTTCACGCGGGGTGAGCGCGCAGGCTCCTGGAAAGAGGCGCTGCACGAGGTGCTGGCGGGCCGCAGCATCATCCTGCTCGCGGGCGGGTTGCTCATCGGCTGGGCGGCGGGGCCGGAGGGCTTTGCCCCGGTGGAGCCGTTCTTCGTGACGATGTTTCAGGGCGCGCTCGTGCTCTTCCTGATGGAGATGGGCATCGTAGCCGCCAGCCGCCTGCGCGACCTCAAGAAAGTGGGCGTCTTCCTCGTCGCCTTCGGCATCATCCTGCCGATCTTCCACGGCTTCCTGGCGGTATGGCTGGGTGGACTCGTGGGGCTCTCCATTGCTGGGAGTGCCGTGCTCGCCGCGATGGTGTCGAGCGCGTCGTACATCGCTGCGCCTGCCGCCGTGCGCATCGCCCTACCCGAAGCCAACCCGACGTTCTACCTCACCGCCTCGCTCGGCATTACCTTCCCCTTCAACGTCATCCTCGGCATCCCGCTCTACTTCTGGATGGCCGAAACGCTCGCCTGACCGCTCACTTAGCCCGACCTGCCGCCATGCCTACCGTCCCGCTGAAAATCGTCACCATCGTGACTGAGCGCATCCTCGAAGACCGGCTGCTGCGCATGCTAGAGCGTCTGGGCGCCCGCGGCTACACGCTGACCCAAGCGACGGGTCGCGGCTCACGCGGCGTGCGCGCCAGCGAATGGGAAGGCCCCGACACGCGCATCGAAACGCTCGTCAGCCCCGAAGTCGGCCAAGCCATCGTGGACGAGATCGCCGAGCGCTACTTCGAGCACTACGCCATCATCGTCTACATGCAAGACGCCGAAGTCGTGCGCGGCGACAAATACGTGTGACAGCCCGCCTAAATATTATAGAAACGCGCGGGGGCGGCGGCTGAGGAAGCTGTCGTGGAGCGTGTTGAAGACGGTGCGGACCTGGTCCTCGGCGACGTAGAAGTTGAACTCGGTGAACGTGGACGAGATGTCGATCAGGTTGATGCGCTGGAAGTGGATCTGCTGCATCAGCGCGAAGAGCAACCCGGGCGTGTCCATGTAGCGCTCCGAGAAGCGGACACTGACGCATGCCACGTGATTCGCCACATACTTTGGGGTAGCCAGCACGCGCTCGGCGAAGTGCTCGGCAAAGGCATCGTCGTAGAAGACGGTGATCTCGTAGGTGCTCTCGGTGAAGTGGAAGAAGCCGCCTTGCGCACGGAAGTGCTCGGCCACCCGCCCAATCTGCTGATGCACGCTCGGCTCCTTGAAGAACGTGGCGGTGGTAAGCCCAGAAGAGATGCCGACGTTGTCGATCTGGAAGCGCGTACGGTCGGGCACCTGCTCGGTGAGGTCACGCTGGATGCGAGAGAGCGCGGTCACGATGGCCGACGGGCGCACCGGCTTCTGCGTCCGCGCCTCCACCAGCGGGTGCAGGTAGTTGGCGAGCTGCGTCAGGTTGTAGAGGCGGTACGACAGCCCAAAGCGCAGGTGGTCGTTGGCGCTGAGGATCGGGCGGAGGGCGTCGGCGATGGTGGTCATCGTTTGAAATCAGGCGCGTAGTTTCATTTCAAACAAAATAATTCAATATCCAACTTTAATCAGGAGAAAGTAGAAGCCGCGGTGCGCGAGTCGATAGTTTTGCGGCCGTTCATTGCCTGCTACAGGCATCACATGCATGGAGACAGCCAATGGATATCGTCATCGTAGGGTATGGGCGCATGGGCCAGATGGTCGACCACTGGGCCGAGGCGCACGGCTGCACGGTGACACAGCGAATTGACAGCCGCTCGGCGATGGAGTCGGCGACCTTTGCGGGAACGGAGGTCGCAATCGAGTTCACCCATGGGCAGATGGTTGTGGACAACATCCGTCTCCTCGCCGAGCGCGGTGTCAGCGTCGTCACCGGCACCACGGGCTGGCACGATCGCATCCCGGACGTGCAGGCGTTGGCTGCGGCGAATGACGTGGGGGTGCTGTGGTCGGCTAACTTCTCCATCGGCGTACAGCTGTTTTGGCGAGCGGTGGAACAGGTGACGCAGACCATGCAGTCGGCGGCGGACTACGACGTCTACGGCTACGAGGCGCATCATCGCTTCAAGGCCGATGCGCCTTCCGGTACCGCGCTGCACACCGCCGAGCGCGTGCTTCGGCATCTGCCCAGCAAGGACACGCTCGTCACGGATCTGCCCGACCGTGCGCTACAGCCCAACGAACTGCACTGGGGCGTCCTTCGGGGCGGCCACGTGCCCGGCACACACGGCGTGGTGTTCGACAGTGCCGTGGATGCCATCGAGCTTAAACACATCGCCCGCTCCCGCGACGGCTTTGCCCGCGGCGCGCTGGACGCCGCCCGGTGGCTGCAAGGCCGCTCCGGCTGCTTCAGCATGGACGACTTCATGACCGACACGTTCTTCAACGCGAAGAACTGAGGACCATTTCTCAACACAACTAAACCGATGTCACAGGATACCTATGCCCTGTCGCTACAGGGCTGCCATACCGCTATCGTCACGCCGTTCACCACAGAGGGCGCCATCGACTACCCCGCGCTGGACCAGCTGCTCGACCGCCAACTCGATGCGCACATCGACGGCATCGTGCTACTCGGCACGACAGGCGAGAACCCTACTATCACCCGCGACGAGCGGACAGCCCTCATCAAACACGTGGTGCGCTACGTACACGGACGTGCCCTGGTCATCGTGGGCACGGGCTCCAGCAGCACTGCGGAAGCCCTTGAGCTGACGCAAGAAGCCGCTCGCCTCGGTGCCGACGCGGCGCTGGTGGCGGCTCCCGCCTACAACAAGCCGACGCAGTCCGGGCTGCGCGCCCACTTCCTGCACCTCGCCGAGCACGGCGGGCTGCCGCTCATGGTCTACAACGTGCCAGGGCGGACGGCGGTCAACATCGAGCCGGAAACGGTGGCGGCGCTGGCCCAACATCCGCAGATTGTAGCCGTGAAGGAGGCCAGTGGCTCGTTGGAGCAGATCGCCAGCATCATCGAGCAGGTACCCAGCGGCTTCGCCGTGCTCTCGGGCGACGATGCCATGACGCTGCCGCTCATCCAAGCGGGTGGCGTAGGCGTGGTCTCAGTGCTGGCCAACCTGTACCCGTGGCGCATGAACGACTTCGTACACGCCGCACTCGATGGCGATGTGCTGACGGCGCGTGCGGCGCACGACCGCCTGCTGCCGATGATGCACGCCTGCTTCATCCAGACGAACCCGCTGCCTATCAAGACGGCCCTGGCCGAGCGTGGCCTGATCGCCGAGGTGTTTCGCCTTCCGTTATGCGAGATGGACGCTGTGGAACGCCAAGAGCTGGTCGCATCTGTGCAGCGCTTCGACAACCAGTTGGTTGATGCCTAACGCTCCTTGTCGGCTTCGGCCTCGCGCTGCATGAGTGCGGCGGCGCTGCCGGGGACGAGGTCGGGGCGCCCCGGAGCGCTGCCGAACAGCCATTCGCGCCAGGAGAGGCGCAGGGCTTCCAGGTCGCGGTCGGGGAAGCGGGCTACCTGTGTCTGGGCGTAGTTGAGGATGGCCACGAGCAGCACGCCCCCCACCGTGTTGCCTAACACTACGGCCGTCAGGAAGTGCAGCAACTCGCCGATGGCGGCTTGGCCGTTGAACACCAGCATAAGCACCTCGCACGCGCCGATGATGCAGTGGAAGAGGTCGGCGGTGGGGATGAGGTACATGATGAGGAAGATGGCGAAGAGCCGCGTGATGGTCTCGCGGGCGGCATGGACAATCCATACCATGCTGGCCACAAGCCACCCCGCTACGAGGCCCTTCCAGAACAGCGTCTGCCAGCCATACTCCAGCGCGTGCTCGCCGAACTTGATGGCGGCCTCCATGGCTTCCGCTTCCATCACGCTCGTCTTGGTGAACAGCAGGGCCGCGATGGCCGCACCCGTCAGGTTCGCTGCGAGCACGATGCCCCACACGCGCAGCAGCAGCGGGATGCTGGCGATGCGCGTCATCACCAGCGTGACGGGCGTGAGCGTGTTCTCGGTGAACAGCTGGTAGCGCCCGAGTACGATCAGCAGAAAGCCAATCGGGTAGAGCAGATTGCCGATCAGGATGGCGTCGTCCCCACCGCCCGCATGCGCTGTCATCGTGGCGCGGGCCAGGAGCGAGAGGCCGATGGACAGCCCTGCGGCGAGGCCGCTCAGGAACAGCAAGCGCCCGCTCCGCTGAAACTCCTCGTCGGCTGTGGCTACGATACGTCGGAAGATCTCGTCGGTGGAGAAGATATCGCGGACGGCGTGGCCAGCGGCGGGGGCGCCGCTCTCGGCTTGGTCAAGGACGTCGCGTAGCGTGTCGGGCTCACTCATACAGGGCGGTTTTGGACTCTAGTGTCCCTAACCAAACGTTTGGCAAAGCCCGCCGAGTTCCACTCAGTTTGTAGGCATCGCGTAAAGCAGCCGGGCACCCGAGGGCAGGGTGAACCGCGTCTCGTCGCTGTCTACGTCGAGCGCTTGCCAGCCGCCGTCAGCGGTGGGGATGACCAGCGTGGTGTCGTCGATCCAGCCCCAGGTGGGGCCGTAGCTGGGGCCGAGCGTCTTGGTGTTACGGAAGACGCGGACGGCCTTCAGCCGCTCGCCACCCATCGTCCAGTCGTAGGCGATGTTCGTGCCCGAGGGCGACCACTGGGCGTGCGTGGTGCTGCCCGTGGTGGCATCCGGCGGGATGACGTAGCCGATGCGGTCGCTCTCGATGTTGAGCAGCGCGATGTGGCGGCGCCCCTCTTCTTGCTGCGACTTCACGTCGAACAGCAGGTCGTCCCCGTCGGGCGACCACTGGAAGTTGCGCACGAGGTAGTCGTTGCTGTAGATGCGCTCGGCGTCGGAGCCGTCGAACCGAGCCACGAACGCCGACGAGTCCGGCACGTACTGGCGATTGGGGCGGTCGTAGGCGAGGTCGCGGAAGATGTAGGCCATGTGCTGCCCGTCGCCCGAGAAGGTGACGTGATGCAGCTTGCGGCGCGCCTGTGTGGAGCGCGTGGCGCAACCCTCGGTATCGACGCCGTAGAAGTTGCGGTCATCGCCCACGACGAGGCGGTCGGGCTGGGGCCACGCGGCGACCATCTTGGAGGCGCTGCAGCCCACATCGGCGATGCTGCCGCCCACCTGCGCGATCAGCACGTTGCCGTCGGTCATGTTGCCCTCGGCATCCGGCACGTACCAGCCGAAGGCCAGGGCGCGGCTGTCGTTGGCCCAGTCCATCGTGTAGACGGTGTTATGAGGGGCGGCGTACAGGTTGCGGATGGCGCCGTTGCGCACATCGACCCACGCCAGCCGCGCCGAGTCTTGCGCCACATACGCGAACGCCACGTGCTGCCCATCAGGCGCCACCGCCTCCACCCCACCCGGGCGGACGCCCAGCATCAGCGGGCGCTTGTCATCGGCCTCCTCACGGTACAGCCCGCTGCCGTCGAAGTAGAGCCGCATGAACGCCGGACCCACAGGCGCTTCGACCACAGGCTCCACCGTCGGCTCGGGTTCGGGCGCGGTGACTTCGGCAGTGGAACTACAGCCCGCGACGATCAGCAGGGCGAGCACGGTGAGCAGCTGTGTGGAACGCGTCAGGCGCATGGCATCCGTATATGAGTCGACAGAACACGCTGAACATAGGCGCTCCCCGCTTGCGACACTGCGGAAAACGGGTGGATTGTGTGTGCGTGAGTGTGTGATCACGTTGTCGCGTGCGCGCGTCCCCACTTCTCTTGGGCCTTGCAGATCATGACGCGCCGACGCATCGACGCGCTCACGCGCTCTAACGCGCCGGGTCGTACAGCATGCCGGTGCAGAGGCAGTTGACGCGGCGGGTGCGGGTGAGGACATCGAAGAAAGCGCACGTTTGGCAGCCTGCCCAGAAGGCGTCGTCGCTCGTGAGCTCGGCGAAGGCGACGGGGCGATAGCCGAGGTCGCTGTTGATGCTCATGACGGCGGGGCTGGTCGTGAGGCCGAACACCTTGGCGTCGGGGTACTTGGTGCGCGACAGCTCGAACGCGCAGGCCTTGATGCGCTTGGCCAGACCGTGGCCGCGAAAGTCCGGCGAGACGATCAGGCCGGAGTTGGCGATATACCGTCCATGCTCCCACGTCTCGACGTAGCAAAACCCGGCGGCCTCATCGCTGGGACCAATGGCGATGACCGCGTTGCCCGCCTGCATCTTCTCGGCGATGTACTTGGCCGTCCGCCGCGCCAGCCCGGTGTTGGGGTCCTGCGCCGCCGCCTCGATCAGCGCCGCCAACGCAGGCGCATGCTCCACATGCTCAGCCGTGGCAAAGACCACACGCACAGGCGATAACGACGGATTGGGCACAGCAAAAGAGGGAGACCGGTTGGAAAAACGCCCAATATACGGCTGCGGTGGTGCCGTACGGTCGTCGGAATTTTCACTGACTGTTTCAGAAGGACGCTGTAGTTTCAGGCCCCGTTCCCTACCGCATCATACCGACCGCCGCTGCCATGCTGGTCATCCTCTACCCCGACGTCGACGATCAGTCGCCTGCCTTCAAGGAAACGTGGGCGCACTTGACGAACCTGGAGAACGTGACGGTGCGCAAGCACCACGTCTTTGGCGAGCTGCAGACGCTCACCGAGGTCTACCTGCTGGGCGACACGCACCGCATCGACAAGCGCAGCATCGAGGCGCTGCCTGCCGTGGAGCGCGTCATCCGCATCTCGGAGGAGTACCGCATCCTGGGGCGGCACAAGGACCAGTTCCGCACCACGGGCTTCGACTACAACGGCGTCCACTTCGACCAGGAAAGCCTGCACGTCTTCGCGGGCCTCTGCGCCGTCGATACGCCGGAGCACGTGGAGCAGATGCTGCAAGCCTTGCAGACGCACGGGCAGGTCTGCACGCGGATGGGCGCCTACAAGCCGCGCACCAACCCGTACTCGTTCCAGGGCCACGGCAAGGCGTGCCTGCCCTACGTGTTCGAGCTTGCCGGGAAGTACGGCATCAAGGTCATCGCGATGGAGGTGACGCACGAGAGCCACGTGGACGAGATCGACGAGTGCCTGGAAGCCACGGGCCACCCGACGGGCGTGATGCTGCAGATCGGGACGCGCAACACGCAGAACTTCGAGCTGCTGAAGGCCGTGGGGCGGCAGGGCGAGCACCCAGTGCTGCTCAAGCGCGGCTTCGGCATCACGCTGAACGAATCGCTCAACGCCGCCGAGTATCTGGCTACCGAGGGCAACTCGAACGTGATCTTCTGCCTGCGCGGCATGAAGACGTCGTTCGCCGCGCCGCACCGCAACATGGTGGACTTCGCGCATGTGCCTGTCATCAAGCGCCTCACGCGGATGCCCGTCTGCATCGACCCCTCGCACTCGGTGGGCACACGCTCCAAGTCGACCGATGGGCTGCCGGATGTCTTCCACGTGACCGCGCAGGGCGTGATCGCGGGCGCCAACATGGTGCTGGTGGACTTCCATCCGGCGCCGCGCCGTGCGCTCGTGGACGGCCCGCAGGCGCTGCTGCTGGACGAGCTGCCGTACTTCCTGGAGGACGTGGCCGTGACGCGTAAAACCTATGAGCACCGCCGCGCCCTGGCCGACCGCATGAACGCTGCCACAGCAATGGCGTAAATTAGGCGGCACATGCCTTGCTGATGTTCACCATTCTTCGCGTTGATTATGCGTACCCTTGGCCTTGTCACTGCGCTGTTTGCGCTCACCGCTTGTGGCCCTGCCGATCCCCTCACCGCCCACGAGTGGCGCTTCGTGTCAATGACGCTGGGCGAGGCGTCGATGCGCGGCATTCGCCTAGACCCGCCCGCCACGCTGAACTTTAGCACCGAGTCTGCCGGGCTGGACCGCTACAACGTGTCCGGCTTCTCAGGCTGCAACGATATCAACGGCACATACGCCCGCACCGATGACCCGGGAGCGCTAGACATGAGCCCCATGTCCACCACGCGGCGCGGCTGCATGTCGGGGCTGGCCGAGCGCATCGAGATTCCCTTCCAGGAGGCCCTCCCCGACGTCACCACCTACGCCATCGACGGCGACACGCTGCGCCTGACCTTCCCGCGCGGCACGATGGTGTTTGCGGCGCCTTAAACGGAACGGTGTCGCTGCCGATGTATGCATCAGACGCTTTTGTTGATCATGTCTGGTGCTGCTCATGCGTGCCGCGTTTGCACTCATCCACCCCGCCCTGCTCACCGTGCTTGTCGCCGCATTCGTGTGGCTGGGCGAGATGCATCTACTCTTTGCCTCTGGCGCGTTCGTGCTCGTAGCGGCGTGGTACTACAGCGTAGGCATGGCGCTGCACGACAAAGCGTCCAGCGATGCCGCTTCGCCGCTGTGGCGCTTTCGGCTCAACCTCGCTGCTTCAGCTAGCGCGTTGCCGTTCGTATGGCTTTGGGCAAGTGCCCTCCAGCGCGACACTGCCTTGTTCGAAGCCGTGCTGCCCTACTTCGATGTACTGGTCGGCTTCAACTTCGCGCTGCTCGTCTATAGCATCTATGCGACCTACCGCGTGTGGCACTTCTTGTCGGAGCGGCTGCTTCAGGCCGAGGGCGAGCCTACGCCATCGAAAGAGGCCATCGCTGGGCTGATGCTGCAGTTTTGGTTCTGGTTTATCGGCGCGTGGTTCTTGCGCCCCCGCCTCCAGCGCGCCCTCAGCTGACGTCCTTCCGCCACGCCACGTAGCCGATGGCGGCAAGCACGAGGAAGGCGGCGAAGAGTCCGGCCGTCAGGTAGAGGTCTTTGTAGATGTACACGCCGATGGCGACGGCATCGACCACGATCCACACGAGCCAGTGCTCCAGGATCTTCTTCGCCATGAGCCACTGCGCTACGAGGCTGAACGCGGTCGTGAAAGCATCCCAATACGGAATATCTGCGTCGGTAAGGCGGTCGAGGCTGAGGCCGATGCCAATCATCGCCGCGATGCCGATGCCGCCGAGGATGGCGCCGTGCTTAGGGGTGAGGCGGGTGATGGGCAGCGCGTCGCCCTCGGGGCCGCCGTAGAGCCACGCCCACCAGCCGTAGAGCGAGAGGACGATGTAGACGCCCTGCAGGCCCATGTCGGCGTAGAGGCGGGCGTCGAAGAAGATGAGGACGTAGAGCGCGACGCTGACGAGCCCGGTGGGCCACACCCAGATGTTCTGCCGCGTGTTGAGCCAGACGCTCAGGAAGCCGAAGACGACGGCGGTGAACTCCAGCACGGGCACGTTGAAGCCGAGAAACGGAAACGTCAGCTCGAACATGCTACGCGTCCTCGGTGGCAATGGGAAAGCGGATCAGGTCGTCGGTGAGCGCCTGCAGCGACGGCTGGAGGTGGCTGGAGAGGATGGTGATGCCGCCGCGCTGCTTGAACTCGGCGAGGTACGCCAGCGCCGCCGCCGTGCTGTCGGTGTCGAGGCCGCGGAACGGCTCGTCGAGGAGCAGCACCTGGGGATCGGCGATGAGGGCAGCGGCCATCTGCGCCTTCTTGAACATGCCGCTGGAGTAGGTGCCGATCAGCTGCTCGCGCCGCTCATCCAGCAGCAGCGCATCCAGCAGCGCATCGATGTCCATGGGGCTGCGTTTGCCGTCCCACTGCCCTCGGGCACGCAGGATCATCTCGAGCACTTCGGTGGCGCTGAGGTAGGCGGGCAGCTGCGCCCCGTCGTGTACAATGCCGACCTGCTGGAGGTACTGGTACGGCGCCGTGTGTACTTCGAGGCTGCCCAGCGCGACGCGCCCGCTCGTGGGAAACGCCTCGGCGGAGAGCAGCCGCAGCAGCGTGGTCTTGCCCGAGCCGTTCGGCCCGACGAGCCCCGTGGTGGTGCCCGGCATGAACGTGTGCGTCAGGTCGCGGAAGATAAACGGTCCGCTGCCGTAGCGCTTGGCCACGGCCTGGAGGTGGAGGGCGTCAGGCATAGCGTTTTCGGTGCGGCACTTCGGCGCGGAAGGTGGCAAGGGCAGCCGTCACGAGCGCGAGCACGACCTCGTACGCCACCCATGGCCAGACCTCGGCGTAGGTGAACGACTTGGTGGCCCACGCCACGGCGAGCAGGCTCAGCGCCCACGGCAGTGCCCACCGCAGGTTGATGAACGTGCGCGTGATCCACCAGTGCAACGGCGGTTGGAGGCTCAGCTGGAAGGCAGGCGGCGCCAGCGCGGGCTGTGCGGTGAGGAAGATGGCAAGGTTCTGCGCGAGCGCGAAGGCGAGCAGGTAGGCGGAGATAAACGCCGGATCGGTGTCCTGGTAGAACAGCGCCCACAGCAGCAGATGCCCCAGGGCGATGCTGCGTCCGATGGGCAAGCGGCGGTCGAGCTGGCGCAGCATCGACCAGACGTATGTGCGCCAGCGCATCGGCACCCAGTACAGCGCGGCGAACGGCAGCGGCTCGCGGTCGCTGGCGCGCACGCCGCCGCTGCTGCGGAAGATCTCGGTGTAGAACGCGTTGGTGTGGTAGTAGTGGCGATCAAACTGACGCCCGAGGCGCACAATGCGCGCCAGGGTGTAGAGCACAAACAGCTGCGGGGGCACCCAGCCCCATCCGCTCCGCGCCGCCCAGGCGGTGGCGATCATCACCACCACGCCCACGGCAAACACGCGGCCCGTGAGCAGCAGCGCCGGCACGAGCCCTCGGGGCACCCCAATCGGCACCGACGAGTTGGCCATCATCCCCATGAACGCGCCGCCCTTCGTCCCTTCTTGCCACGCCTGCGAGGTGGCGCCAAGCGTCAGGTAGCGCTCGAAGCTGTAGAGCCCCAGTCCAATGGTGAAACAGCCGTACAGGATCGCGTAGCCAATGCGGTCGCCCACGGTGCTGTCCAGCGGCGACCAGAAGAAGAGCAGCAGCCCCGGCAGGACGAGCAACGCCAACACGCCGCCCCACGGCTTGAGGAGGCGGCGTTGCAACGCGCGCGGCGCCGTGTTCAGGAGCTGCATCCAGCCGCGCTCGTCATCCGGCAGCAGCACATGCGGCACAGCAATGGCAATGACTGAGGCCGTCAGCAGCAGGAGGTAGCGGAGGCGAAACAGCCGCTCCTCCAGATCGGCCTCGCCTGCTAGCATGATGCCCAGTGCCACAGCCAGCAGCGTCAGCAGCAGGGCAGGCAGGACCGTACGGAGGGAGAGGCGGCGCACTGAGCGTACAATAACGGTGGGCAGGAGCAGGCGGCGCAAAAGATACGGCCTGGCACCGGATCTGCCGTGTGGGCAAGATGAAATACCCCGAACCCACGCGGAAACCGCTTCTGGTTTGGTTCCGTTGGAACTAGGCTCATCAACACGTTCGCCCGCTATGCGCTACTTCTCTGCCCTTGCCCTCACCCTCTGCTTCCTGCTCGGCACCAGCGTCGAGGCGCTTGCTCAGAAAGCCATGTCGTGGATGGACCTCAGCCAGATCGAGTATGTGAAGGAGAATAACAGGTGGGTGATGAAGGTATCGCCCGACGTGGAGAGTCTTGCCGGGCAGCAGATCAAGATCGAAGGCTTCATGATGCCGCTGGAGCAGTCGCAAGAGCAGAAGCACTTCATCCTGAGCGGCAATCCTGTAGCGGGCTGTAACTTCTGCATGCCGGGTGGCCCTGAGTCGATGATTGAGGTCAAGGCCGACACGGGCGTTACGTTCAGCTACGAGCCTGTCACCATAGTGGGCACGCTGGAAATCCTCAAGGACGACCCGAACGGCCTCATCTACCGCATGACCGCTGCAGGCCCAGCCAGCTAACACGGTACTACCTGTGTGTGCCCTGCTCGCTTCGTACCGCGTGTTGGCTGAGTCCGAGCATTTCCTCTTGACCCACGAATACCAGTCAACTTTCCTTGTTGACAAGGAAACTGCTGCACAGACTCCCATGGGCGCCCACAACGGTGATCCTTCCGTAGGCATCATTGCCCCAGACGAGGCCTGGTTTCTGATTGGAGGCCAAGGGGTTGTATTCCACGATCAACATAGTGAACAGCATGTGTTTTGGCGAGATACGCCAACCCTGTTTGTCCACGACGCCAAGCTCTGCAACGATCACATCGTTCGTCTTCTTGTGGATCCTTGGAGCAGAGAAGCATCAGTTTGGGACTTCGACACACGAACGCTAACATTACACAAGGTGCGCGCAGGTCCCAACCTCAGAGAGCAACCCTATCGAGATCAGGTGGATTTCTGAGTGCGGTCCCACGGACCGCCTCAGTGCTTGGAAAAAGACCCTGGAGCAGACTAGGTACATTTAAAGCGAAGTGGGTTTTACGGGTGGTGTGCCGCCAGAGATAGCTTGATTTGCGCGATAGTGGCATGCCGCCTTGGCAGCTCCAGACGGCCACATGCAGCGCTCGAACCACGCATCCTCATCCCAGCCCACCTCTTCCCCGCACTCCGCAGTCTCGCGAGAGCAGCAGTGGCTGCTGGCGTTACGGGAGGCGAATACGGAGGCGTTTGACGCGCTGTACGGCAGCCTGTCGGAGCCGCTGCTGCGCTACGCGTGGGCGCTCACGCGGGACCAAGACGCCATCTATGACATCATCCAAGAGGCGTTTCTCAAGCTCTGGCAGAAACGCGCCGAGCTCGACCCCGACCTGCCCATCCGAGCGTGGATGTTTCGCGTCGTGCGCAACCTGGCCTACAAAACCCACCGCACGCGTCGCATCCGCAGCGAGGTGGCGCTGGACATAGACCCCGCGCGGGGAGACACGCCCGAGTCGAGCTACCGAGGCCAAGAGCTGGATCACCTCATCCACCGCTGGGTCGACGAGATGCCCCCCCGACGGCGCGAAGTCTTCCAGCTGAGCCGCGTAGGTGGACTGTCGCACCACGAGATCGCCGAAACGCTGGCGATATCCAGTAAAACCGTCAACAACCATCTGGTGGAGGGGCTGCGCTTCCTGCGCATCAAACTCCGATCCCACGGATTCAACGAGCAGAACCTATGAACGCGAATATGCCTTCTTCGCAGGACCCGATTCGCGACGCGCTCGGCGCGCTCGACGATACCGAACGCGATGCCCTCGCCCACACCTGGGAAGCCGTCCGCACCGATGGTACGTGGCCTGGGGTCAATGCCCAGCGCCATGCCGACGTCCGGGCCGCGCTCCAGGCTGCCATCCGCGAGGAGACCCTGCCAAGACCCGATCGGGCACCGCACCGCGCACCGATCCCGCGGGCAGGCCGCCGCCCGTTAGCGTGGGTTGGTGCCATCGCCGCGGGCGTCGTGCTGGTCGCTGTTGGCCTCGGGCTCGGCCTGCATCGCGCAACCATCACCGCACCGCCAGACCGCGCGCAGACGGTCAACCTGGCCGATGGCTCGTCCATCGAGTTGCGGCCAGGAGCGAGCGTCACGCACAGCCGTCTTCGCGCGGGCACGCCCCGGCGCGTGATGCTCACGGGCGAGGCGTACTTCACCATCACGCCGGGCACGCGCTTCACGGTGGAGACAGCCAACGCGCGCATCGACGTCCTCGGCACCCAGTTCAGCGTCAAGGTCAGCAGGCCTGATGGCGCCACAGAAGCCGTCACCGAGGTCTATCTTGCCGAGGGTAGCGTAGCGCTGACTGGCGGTGCCACCGAGCAGCGTGTGACGCTGGCGCCGGGCGACGTCAGCCACGTGGTGGGTGCGCAGGCTCCTGTCGCGCCGTCGGCCGCCTCACACGCCGACTTGCCCTTGTGGCGCGCTCGGCAGTTCACGTTTGAGGCTGGGGCGCCGCTCCGCAATGTCATCGCTGCTATCGAAGCCAGCTACGACCTGCGCGTCCATGTTCACGACCCGGCGTTGCTGGATGCCCAGCTGCCCTTTCAGTACCTCGGGCGGAACGTCCTCCCGGCGCCCCAGCTTCTGGAAGACCTCTGCCAGATTCTCGGCCTCACGTACCGCCCCACTTCCGACGGCTTCGAGATCGTGACCGTCCCCACCACCTGACGTACCCTCTCCTGCCTTTCTCTATTGTCTGAGGTGATTCCGTTGCGTGACACTCCGGCTGCGCAAGCCCGACGCTCCCCCAGCCCCCGCAGGCTGCGCTGGCTGGTAGCGTGTGCGCTGTGCGTTGCGATGGGTGCCACGAGTGCGTGGGCACAGACAGCAGCCAGGCACACGCTGGTGCTGCGCCACGTCGCGATGCAGCAGGCGCTGGATGCGTTCAGCGAGCAGTTCAGCGTCAACGTCGTGTATTACCCGGAGCAGGTCGAGGGGCGGACGGCGTACTGCCTGATCGAAGACGCCGAGGCCGACGCCGCGCTGTCGTGTGTGCTGGGCGAGACTGGCCTTGACTACTACCGGTTGTCGTCGGGCACCTATGTCATCGTCAGCCGTGCAGCGCAGCCTCCACGGCTGGGCACGCTCAACGGCACCGTCGTGGATGCGCTCACGGGGGCGCCGCTGCCCCATGCACAGGTGGTGCTGGCCTCGGCGGAGACTGGCGCAGTAGCCAACGACGCTGGGCACTTCGCCTTTGCAGCGCTCGCGCCAGGGCCGTACGTGGCCTACACCACCTACCTGGGCTACGACGTGCGGCGCGACACGCTGGTGGTGGAGCCTGACGGGCATACGCGCTACCGCATCGCCCTCGCCCCCACCACCGTCTCGCTCGACCCCGTCATCATCGACGGCACGCAGGAGCGGCGGTTGCAGACGACGCTGACGCAGATTGAGCTCAGCGGCGAGCTGTTGACGACAGGTGCGCCCGTGCTTGGCCTCACCAACGTGCTAAACACGTTGGACGACGTCCCCGGTGTGGACGTCGGTCCCACATCGGCAGACATCCACATCCAGGGCGGCGGCGCAGGTGAGGTAGAGACCCGCTTAGACGGCTCGCCCATCTTCACGCCGCCGCACATGGGCGGGCTCTTCGGCCCGTTCAGCCCGCTGGCACTGCAGCGGCTCACGGTGTACAAGTCCGGCTTCGGCGCGTCGGTGGGCAGCGAAACATCAGGCGTGGTGCTGGCCGACCATACGCTGGGCGACGCATCGCGGCCAGGGCTGGATGCGAAGGTCGATGTGCAGAGCGCCAACGTGGCTATACATGGCGGTGTGCCCCTGGGCGAGCGGCGCGTGCAGGTCATGGGCGCGTTCCGGCGCAGCCTGTGGGCCTGGTACCGCCCGCCAGCGTTCGCGTCGTACCTGCGCGAGCGGCGGCAGCCCGACTTCTTCTTGCTCTTCGAAAATCCGGCCGTCAACCGCAACAACCCGAACATCACCAAGGAGGTCACCGCGACAGCCGCAGGGCCCGAAATTGCGCTGGCGCCCGAGGTGAGCTACCACGACCTCCACCTCGCCGCCCAGGTACAGCTTGGGCCGTTGCATACGCTGCGCACCTCGTACTACCGAGGCAGCAACCACCTGAGCAGCGCGACCCGCGTCCTCGACACCTCGGCACCACCCAGCACCGTCCGCGGCGAGGTTTCCCCCTTCTCTGGCCTCTCGGACACATACCGCTGGTCGAACAGCGCCGCTCAGGTCTCGGCCCAGTCGATTCTGGGAGCCCGGCTGCTCGGGCAACTTCGCCTGCGGCACAGCCGCTTCTACCTCACCCACACCTACTCCGCTGTCAACGCGCTGCGCACCGATAACCTCGGGCGGTTCCAGGAATTTGAGGCGCCGAGCACGACCGATCACAACGAGGTGGATGAGACCGCGCTTGAGACCGATCTGTCCTACGCCATCCATCCGCAGCACATGATCGAAGTGGGCGCCGTGGGGACGTATGCCCGCAGCACCTATCGGGTCACGGCCTCCAACACCCTCACCACCATCGACGGGGCCACTGGCAGGGCGCGCACCTTGGCTAATCCGCTCGTGTTGGCGGGCGCGTTGGCGGGGCCGCGCGTGGCGTTCTACGTGCAGGATCGGTTCCAGGCCACGCCGCGCCTGTTGCTGGAACCCGGCGTGCGCGCCACCTGGCTGCCTGCGCAGGGTCGGACCTACGTGGAGCCCCGCCTGTCGCTGCACGCTCAGCACAGCGACAGTCGGGGGCGTGTGTGGGACGTCAGTGCGGCGGTGGGGCTCTACCGGCAGTTCACGGGGCGGTTTGACCTGAGCACGGGCAACACCGGCACGCTCTTGCCCACACTGCGCTTCTGGATTCCGCTTGATGACAGCGGCATGTCGCCGCCGAAGGCCTACCATGCCTCGTTGCGGATCGGCCAGACGCCAGGCCTGCTCTCGTGGGCAGCCGAGTCGTACGTCAAGTATTACCCGCACACGCTGGTGGTGCCGCATGGGCTCACCCAACGGCCAGGCCCCGGCTCCAGGGGCGCCACGCTCGCCGTGGACGACTTCCTGACAGCGGGACGGGCTTTAGCCACGGGCCTCACACTCTCTTCCACGGCCGCGCTTGGCCGCGTGACGCTACGCGGGGAGGTGGCATGGTCGTACGCACGCCAGCAATCGCCCGACCGCTTTGCTGGGCGCTATGTGCCTGTGCCGTGGACGACGCCGCTGAACGTCACCGCGGGGATCAATTGGACCGTGGTAGCGGGGCTAGAGGCACAGCTCACGAGCAGGGCCGGGTGGCGACGTGCGGCGGGGCTGAGCCCGGCCTACTACGACTACCTGGCAGGCGCTCCCCAGCCCAAGGACTTCTCCCCCTACGCCCTGGACGACCCCGAAGACCACCGCCTGCCGCCGTTTCATCGTGTCGATGCGCGCGTGACGTACGCCGCACGCATCCAGCAGGTCGAGGTGAGCCTAAGCGCTGCGCTGCTCAACGCGCTAGACCGAGCCAACGTGGACTACTGGCGGCTGGTGTACGACCTGGACGCCGCCGCGTACACCCCTGATGCCATCACCTCGCAGCGCCGCCTCTCGTCACTGGCCCTACGCGTCAGTTGGTGAGAGGCCGCGCAGGCCCTCGCCATGTCACACGCCCCCTCGACTCCGATGCAGCCACTTTACTCGCGGTCTGGCGCCGTCATCCCTTGCGAAGCAGGTAGCAGCTCGCCGAAGAGCGTGAGGTACATCAGGCGGTAGACATCGGTGCTGTCGAACTGGCCGTTGAAGAAGGCACTCAGCAAGCCAGCGTTCATGCCTTCGGCGCGCGACAGGATACCACCGGCCACATCGTTGGGACCGGGATAGCCGATGGCGAAGTCATGCACGTTGCCAAACGCGTCCGGCTCGGCGACGAACGGCGCTGTGCCCTGGCCGCGGGTCCCATCCAGCGGGAAGCGCACGTCGTCTTGGCTCCCCGTCCGGTTGCCACTGGACGTGCTCACGTTGCCGTCGCCGTCCGTTGGCGCGGGCGAGAAGACCTGCGGCGCGCCGCCGTCGCTGTCTGCTGCGGTGATGATTAGCGTGTTCGGATCTTGCGCCACATGGCGGCGGGCCACGCCAATCAGCTCATCGGCGTACTGCACGGCCCGCAGCATGCCGATGCCGTTGGTGTTGTTGGAGAGGTTATCCGTACTCTCCACTTCGGCCACGAGCAGGAAGGGGCGTTGTGCTTCGGCGCTGTGCCGCTCCAGAATCAGCAGCGCCATCTCCATCATTTCGCCGGGCGTGGGCGGGTTGTAGCCTAGGGTGCCCGGTGCGCTCCCCCAGAGCACCAAGTCGCCTTCCTTGCTCTCGGGGTCTCTGGCGGGGTCGGTTAAGCCGAGGTCGATGATCACCTCTTCCGGCTCATCGTTGAAGATATCATCCGCGGCGAAGAGCCCCATGACCCTAGGCGCAAAGCGGTCATCGGCTTCTAATCGTCCCATCAGCGCCTCAAACTCGGCGCGTGTACGGATGACCTCATAGCCCGCACCGATGGCCTCTTGAATCAAGTTGCGTCCGTCTTCCCGAGCAGGTCCGCGTTGGTTGAGGGGATCGGTATGCACGTAGCAATCGGGGCGTACGTCGCCCGCACAGCGCGGCGCATCGGTGGGTAAGAAGAAGCGCTCGCCGCCGCCGAGCGCGACGACCGGGCCCGCTTCGCCTTCGAAGCCGGGGCGCCCATCGAGAAACTGAGCGACGATGTCGTTGGACTGACCGCGATCATCGGCCTCAGCCAAGAAGGCTCCCGTGCCGGGCTCTGCCGCATCGCCATCGTTGACCACGCCGACGGGGTAGCCCGCATTGGCCGCCTCGCGCATGATGCTGCCGGGGTAGCCGGATAGCGCCAGCATAGCACGGCCCGTTTGCTGGGCTCCACCGCCGTCCTTGCCAAACGAGCCGGGGCCGACCACTTTATACCCGAAGGCATGCACCGTGGCACCGCCGTTGGATGTGCCTGTCAGGCGGTCGCGCATGTGCCCGCGGTACACGGCCATGTTGGGCAGCTTGTCCCACTCCAACATGCCGTCTGGGCCTTTCCAATACATACGCCCCGCGTTCCAGTGGCTCAGGCCAGTGCCGTCAGGATGAATAAAGATCACATTGCCCGTGCGGCCGACGTTGGTGCCGGGCTCCGCGTTATCCTGTGCCGCCGCATGGTTGACAGACACACCCAACGATACGGCTACTCCAATCGCCAACATGGCGCCCATGGTACGTTGTACCTTCTGCATGAACAGTGCTCCTCTTTGATGAACCGTGACGAGACTGCAGCTTCTCAGCAGTCGACGCCCCGAGAATATGGCACGCGTGTTAAGCAAATACCAACAGTCTGAAAATTGACAGGGCTCGGCGTGTGGCGAGCGTCAACACCGACCAGTGCGCGGCTCTGGACTTCGCCTTGAGGCCCCGGCGAGGCGCGTCATGTCGTGCAAGCGCAGAGGTCGAGGAACCAGAACCCGTCGCGCTCCACGCGTATGCCTGCCTCAATAGAGATGTCGTGGGCGAACATCGGCCCCGCGTGGCAGAACGTGTGAAACTCGCCGTTTTCTCCACAGAGATCGCACGAGGGCGGCAGTTCCTGCCACAACGTCGCATCGAACAAACGCCCGAGGCATGCGGGGTCGAGTTGCTTTGGGTCCACGCAGGTCAGCGTTGCACGGAGACCGCCGTCGACCATCTCTCGTGCAAGACGCTGCGTGCCGCCGGGCGGGTGCCACAGCGGGAACAGGGGCTTCAGCCCGGTTGGGGCCAGCAAGCGCTCACGGTAGGCGCGCACGTCCTCCAGAAAAAGATCGCCAAAGGCTACGTGGGTAGCGCCCGCGGCATGAAGGGGGGCGAGTGCGGCCACGGTACGCCGTTCGTACTCGTCGTTTGTACACGGCCACGGCAGGGGTACAGCCACCAGTGGCAGTCCAGCCGCCTCCGCCTGTGCCTCGACGAGCGTCCGGCGGGTGGCGTGCATCGCCGCGCGGTCCGCCACCTGATTGAACGTAGTCACGAGTGCTGTTACCTCCACATCGGGCTGCTGGCGGAGTAGATGAAGTGCCCAAGCGCTGTCCTTCCCCGAACTCCACGAGAGCACGACGCGCTTCTTTTCTGGCCTAGTCGTTTGTGGTGTGGGCATCGGATGGTACAGCAATAGAGTTGACCGGGTGGATGTGTGCGGCGCGGGCACCCAGGAGTGCCAGGGTCCAGCCTCCGCCGGGCTGGCGGTCGAGCCGGGCTAGACGGAGGTGGTCGAATTGAACGCCGAACGCCGCTTCAGGTGGCAAGCCGAGGGCGGCGCAGACGAGTGCTCGGAGCGCCCCCGCATGGGCCACGACAAGCGCTGGACGAGCGGACTGCGCGACACAATCAGCGAGCCAGGCCTCTACCCGCGCCAGGAGCATGCGGAAGGACTCGCCGCCCGGCGGTGGCGTGTTCACCCAGTCGCTCATCCAGGCATTCAGCGCCGCGCCGTCGTCTCGTCCGACAGCCTCCCACGTCTGCCCTTCCCAATCGCCAAAGTGGACTTCGCGTAGGCGATGGTCGTGCCGTGGCAAACACCCCCAGCGTGCCGCCAACGGTGCCACTGTAGCCTGTGCGCGTGCGAGATCGCTGGTGAACATCATCGGCGGGTCGCCCATCCACGCCTTGGCAAAGGCTTCGGCGAATTGGTCGGCGGCGGCCTCCCCCTCGGCGGAGAGCGGCACGTCGAGGTGACCGACGACCTGGCCGGACGGAGCGGACGTCGGCGCATGGCGGACGAGCCACAGCGGGGCATGCCTGCTCATGGCATAACCTCGGCGAGAGCCAGTGACCCAGAGCCTGCCACGAGGGCCAGGTATACCGCAGCCTCCGTCAGGCTGTTGACCGCACCGAGCGCATCGCCCGTGATGCCGCCGAGGGTGCGCCGGAGGTAGAGCCCGCCGACCACGGTCACGCCCAGTGCGGTGCCCATGGCCGTCACGGCCTGCCACTGCAGCGCGACGCCCACGAAGAGCAGCGCCGCGAGCGTGCCCGTAATGAGCCGCCCCGTGGTTACGCTTGCGGCAAACGGCTTGCTCTTGGCGCCGCTGTGCTGGACGTAGCGGAGCCGCCAGATGAGCGGCAGGCTCGACCAGCGTCCCAGCACATGCCCCGCGACCAGCGCGCCCGCCACCGCCGCTCCGCCCTTGGGTACGATCACAAACAAAGCGCCTAGCTTGATGACAAGCGTGAGTACGAGCGCCACGGCGCCGTAGGTGCCAATCCGGCTGTCTTTCATGATCGTCAGCATCTCGTCCACCGTCCAGCCACCGCCTAGGCCGTCGAACGTGTCAGCGAGGCCGTCCTCGTGGAACGCACCCGTCAGCCAAACCGTCGCGGCGATGGCAGCGGCAAGCGCGATCACAGGCGGCCACAGCAGGGCAACGGCGAGATAGACAACCGCCCCGAACAACCCGACGGCCAAACCGATCACCGGGAAGTACGGCGTAGAGCGGGCTAGGTATTCGGCGTCGTGCCCCACCCACGCCGGGCACGGCAGGCGCGTCAGAAACATGACGCCCGTGAGAAACGCCCGAAGCTGCTGACGCGCCCACGAAGGGTGTGAATCGGTGGCGGGAGTGCTCATGCGTCAGCCTCCTCCGAGAGCGCGCCGGAAACCTCCGCTTCGGCAAACGACGCCATGTCGAAGAGCGCACAGGCGCACCGCAGCAGCGGCAGGGCAAGCATCGCACCGCTGGCCTCTCCGAGCCGCAGGTCCAGTTGAAGCAACGGACGAGCATAGCACCCTGCTTCGGCACATGCTTCGAGCGCGAGCCTGTGTCCACGCTCAGCGCCTTCGTGGGCGAAGAACAGCGCGGGCGCAACGGGCTTGCCGTTCTCCCGCCCCAGCCGGACGGCGACCAGCGCCGCCACGGTCACAATGAATCCATCCACCACGACAGCCAGACGACGACCCGCCGCCTCCAGCATGGCCCCGGCGAGCGCAGCAATCTCCAGCCCACCGAGCGAGGCCAGTGTGCCGTGCGTGCTCCTGTCGCCGCTGGCTTTGTGGCGCGCCAAGGCTTGGGCCACGACTTCCCGCTTGTGTGCCATCCGCTCGTCGCCTACTCCCGTGCCACGCCCCACAGCCTCCTCCACCGGATACCCCGTCAGCGCCGCCAGCAGCGTCGATGCCGACGTCGTGTTGCCGATGCCCATCTCGCCGAGGGCAAGGGCTTGGATACCATCGGCGGCAGCACGCCGGACCGCGTCTCGCCCAGCCTCCAAAGCGGTGTGCATCTCCTCAATTGTCATCGCCGGACCGCGCAGGAGGTTGCGCGAGCCACCCCGCACCTTGGCGTGGATGAGCCGTGCCCCCTCGCCTTCGGACTCATCGATGTCAGCATCCGTCCCCACGTCCACCACCTCGACCTCGGCGTCTACAACACGTCCCAGCGCCGTCACCGCCGCTCCGCCTCGGACGAAGTTGCGAACCATCTCCGCCGTCACCGCTTTGGGGTAGGCACTCACGCCCTCATCGGCCACACCGTGATCCGCCGCAAAGACGACGCAACGCACCCGGTCCGCCCGGGGGCTGTACGTGTTTTGCAGCGCAGCCAGCCGGGCCGCGACCGTCTCTAGGTAACCCAGCGAGCCAGGCGGCTTGGTTTTTCTGTCAAGCACGCGCTGGGCGTCCAGTATCGTTATCGGTGATGTCATAGGACGATTGCGGGTACCGCTGGCTCACTTGTAGATGTCTTTACGATGCCCGACATCAACAACGGTGAGTACCCGAACAGCGTCTTCAATGTCGTAAATCACACGATAGCGCCCAACTTTGATACGCCAACCGTCACGACCGACTAGCTTCTTGCATCCGGCTGGACGAGGCGTAATCCCCAAATCGCGGATAGCATCTCGCACTCGCTCATAGTCCTGCTTCTGCAGTTTCGACAGGGCCTTTGCCGCACGGCGGAGGATCTCGATGCGATAGTTCACTCCCCCTGTCGGCTCTGCTCAATCTCGCGCACTGCTTCCTCGAAGGGCACAGCCGCATCGCCGCTCGCCTTCGCTTCATCGTAGGCGCGGATGGCTTCCACCTCCTCGAGTGCTTCCAGCAGCTGCCGGTAGCGTTCGATGCCCAGTAAGACACCGACGCGATGGCCCGCGTCATCCGTTATGTACTGCGTCTCAGTCGCTATCATGGCTCTCGTCCTGAGGTTCGGCGCGATTTCGTCGATCAACGTTCTACCTACTCGAGTGGATTCCGTCCCCTTCGTTGCACCGTCAAGAGCCTGAATGAAGCCAGTTACCGAGGTAAACCGAAGCACTGGGATGGTCTCTAGAGGCTATTTTGCGTCACGCATCGCCCTCATCCAGCAGCGCGTCAATGCGGACGCTGGCGTCTTGGAGGTGGTAGCGGGTGGCGGTGTCTTGCGTGCGACTTGCGGCGCGGTCTACGCTGGCTTGCAGGTCGCGGAGGCTGCCGCGCACGAAGGCGCGGATGTCGGACTGGCTCACGTCTACGCGGGTGCCGAAGAAGAACGAGAAGCTGGGTGGCTCTTCGTTGAGCAGGTACGCCATGCGCTCCAGGTAGCCACGCTGTAAGTTGCGGCGGTACGTGTCGATGACCGGGCGGCGGCCGTCGAGCTCTCCCCAGACGCTGGCGCGCACGTCGCCCATGAAGTCGAGCAGCGGGTAGGCCGTGTCGGGGTCGAGCACTTCGACTTCGATGAGGCGCTGCATGCGGCCGGGGTCGAGCAGGCTGTTGAGCACGCGCACCTGGCGCGAGCGGATGCGGTCCACAGCGCCGGCGTTCTCGATACGACGCAGGATCTCGGTGTCGTGCAGCCACGTCGGCGTGTCGAACACGTTGTCGGCGATGAACTGCACGGCCTCCTCCTGCTTCTGGCGCGATACGGGCGTGTACACCACGCCGTCCTGATCGCTGGTCTTGGCATTGCCCTCGACGCCGCCTACGAGCGTGACTACGTGGCCCATGTAGCGGCCCCACATGCCCAGCAGCTCGCCGTAGATCTCCTCCAACTCCGCGTAGCCCTGCCCCGGCTCCGACGTCCAGTCCACCAGGTTGGGCACCACGCGCTGGAGGTTGGCGACGGCGTAGGTGCTCGCCTGCACGGGGTCATCGCCCATGTCCTCCGTCTGCGCCCGCGGGTCTACGCCGTTCGACGATGCGAAGCGGAAGCGGGGGTCGTCGGCATGCTCCAAGATCATGGCATCCAGGATGGCCTTCTCGTCCTCGGGGTCGTTGATATCCGGGTACCAGCGGTAGCCCCACTCGATGGAGTAGTGGTCGTACGGCCCAAGCATCCGCACGAAGCGCGTCACGCCATCGCCGGGCTGGGCGATGTAGTTCTGGCGCGTGTAGTCCATGATGGTGGCGCCCACGCCGAACTCTGACGTGAACGTGGGCGAGCGCAGCGAGTCGACCGGGAAGGACGCCGACGCGATCATGTTATGCGGCAGCCCCAGCGCATGCCCGATCTCGTGGGCAATCACCTGCCGCATCGTCTCGCCGATGAGTTCGTCGGCGATGTCGAGCGAGCGCGCCTGCGGGTTGGCCGCGCCCGTCTCAATCATGAGGCGGTTGCGGTAAGAGCGCATGTGGTTGTGGTACCAGACGATGTCGCTCTCGATGATCTCGCCCGAGCGCGGGTCCGACACGCTCGGCCCCATCGCGTTGCGCGTCGTGTTAGCCACATACCGGACGGTCGAGTAGCGCACGTCTTCTGGGTCGAAGTCGGGGTCTTCCTCCTTCGTGGGCGGCATGCGGCACTCGATGGCGTTCTTGAAGCCTGCCGACTCAAAGGTGGTGTTCCAGTCCTCCACGCCCATGCAGAAGAAGTCGCGCCAGCGCTCCGGCGTCCCGGGGTCGAGGTAGTACACAATCGGCTTCTCGGGCTCCACCAGCTCGCCGCGCAGGTACGCGGCCTTGTCCGACGGGATCAGCTCCCAGCGGCGGATGAACGTCTGCGTCGCGGCCTTCAGATCGTCCAGCCCGAAGTTGAACTGCCGCACGCTGAAGTAGCCCACGCGGGGGTCGGCTAGGCGCGGCATCATCGGCTCCTCAGGCAGCAACACCATCGACTGGTACATCTGCAGCGAGATGGTGCCCGTGTCGCTGTTGGAAGGCGGCTGGGCGGCGTCGAAGGTGAGGGTGTGGCGTACGTTCACGTTGAGCGGGAAGCTCTTGGCCTCGTCGATGAAGGTGCGGCTGCCGTCCAAGCGCCGCACGCGGAAGCGCGTCCGCTGCCCGCTGGAGAGGCCACTGATGGCAGGCACATCGGAGGTGAACATCTTGGTGACGTCGATCACGACCGTGCTGCTGTCCTCGGCAATCGTCTCGATGTCGAACGCGGCGATGATCGGCTCGAAGTTGTTGCTCTCGACCGAGCGTGAGATGGCCAGCGTTTCGTCGGCTACGTTCTGGTACGACTTGCGGCGCAGCAGAATTTGCTTGTCCTGGCGCTGCCACTGCACCACCTGCTCCCCCGTCTTGCTCCCGGCGTTGATGAACGGGCTCAGGTTGGCGGGCGTCTGTGCGATGCGGCTGATGAGTAGCATCTCGCGGGTCAGAAGTGAGTCCGGGATCTCGAAGAACAGCTTGCCGCCCACGCGGTGGACGTGAAACACGCCCTTGTCGGTCACGGCCTCGTTGGTGATGACGGCGTCGTAATCCTTGAAGTCGCTCTTCTTCTTGGGCGTCGGCTTCTCGCTGTCAGCAGCGGCGGCGGGCATCGGTGGGGTAGGCGGCGGCGTGGAGCGCTGGAGGGTGGTGCATCCTACGCTCAGCACGAGCAACGAAACGACGAGGAGCAGCGAGTGAAACCGCATAAATACCTTCGGGACTTTAGCGAAACATGGTTGATGCCATGATAAACGTCGGCACACACAGATTCACGCCTTCCGTCGTGCCCCCGGCCCGATTCACCGAAACCGCGCAGGCCATGCCCAGGTACGCGGACTGCGCCTAAGCCCATGCCCACGCTCTCTGCCCTTATGCCCCACCGCCAGCGAAAACGAACGAGCAAGTTTCTGAGCCTCGTGCTCCGTCACAAGCCGGAGGCGGCGGGCGTCACGCTGGATGCACACGGCTGGGTCGCGGTGGATGCGTTGCTCCAAGGCGCGCAAGCGGCGGGCGTCACGTTAGACCGCGCGATGCTGGATGAGGTGGTGCGCACCAGCGACAAGCAGCGTTTCGCCTTCAGCGCCGATGGGCAGCGTATCCGCGCCAGCCAAGGGCACTCGGTCCGGGTTGACTTGCAGCTCGCGCCTGTGCAGCCGCCCGCAACCCTCTTCCACGGGACCGCGACGCGCTTCTTGGCGTCTATCCGCACCTACGGCCTGCGGCCGGGCACGCGGCAGCACGTTCACCTCTCCGCCGATGCCACCACGGCCACGCGCGTCGGGCAGCGGCATGGAACCCCTGTCGTGCTCACGGTCCACGCCAGCCCGCTGCACGCGGCAGGCCATCGCTTCTTCCGATCAGCAAACGGCGTATGGCTGACGGACACCGTGCCGCCTGATCACCTCACCTTTCCCGAGTGAGTGATGCAGGAACGCCACGACCGTGAGCAGTACTTCTTCGATGCGTCAACACGAGACGCGCTCGCCCATGCACTGCTCCCCTTCGATCAGCCGTGTTGTCTCTGCTGCCCTACATTAGGGTGCGAACTTGTACAGCGCGGGCATCATGCCCATGTGCTCGATATCGACGAGCGCTTCGCCAGCGTACCCGGCTTCCGACGCTTCGATGTCACGAAGCCCGCTTGGCTGGGGCTGTCCTTCGGCCTCATCGTATGCGACCCGCCGTTCTTCACGGTGTCGCTGCGGACGCTCGTCCGTACCATCCGCATGCTCAGCCAGCACAATCCCGCGCAACCGCTGGCCGTCACCTACCTCAAGCGCCGCGAGGCCGCCCTGCTCCACGCCTTCGCCGCGTTTGGCCTCCAGCCGACGGGCTTCCGATGCACCTACACCACCGTGGACCCATCGCCGCGCAATGCCATTGAGCTGTACGCCAATGTGACGCTGAATCTCAAATAGCGACCGCGCATGGGGGTCAGGGACAAGACCGTGTGTAGGCAGCATACCTACACCACTCACCCTCCTGCGTCACATGGCTAGGTCCTCCTCTCGCCTCGTCCTCGTTCTCTTCTTTGGCATGCTGAGCCTGGGCCTTCACGGATGCGACAACCTCTTCCTGGAGACCACGGGCAACGGCACCGACATCGCGTTCACCTTCCGCGGCAGCATCGACCCGAACAACCCGGCGAACTACGCCAACCAGGCCGTGCCACGCTACATCAACCGCGACAACACGCAGGGCAATGCCATTACCGACCACGGCGCTATGCTGGGCCGCGTGCTCTTCTACGACACCAAGCTCTCGGTGGACAACACCGTCTCGTGCGCGTCGTGCCACCAGCAGCAGGCCGCCTTTGGCGACCCCGACGTGCTCAGCGCGGGCGTTAACGGCCTGACAGGACGGCAGAGTATGCGGCTGGTGAATCCGCGCTTCGCCACCGAGCGGCGGTTCTTCTGGGACGAGCGCGCCAACACGTTGGAGGTGCAAACCACCATGCCCATCCAGGACCATATCGAGATGGGCTTCAGCGGCGAGAACGGCGCCCCCACCTTCGCTGACCTGACCGAGCGGATGAGCGGCTACCTGTATTACCAGCAGCTGTTCAACGTCGCCTTCGGCACGCCAGAGATCACCGAGGAGCGCATGCAGCTCGCCCTCGCCCAGTTTGTCCGTAGCATCCAAGCCTTCGACAGCCGCTTCGACGAGGGGCGGATGCAGGCGGGCAGCCTCAACGCGGCGTTTCCCAACTTCACCGTCGATGAAAACACGGGCAAGCAGCTCTTCTTCGGGGCACCACAGTTTCAAGGACGCAACCGCGTGGGCGGCGGCCTAGGCTGCGGCGGGTGCCACCGCGGCGAAACCCTCGACATCGACCCGCAATCGCTCAACAACGGCGTCGTGAGCAACGCAAACGGTGGCGCCGACTTCACCGTGACGCGCTCGCCTTCGCTCCGCGACCTCTTCGCCCCGCAAGGCCATCTCAACACGCCGCTGATGCACGACGGCAGCCACACCACCATCGATGCGGTCCTCGACCACTACAACATCATTGATGGGATGGGCAACCCCAACCTAGACCAGCGGCTGGCGCGGGGCGGCGGGCAGCGCCTCAACATCACGGCTGATGAGCGCGTGGCCTTGATCGCCTTCTTGAAGACGCTCACCAGCCAAAACCTGTACACCGACGAGAAGTGGAGCGACCCGTTCCCGCGCTAGCGCACGCTAGTCATCGGTGAGGCCATAGCGCTCGCGGAAGATGCGGAGGTGATGCTCCACATGCCCTGCCAAGATGTACGCCAGCGCCCGCGCTGACACGAGCGAGCCGTCGGCGGTGCCTGTGTTGGCGAAGACCTGCGGCGGCAGCGTCTGGAGGAGCGCGATGGATCCCCGGCGGGACGCCACAAACGCTTGGTGCAGCGCAGGCAGCGGCTGCTCGTCGAAGTATCCCTCATCCACATACGCGTCCTGATCGAACCCGGGCAGCGCAGCTTTGTCGCCACGGGCGATGGCCAGCAGGCGATACGCCATAATGCGCTCGGTGTCCATCAGATGGCCAATGACCTGCTTGATGCTCCACTTCCCTTCGGCGTATCGATAACCGGGATCATCGGCGCTGGCTAGCTGGCGATCAAGGACGACAAGCTGGTCGGCCAGTACGCCCATCAGGTCCGCCTCGTCGATTTTGCTGACGTAGCGATGGAAAAACGGGTGATACTCCGAAGGATCGGGGCGAGCAATCATAGGACGCAGGTTGAGACGAACAGGCAGGGCGCGGAAGATAGGGGTTTTGCGCAACGCCGCCTACGGTGCATTCGTCGCCGCAAACCTCCTGTTCGCCGAAAAACGCATCCACCAACCGAAAGGCCGTACGGTTTTAGCGAACGCCCACGGTTTAGCTGTTCGCCAACCTGCCGTTCCCCAGATGCCAACTACGCTTCACGTTGACCCGATACGGGGCTGTGTCTACGTTTCCGCTACAGGCCGCTTCACCAATGAGACGTATGCCGCAACCATTCAAGCCATACTCAACCATCCAGACCGCAAGCCTGAGTTCGCCGAAGTATGGGACGGCCTCCGCTTGAGGCATTTTGCGTTCACGCCCGCTATTCTCGACGTCTACAGGCAGTTTATGGTTGCCTATCAAAACGCGGGCCTCCTCACACAAGGTCGGATTGCCGTCTTGGCACGCCAAGAGGAGATCCGCACCATGGCTGTCTTACTCGACAAGATCTCCAGCAAATATGTGCAGCGAGAAATCCGACTCTTTGTCCGGGCCGCTGACGCCGAGGCGTGGCTTGGGCTTGCGCCAGATACCTTTGCCGACATAACGCGCGAAAACACCGGGCACGTCGTAGCTTTGTCGGACCCCGCAGAACCGGGTGACGCTGTGCGGCGGGCAGGGTAATCAGAGCGCTAGCCCGAGGTACACGACGAAGCCTCGGTTGTAGAGCGGCAGGTCGTCGCGCTCGCGGGCGTTGGCAAAGCCGAGATGCGCGCGTACGCCGGCACGCATCCGCTCAATGCCCAAGTCGAACGTCATGCCCAGGCCCACGACCAGCCCGTAATCCAGCGCCTCCACCGACTCGTCACGCTCGGAGAAACGCTGGTCGCTCCCGGCAACGCCGTAGTGAATGATCGACTCCAGGTTGTACGCCACCGAGGGGCCGATTTCGAAACGGGGATGCGCGGCGCCGCTGCCGTCGCGCTCAACCACGAGCAGCACCGGCAGCTCCAGGTAGGTGAGGTCGAAACGCGCTTCGATGGGCAGCAGCAGGTTGCCGTCATCATCGATGCGCGCGGGCGACTCGGCGTTGGCGCCTTTGACGATGTATACGAGTTCGGGCTGCAGGTGGAGGGCACCGCGCAGTGTATACCTATACCCCAGACTCGCGGTTAAGCCGCTGCGGCCGGTGAACGCGCTCTCGCTCTCGCCCGAGAGCGTGGTAAACGCCGCGCCCATCTTCAAGTCGAGCTGTCCGTTCTGCGCCAACACGCTTACCGGAGCACACAGAAACGCCAGAACCACGACGGCGAGAACACGCATAAGGGATAGGTAGAGCATCAGGTGAATAGGCGCACAAAGTAGTGGTGTCAGGGATACGCGCCAAGGTAGAATCCGCCCCCTGGGCCTTCGTATACTGGACGGTGCGCGTCCCATCCTGCTCGTTGTCCCATGCCTGCTCCCTCCGTACCGACGGCTCCACGCCCGCCGCTACGCGCCAGCCTCCTGACGCGCCTCGGCTTCATCCGGTTCGGTTTTGTAACCATGACGCTGGCCTTTCCGCTGACGGTGATGCAGGTCATCACCCATCAGTTTTCGCCTACGGCGCGCAACTTCCGGCGCTGGGCCAACCGTTGGGGGCGCTGGACGCTCGCGCTCTCGGGCTTCCGGCTTACCGTGCATCAAGACGCCTCGCTCGACCCTGACCAGCCCTACGTGTTTGTGGCCAACCACCAGAACTGGCTCGACATTATGATCCTGCTGGCGGGCGTGCCTGAGGCGTTTGGCTTCGTGGCCAAGGCCGAGACCAAGCGTATCCCGTTCATCGGCCTAGCGCTGCAGCAGTCGCCGAGTATCTTCCTCGACCGCAGCGACCCGCGCCGCGCTGTGGCCAGCCTGCAGGAGGCGGGCGAGCGCATCCGGCAGGGCAACTCCGTGCTCATCTTCCCCGAAGGCAGCCGCTCCTACAGCAACGCGCTTCAGCCGTTCAAGAAAGGCGCGTTTCAGGTGGCGGTGGCCGCGGGCGTCCCGCTCGTCCCCGTGACCATCCACAACTCGTACGAGGTGATGAATGAGCAGCTGACCGCCGCGCGCCCTGGGCACGTCCACCTCACCATCGGCACGCCGATCTCGATGGAGGGCAAGAAGCGGAGCGACCTGCCCAAGGTCATGGCGACCGTTCACGAGGTGATGCGTGCGACCCTCCAAAACCCGAACAGCGCGTAGCGCGCCCGAACCGCGAAACCCTAAAACTCGATGCTGAACCCAATCGTGGGTAGCAGGCCTACGTTGTCCGTCTCGCGCAGGCGGTCGGGCTCGGCGGGGTCTTCGGTGTATTCGAGGCCGAAGACGTTGGTGCGGTTGAGGACGTTCTGCACGTCGATGTAGACGACGCCGTTGACTTGCCGGGCGATCTGGAAGCGGCGGTCCACGCGCACGTCCCAGCGGGCATAGGCCGTCGTGCGCTCGCTGTTGAGGCGGTCGAAGTCGGGCACGCCGCGCCGCGTGAGGGCGTACTCACGTTCAGATGCTTCCAGGTCGAAGGGCGTAAACGGGCGGCCCGATTGCACGGCCAGCCGCGTCCCGAGCTCCCACTTTCCTAGCCGGATACCACCCGTCAGCGAGAGGTTGTGGCGCAGGTCCCACGAGCTTGGGCGGTAGACGCCGTCGGCGCCCGTGAACTCGCTCCAGCCGTAGGTATAGCTGCCCAAGCCGTAGACGCGCTTCGTCAGCTTCTTCTGCGCCGAGAGTTCGAGGCCATAGGCTCGCCCCTCGCCCACCGGAAGCAACGGCTCCGCGCCCACGAAGCCGAATCCGCCGCCCAGATTGGCCAGCGACAGCCGCGGGTCGGAAGCCGAGACCGGGTAGTCGGCGTAGTCCTTGTAGTAGCCTTCGAGTGCGATGCGCAAGCTCGGGATGGGCGTCACCGCCAGGCCGACCACGCCCTGCGTCACGTCGATCCAACGGAGGTCTTCGTTCACAAACGCGCCCTGCTCTTGCACCGCCAGCGACACCAGCTCAGGCATCTGCGTGAACCGCCCGATGGAGGCGCTAACCTGCCACTGGCTGGTGAGCGCGTAGGCGGCGTTCAGGCGCGGCGAGACCACGGCGGCTTGGCCCAGGAAGTCGTTGGCGTCGGCGCGGAGGCCGAGGGTGATGGTCAGGCGGTCGGCGAGGGCGCGCTGCACGAGCTGCCCGTAGACGAACCCTTTCCACAGCGCGAGGTCGGTGGTGAAGGCGAGGTCTTGATCGAACGGCGTAGCAGGCGTAGCGCGCTGGAAGAAGCGGCTGTCGATGGTCTCGCGCGAGATGCCGCCCCCCACGCCGAGCGTCAGGCCGGGCGAGAGGCGGAGGTCGCCGTCGGTGCGGAGACGCCACGCGCTTTCTTCGGCGTCGTTGGAGAGCAGCGCGGCGCCCGTCTCGTCCTCATCGGCGAAGCGAAACTCCTGGTAGCTGCGGCTGAACGCGGTGGTGAAGAAGCCGTTGTTGACGAGGTGACGCCACGAGAGCCCCGTGGTGTAGCTACGCTGGTCGTTATCTAACACCTGCGAGACGATTTCCTGCCCCTCAAAGTCGTCGGGATCGTCAGGTGCTACGATGTCGAAGTCGTCCACCGCCCACAAACCGAAGAAGACGAGGCGGTCTTTGGGCGAGATAGTCCACTCGGTGCGGTTCTGGAAGTCCCAGTACGCCGGGCGGATGGGCAGGCCGATGGCCTCGAACAAGAACTGGAGGTAGCTGCGGCGTGCCGAGAACGTCCAGTTGAAGTCCGGCCCCGACGACCCATCGAGCGACAGCGCCGTCTCGGTGGCGCCCAGCGTGAAGTCACCCGCCAGCGTCTCGGGGCTGCCCGGCCGGTTCTCCACCACCAGCACCGACGAGGCCGCATCGCCGTAGCGCACAGGGAAGCCGCTGGTGTAGAACGTGGCCTCGCGGATGAAGTCGACGTTCAGCAGCCCGAGCGCACCGCCCGAGGCGCCCTGCGTGGCGAAGTGGTTGATCTGCGGGATTTCGATGCCGTCCACGAAGTAGGCGTTCTCGCTCGGCCCGCCACCGCGCACGAGCAAGTCGTTGCGGTTATCGACGCCCGTGGCCACACCGGGCAGTGCCAGCAGTGAGCGCGAGATGTCGTTCTGCCCGCCCGGCGTGCGGCGGATCTCCTCCGGCCCCAACGCCTGCACCGACACGGGCGAGTCGGTGGTTTGATCGAAGAAGCCACTCTCAACCACAACTTCCCCTGCTTCGATGGCCGAGGTCTGAAGCGCGAACTCCAGGTACGTGGCCCGGCTGACCTGAATGACGACATCGGTCTTGGTCTGCGCGGTGTAGCCGAGGAAGGAGGCGCGAACGCGGTAGCTTCCTGGTTCCAGCCCGTCAAGCGCAAACGTGCCATCGACCGATGTGGCGCCGCCCGTCAGCAGGCCACCGTCGGCGTCCAGCACCGCCACGTTGGCGCCCGGCAGCGGCTCTTGCGTGACGGCATCGCGCACGACGCCCGTGAGTTGCTGCGCCATCGCATCCGAAAAACCGATGCCCAACAGGAGCATCACTACCACTACAAACCGCATACAGAAGCCACAGGAGATGGTGTGAGGATGTTTCCAGAAATCAGAGGAGCGTAGGCGCGTTCCAGCGGTCACCACATCTTGCCATAGCGCCTCTCGCAAGCCTTGAGGAGGGCCGCGTGACTCCACTAGGCCCACAGCCGGCAGGCCCCAGACCTGAGACCTGCCGACGTTGGACCTACGACCTACTACGCCATCAGCACGAGGCGCGGCTTGAACGTGGCGAGCGGCTCGATGAGGTCGGCCTGCATGGCTAAGACCTCGCCGATGTCCTTGTAGGCCTGCGGGGCCTCGTCCATGCCGCCTTGCAGCAGCTCCACCCCGCGCTCGGCCAGCCACGCGTCGCGGTCGGCCTTGGGGATGGTGTTGAACGCCTGCTTCCGGCTCATCACCCGCCCGGCACCGTGGCTCGCGCTGTTGATAGACGCCTCGCTCCCCAGCCCACGGACGAGGTACGAGTTGTGGCCCTGCGAACCCGGAATGATACCGAGCACATCGCGGTGCGCAGGCGTGGCGCCCTTGCGGTGTACGACCACCTCGCGGCCGTTCCAGGCCTCCAGCCACGCGAAGTTGTGGTGGTTCTCCACCTGCTTCACGGGCTTCAGCCCCAACCGCTTGGTGATGCTGCGGTGGATGACGTGGTGGCACGCCGAGGCGAAACGCCCCGCTAGGTTCATGCTCACCCAGTACTCCTGGCCCACCTCGCTGTCCAGGTCCAGCCACGCCAGGTGACGCAGCTTGTCCGGCAGCGGCGTGTGCCGCTGGGCCAGCTTGGAGTACTTCGTGGCGAGCTGCGCGCCCACGCCACGGCTCCCTGAGTGGGTCATGACGGCGAGGTAGGCGCCTGGCTTCAGCCCCAGCACGGCAGCACCCTGCGCGTCGACCTCCAGCACACCCGCGTCCACAAAGTGGTTGCCGCTGCCGCTAGTGCCGAGTTGCGCGTACGCCTTGTCTTTGAGGTGCTTGAGCATCTTCGTGGCCTGCCAGTCCGGGTCGTCGAGCACCGCGTGCGTGCGGCGCTCGTACTTGCCGAACGAGGCGCCCACGCCAAACCGCGTCTCCTCGCGCATGACCTTGGCCACTTTGCCTCTCTTCGAGGCGTTGGTCAGCATCACGTCGGAGTGCTTCGGGTAGATGCTCATCATCATCCGGCAGGCGATATCCATCCCCACCATGTAGGGCGCCACGGCGTTGTCGAGCGCCACCACCCCGCCGATCGGGATGCCGTAGCCCACGTGCGCGTCGGGCATGAGGGCACCGCCCACCGTCACCGGCAGGCGCATGGCGTTCTGCAGCTGGTCAATGGCGCGTGGGTCGATGAGCGCCTCGCCCCAGATGGGCGCCTCCATCGGCACCGGGCGGATGTCGCCCGGCTTGGGCTCCGGCGACATCGCCGCGAGGACGGCCTGCGCTAGCGGCTGCAGGATGCTGTCGGCCTCTACGTGCTGCGGGGCATCCTTCACCTGCTCTAGCGCAGCCAGCACAGCGGCTTCGCCGAGGCCTTCGGCCATCAACTGCTCGGCCGCCTTCAAGGCGACGCCAATCACTGGCCCTTCCGGCCATCCGTGCTCTAGTAACGTCGTTCCGTTCATCATAATGCTCACCTGCTCTGTCGAGCAGTCTGTGTGGCGTTGTTGTTGATACTCCTCGGCTCGCCCGGTCACGGGGGCCGACCGCCTCACCACATGGCGGTCGGCCCCAGGCTGCTGGTACACTTCCCTACCCAGTCAGCACAATCGGGAAGAGATGCGGCCAGACCTCGTGTGCGCCGCCTCGTCCAATGGCAAACGCGTCGCACGCTGGGTGCAGGCCTGGAAGGGTTCGAACCTTCAACCTTCGGAGCCAAAGTCCGACGCTCTGCCAGTTGAGCTACAGGCCTGGATGCCCAAGGGGCATGGTGACTGATGGGACTCGAACCCACGCCTTCCGGGACACAGCCGGACGCTCTACCACTGAGCTACAGCCACAGTCGCGGCTCCCGGAGTTGAACCGGGGGCTCCGGCGTATGAAACCGGCGTCCTTGACCTCTAGACCAAGCCGCAATCGCTGTTGGATCGGGCGGATTCGAACCACCGACACGTGGGGCTTCAGCCCACTGCTCTACCCCTGAGCTACGACCCATTGGATGCTCATCCCGAAGAATGAGCAGTGTCTGAACGGCAGGATTCGAACCTGCGCCATCGGGCTCCCAAAGCCCGCGTGCTTGCCACTACACCACGTCCAGATGTACAAACTGTATAAACTCCCTAGCTTTGCATCGACACCTAAATTATCACACAAAGCAGAATAAATATCTCTACACTTACTCAGTAGACACACTTCACCCCATCAGGTATATCTACTGATACCCTTCGACTAAAATGGCTTGTTTATCTAGCGCGTGGCGACCTGTGATCGCCGTATCTCAACCTGCCACCGAGCCATGATCGGGCGCACATGCTACGAGGTCCTGCAGCGGTGCGGGGTTCACTGCATGGGTCGCAGCTTGAGCCCTGCAGGTCGCACCACGGCATGCTCGGTGAGCAAAGCGACAACCGTTGTCAACGGTTCATCCGTAAATCGTACGTATGCCATAGCTTCTTTCGTTTTGCGCGATTCAGCCTCTAAATCGATGTTTCTACTACCGTGTGGACGCAAAAAAACCCATCTCCGCGACACAGAGATGGGCTCAACCAGTAGGCATCAATAATCACTTGATGCTAGGAAGCAGGTCCACCTCGTGGCCATGTATCGCCTTGGGGAGCAAAACCCATCTCGGGAAATCGCTTCATGCTCGGCGAGTTGGGTATGTGGTGCTGATGGAGGCGCACGGGAGTGTAGTGTCGCGTGTTGAGTAAATCAGGATGACAGAATATAGGAGACTCCACTTTTCGATGTCAACCCTTTGAGGCAAAAAAGTTTATTTTTATTTTTGGCCGTGACCTACCACAAGAGTACCCTGATCACCTAGTACCCAACAATCAAGGTCACGCATTTACACCTACACTTATCGAATACTGAACTGGTAGGCCGTCCGTGTCTCGTATACCTCGCCGGGGCGAAGGACGACAGATGGGAACTGCGGTTGGTTCGGCGAGTCGGGGTAATGCTGCGTTTCCAGACAGAAGCCGTGTCGACGTGCGTAGACCACACCGCCTGTGCCGGTGATGGAGCCATCGAGAAAGTTACCCGTGTAGAGCTGCACGCCTGGCTCCTCGGTATACACCATCATAAGGCGTCCGGTGGTGGGCTCATGTACCGTGGCCACCTGCTGAAAGCCGCCTGTTGTATCAAGCACGAACGTGTGGTCATAGCCGTTGCCGTGCTGCAGCTGCTCATGGTCGGCGTCGATGCGCGCGCCAATGGGCGTGGCGATGCGGAAGTCGAACGGCGTGTTATCTACCGATTGGAGGGTGCCCGTGGGGATCAACGTACTGCTGACGGGCACGAAGGCGTCAGCCTGCAGCGTGAGTTCGTGGTCGAGGATGGGCGAGGCACCGCCGTCCCTGAGGTTGAAGTAGGCGTGGTTGGTCAGGTTGACAGGCGTGGGCGCATCGGTGGTGGCGTGGTAGGCGATGTCGAGCGTGTTGCCGTTGATGAGGGTGTAGGTGACGCGCACATCGAGTGTGCCCGGGTAGCCTTCCTCTCCATCGGGGCTGGTATAGCGCAACACGAGACCTACGCGGTCGTCATGCTCAAACGGCTCGGCGGCCCACACCACCTTGTCGAAGCCGCGCACCCCGCCGTGGAGGTGGTTGGGGCCGTTGTTGGTCGCCAGTGTGTGCGTCTTGCCGTCAAGTTTGAAGCGCCCCGCAGCGATGCGGTTGCCATACCGGCCGATCAACGCGCCGAAGTAGGGTGACTGCTCCAGGTAGCCCTGCAACGTGTCGTATCCTAGGGTCACCTCGCCCGAGGTGCCCTCGCGGTCGGGGACGCGGATCGACGTGATGATGCCGCCGTAGTTGGTGATCTGCACCTGCATGCCTGTGGTGTTGGTCAGGGTATAGAGCGAGGCTGCCTCACCGGATGGAAGCACTCCGAAGGGAGCTGTGGTAAGCGTAGGCATGGTGTTGGACGGCATGGGCGCGGGCGTGCAGGAGAGCAGGGCAAAAAGCAAAGCGAACAGTGAGCGGCAGGGCATGGCACTGGAGCATCGAGCGGGAACGGCATGCCGAAGGTACATAGCTGCCGGGTAAGATTCAGCGCAACAAAAAAAGGCGACCACCCGAGCCGGATGGTCGCCTGTTGCCTCACGTGGAGGGTAGACGCTTAGTTGCCGTCGCCGCCTGTGGCGTCATCGGCGCTGCCGGCTTCGGGAGCTGCTGGGGGCGGCGCGAGCGGTACGGTCTGCTCGATGGGCGCTTCGAGGGCGCGGTCCTGCAAGACGCTGCCGCGCTGCTCATCGGTGATGACAAAGTTGGTCAACACGCACAAGACGAGGAACACGGAGCCGAGGAACCAGGACCCCTTCTCCAGCACGTCGGGGGCCTGCCGGGCGCCGAGAATCTGCGTGGTGCCGCCTGCCGCGATCCCGGCCAGGCCGCCGCCTTTCCCACTCTGCAGCAGGATCAGCAGCGTCATCACGATGCCGATCAGAGCAATCAGGACAATCAACAGGGTAAACATATCGAAAGGTGTGCTTTGTGCATGTATAGGTCAGCCAAGATACGGCGCGGTCAGGGCGCGAAACAAGGTAGCCGCTATGAATTGTCGGCCACGTATCGGGCCGCCCACAGCAGACCGATGGCGGTCTTCATGTCGAGCACATCGCCTCGATACACCATAGCGACGGCGTCGCGCAGCGGCATCCGCACAACCTCGATGAACTCCGCCTCGCTAAGCGCTTGCTCGCCAGCGGTAAGGCCCTCCGCAATGAAGTAGTGGATGACCTCGTTGCTGTAGCCGATGCACGGGTAGAGCGGCCCGAGCGAGATGACGGTCTCGGCCGTCCACCCCGTCTCCTCTTTCAGCTCGCGGCGCGCCACATCGGCGGGGTCTTCTTCCGGGAAGTCAAGTTTGCCCGCAGGAAGCTCCAGGAACGTGCGGTGCGGCGGGTAGCGAAACTGGCGCACGAGCAGCGTGTCGCCATCGGGCAAGACGGGAATCACTGCCGAAGCACCGGGATGGTCGATCCACTCGCGCACCGACGTGTTGCCATCGGGGAGCAGGACGCGGTCGCGGTAGGCGTGCAGCAGGTAGCCATCGACGAGCTCTTCGCGGTCAAGGCGGGTTTCGGTGAGGTTGCGGGGGCGATCAGCCATCTTCATACAGTTGGGCACATGAGACAGGCCAGTCTACTGCATGACGCTGGCTTCCACAACGGCCTATGCGGCCTGGCTTACTGCTGCCGGACGGGCTACGGAGGGCACGAAGGCATAGGGCCACTGCGGTCCTTGCGCCACGACGGTGAAGCCTGTCCCTTCGTATTCACGCTGGAGCGTTTCGACCTCGTTGGTGAAGAGGCTGAGATCCGTTTGGCCTACCAGGTACGCCTGATGCCATGCCACCCCGTCGCCAGTGGGCAGTCCGCGGCTGACCACAGCATGCTGCTCTAGCACCTCGGCGAGGCGCTGCGCAGTGGTTCCCGTGCGTTGCGCCATCTCTTCTTCGATGGCACCGAGCATGCGCTGGCGTAAGTCGGCGGCCCCTTCGCCTGTGGCGCCCTCTAGTTCAGTGGCGAAGAAGACCACGCGCTCGCTCTGCTCCACCACGAGGGTGCGCACGTGCTCGTCGTCGCGTACGAGCCGCACCTGAAACGTGGCTGTCTGGTGCAGGCTTCGCACACGCGCCTTCCACTCGGCCTCGTGCTCGCGCAACACATCCTGCACGGCATCCCGATCGGGCAGTACCGTGGCAAAGCGGAGGGGCATGGTCGGCATTTTTTCTGCGACGGCAGCCACCACGGCTTCGTGGCGCCCCACGTAATGGGTCATCCACTCGGCATCGGAGAGCTTGGTACGCAGCGCGTCGGGGCTGAACACGTCGGCGGGGACGGTGCTGACGATGGCACTGAGGTCGCCTTGGCGGATGATCTCATACTGCCCGTCTTCGATCACGGGCTCGGGCAGCTCGATGAGCGAGAGCAAGTCCTGTTCATCGATGCTGATGGCATACATGTACCGCTCGGGGTAGATGGGCTGATGGGCTGGGACGTCGACCTTGGTGAGACCAGGCGCATCCCTAAGCTCGGCCGCATCAGCTGAAGGAGCCTCCGCTTCGTCGTGCGTGTCGGTTGCCTCTGGTGCTGACGACGCGTTTACCTCAGCCTCATCGTCGGTCTGCTCGTCTAGCGCTGTTGCCAGGGCTTCGTCTTCGACTTCTGCAGCAATGGCTTCGTGAACCGCCTCGGCCACGTCCTCCTCGCTAAAGGTGGCGGGCTCAGGCACCTTGGCGGGCGCGTCTGCAGCTTCGCTTCCACCTGCTGCTTCGACAGCGTCCTCGTCGTGCGGCTCGGTGTGCTCAGCTTCGGTAACATCTTCCAGGTCGTCGAGGCTGAAGAAATCGTCTGTGGGTGCTTCGGCGGCTGGCGGTTGAGGGCCCAGGTATGCTGTTTGCACTGCTACCTCGGCAGGCGGCGCTGTCTCCAGGTCAGCTTCTTCCTGTGCGTGCTCGCTCACCTGCTCAGGCAACGTCTCGGCAGCCTCACTCTCGGTAGGCGTCGGCTCTTCGAACGCTGTCGGTTCGGCGTCTGCATCCGTGGTCTCAGGGATTTCAATAGTCTCAACGTCAGCGACCGTCTCGACCTGCTCAGGCACCTCGGCAGGCTGAGGCTCAGCGACTTCGGCATGCGCCACAGGTCCAAGCTCTTGCGCCGTTGGTGCCTCATCGTGGGTGAGTGCGGTAGAGAGGTCCTGCAGGGCCTGCTCGACCATCTGTTGCAAGACGCGGGCCTTGACCTGCTCGTACACCTGCCTCAGCGCGGGGGCTCCGAAGTCCAGACGCGCCACCACGGCCTCGGCCCATGCGGCTGGCTGCTCCTGCATGTCGGCGATGACGGTTGCGGCTAAGCTCTGCTCGGCGGCTTGCGCTACAGCGAGTACCTGCTCAGGGGCTTCATCGAGCACCTGCGCAGCGACATCCTTAGGCGCCCCCACGTGATCGAGTGCGCGCACAACGAGCATCGACGTGAGCAGCGGATTGAGTTGCTTGCTGAGTTCAGCAACGAGGGGATGGTCAGCGACGGCAGCGGGTAAGTTGGGCTGAGGCATGGGGTGCGGTTGAAGCAGTGAGTCGTGGCTGCTTTCGCGTCAGCAAATGCCGTGCCCGTGCCTCGTGCAGAGCTGGGGGGCTCCTGGGTCACGTTTTCTGTAGATCGGGCGCGGGGGAGGTTCGTTTTTTCCGACGGTCGGAAAGAACAGGCCGCAGCGCCTTGCCGCGATTTTCGCACAGGGGCGTGCAACACTACAGCCTACCGCCGATTTACGGCGTCCCGAACGCGGTTTTTCTCACCTCCTCCTTGAACGACGCATGACCAACTCCCGTGCCTCCGTCCCCACGCCCGTCAACGAACCCGTACGCAGTTATGCGCCGGGTAGTCCTGAGCGGGCCAGCCTGCAACGTCATCTTGCCCAGATGAAGGCGCAGGACCCGGTGCAGATTCCCGCCATCATCGGCGGCGAGGCCGTGATGACCGATACGCAGCAGGATGTGGTGGCGCCCCATGAGCATGCCCATGTTCTTGGCCACCTCCACAACGTGGGCGCCCCTGAAGCGAAGCAGGCTGTTGACGCGGCGCTGGCCGCCCGCGAGGCGTGGGGCCGGATGGCGTGGCAAGACCGCGCCGCCATCTTCCTCAAAGCCGCTGACCTGCTAGCGGGGCCATGGCGCGACACGCTCAACGCGTCTACCATGCTCGGGCAAAGCAAAAACGTGTATCAGGCCGAGATCGACTCAGCGTGTGAGCTTATTGACTTCTTGCGCTTCAACGTGAAGTTCATGGAGTTCATCTACGAGCAGCAGCCGATCTCGTCGCCCGGGGTGTGGAACCGCACGCAGTACCGTCCGCTGGAGGGCTTCGTCTTCGCCGTGACGCCGTTCAACTTCACCGCCATCCAGGCCAACCTACCGATTGCGCCTGCCATGATGGGCAACACGGTGGTCTTCAAGCCGTCGCACACCGCTACCTACTCAGCGCACTATACGATGCAGCTCTTGGCCGAGGCCGGGCTGCCGCCAGGCGTCATCAACATGGTGCCGGGCCGTGGGGCGCCCATCGGCGATGCGATCATGGTGCATCCTGAGCTGGCGGGCCTGCACTTCACAGGCTCCACGCGCACGTTCAAGCACCTGTGGAAGATGGCGGGGCAGCACATCGACACGTACAAAGGCTACCCGCGCCTCGTGGGCGAGACAGGCGGCAAGGACTTCGTGGTCGCCCACCCCTCCGCCGACGCCCAGGCGGTAGCTACGGCCCTCGTGCGCGGCGCCTTCGAGTACCAGGGGCAGAAGTGCTCCGCCGCCTCGCGGGCCTACCTCCCCGCCTCGCTCTGGCCAACCATCCAGACCGCCATGAAGGAGCAGTTGGATGAGATCAAGATGGGGACGGTGGAGGACTTCTCGAACTTCATCAACGCCGTGATCAGCGAGCGCGCCTTCAACGACATCACCAGCTACATCGACGCCGCCAAAGCTGCCGACGGCGTGACGCTGATCCACGGCGGCGGCTACGACGACAGCGAAGGCTACTTCATCGAGCCGACCGTCTTCCAGGTAGAAGACCCGATGTACCGCACCATGTGCGAAGAGATCTTCGGCCCCGTCCTCACCGTCTACGTCTACGAGGACAAGCGCTTCGACGAGATTCTGAAGGTGGTAGACGCGACGTCGCCGTACGCCCTCACGGGCTCCATCTTCGCCCAGGACCGCCGCATCATCGCGCAGGCCACCGAGGCGTTGGAGCAGAGCGCGGGCAACTTCTACATCAACGACAAGCCGACGGGCGCCGTGGTGGGTCAGCAGCCATTCGGCGGGGCACGCGCCTCGGGCACGAACGACAAGGCAGGCGCCTACCTCAACCTGCTCCGCTGGACCTCGCCGCGCTCGATCAAAGAGACGTTCGCGCCCCCCCACCACTTCGGCTATCCGTTCCTCGGCTGATTCTGCTGCATGCCTCATTTTGATCCTGAAGAGATCCTTGCGGTCGCCCGGCTTCTGGATGACCCATCAGACGACGTGCGCTACGCCGTAGACCTGCGCGTGCGCAGCTGGACGGTGGAGGTGCTGGACGTCATCGACGGCGTGCTGGCTGAGACGGGCGATGCGCAGCTGACGGCCGCGCTAGAGGAGTTGTACCTGCGTCAGCATGAGCACTTCGCACGCATCGCGTGGCACGAGGTGTTGGGCGCCCGTCCTGTGAACCTGGAGCGCGGGGTGCTGGCGCTCGCCTACTTCGCGCAGCCCCGCCTGCGGGTGGCGGCGTGGCAAGCACGGCTCGATGCCATGGCCGAGGCGCTGCGGCCGCGCGTCGCCGGGCGCGAGGGCGTGGAGCGTGCGGTATCGCTGTTCGAGGGGTTCGGCGCCCTCGGCTACGGCGGCGCCCAGAGCGATTACTACGACCCGCAGCACAGCTACCTCAACTGGGTCATCGAGCGCAAGCGCGGCCTGCCGATCACGCTGAGCGTACTGTTTGTGCTCACCGGATGGCGGCTAGGGGTGCCCGTGTTCGGCGTGAACATGCCCGCACACTTCATCTGCAAGTACGAGGACGGCCGCACCGAGGCGTTCTTCGACCTGTTCTACGGCACTGGTCCGCTCAGCCGCGACGAGGTCGCTGCGCGGCTGGTGTCACGCGGGCTGCTGCCCGATGCGTCGTACTTCCTCTCGGCCACGCCCGACCAAATCCTGCGGCGGATGGTGCGCAACCTGGTGCGTGCCGCCGAGCAACGCGGCGATGCCGCAGCCGCCCAACGCTGGCAGTCGCTGGCGCGCCCATGGGAGACGCCGTGACCGTCTTCCGCCACCTCATGCATCCGGGCGACCGCGCCGCCGGGTGGGTGTTCAGCGAGTGGCTGATCCGTCCGCTCTCGCTCGTCTTTCTGCCCATTATGCTGTTCTCGCTCAGCGGCGCGCTGCAGGGCTACCGCATCCTGCCCTACCTCACCTTCGGCGCGCCGGCGGGCATCGTGGTGGCGTGGTTCTGGACCTCGTTTCGCCTCGGCGCACAGGTCGCCGAGTTACGCATCGTGGGCAACCGCGTGCAGGTCCGTACGCTATGGGAGTTGCTTCGCCGTGCCCCGCCCGACGCCCCGCTGCCCATCTGGGACTTGCGCCGCGAGGGCCGCTCGTTTACGTTCACCACAGGCCACCGCACATACCAGTTCGATGACGACGAATGGGTTGACGGTCGAGATGTGTTCGACGCCTTGATAGAGGCTCGGCGCACGGAGCCGACCGCCCCATAATCCGTGCGATCTTGTGGCTTCTGCCTTGAGAGCTACTGACCTGAACCCTGTCCATGATTACGCTCGACCGCACCGGCCCACTTACCATCCGCGACCAACTCATCGAGCAGATTCGGTTTCAGATTGCGAGCGGCAAGTACCAAGTGGGCGATGTGTTGCCCTCCACCCGAGCCCTGGGCGACCAGCTGCAGATCTCGTTCCACACGGTCCGTAAGGCGTACCAAGCGCTCGAAGAAGAAGGGCTCCTCAACTCGAAGATCGGGCGCGGCTTCCGCGTGACCGAACGCGCCCCACTGGCCAAGGGCGACCGCATTGAGCAAGGCGCCGGTGTTATGCACGACGCGCTGCAGCACTTGATTGGCATTGGGCTAGCCGAAGACGAGATTGAGCACCTGTTCAATGAGCAGCTAGATGCGCTCACCGAGGGCTACACCGAGCAGAAGCTGCTGTTCGTGGCGCCGTACCGCGAGATGGCCGAGCAGTGCGCGCAGCAGATCGGCAGCACCATCCAGCGCAGTGTGGACGCCGTGACGGTGACCGAGTTGAGCAGCCACGTTGACGCCGATGTGCTGTTCACGCCCTCCACGCTGCTCCGCGCCGTGCTCGGCACCGCGCCGCAGGGCGACGTGCGGGGCGTAGTCACCTACCTTTCCACCACGGCCATCACGCGCATCGCTCGCATGCTGGCGCACGAGACCCTGGGCCTCGTCACGCGCTACAGCGACGCCGTGCCGTACCTGATGCAGCAGATCAAGCAAGACACAGGCTTCCAGGGGCAGATCATGGCGGCCTCGCTCGACAACCGCAGCGACAACCTCACCGCCTTCCTCCAGCACATCGACCTGCTCGTCTACACGCCCAAGGCCCGCCGTAGCCTGCTCTCCCACCTGGAGGTCAAGACGCACGTACCGCTCTACATCCTCATCCCCCCCGACGCCCTCGCCGCCATCCGGCAGAGCGTGCCCGTCTAGCCTGCATTTTGCTCGACGTGATTGAGCACGGCCTCAAAGACGCGTCGATTGATGCGCCGTTCGCCGTATAGCTGTTTCAGATAACGCTGTGCAGACTCCGTGGGTATGTGTCCTTCGTGGGCAGCACGGCCTATCTGCCCGGCTATTCCTGAGATTTTGAGCCCAGCGGACCGAGCCACACGGCGGCCCATTTCCTCTTCGATGAGCAGCGGCAAACCCAGATCCAACGCAACTTGGATCGCATCTTGCTCACCAGCATCGAGTCGGTCAAGCGACTCTACCTCACGTCTGCGCACTGGCTCGTCTGCAATGAGCACCAGATCTTCAATGGCGAAGTGCGCGAGATAGGACTCAGGTCCTCCGTCAGTCAACTCTCGCAAGACGCTGGCTGGGATAACGACCTGGTCGTAAAGCGCCCGAATGAACGTGTATCCATCAGTGAGCTTCTCAAGCGTGATGAGTGGCCCTGTGTCGCTGACTATGCGACGCATCACACACCCAGTTCTATTTCGACGTTTGTCTGACTATCTAGCAATACGGTATAGCCGTAGCGAGGCAGCATGGCTTCGAAAGCTCTACGCGACAGCCCGAGCACTTCTCGCGCTTCCCTGCCGGATAACTTACCCGTTGCGTAGAGCATGGCCACTAGGCCTTGGCGCGCAAACGTCTCATCGATGTCGGTCTGGATGGGGAGCTCGATGGAGAGTGTCATAGGATAGGATGGCTTGTTGCCGCCTCGTACCCTCTCAAATCCGCCAAGTTCACAGGCTACTCCATAGCATCCTTCGGCGTAACAGTGCTCAGGTCGAGGCCCATCACCTCAGCCAAGGCTATGCCGATGTGGGTGTTGTCGACGTTGCCGAAGAAGTGATCGCGGCCCGGGCCGTAGGCGTAGAGGCCCACGTCCACGCCCGTGTGGCCGTTGGTCGTCCAGGCGACAAGCGACCGGCGGGAAATGACCTCGCCCAACACAGCGTGCTGGTCCCATCCGTCGGCGGCGGCGATATCGGCTAGCTCGTCCTCCTTGAGGTCGGTGAGGCCGAAGTAAGCGGCGGGGTCGGCGCCCTCGGTGCGCTGAAACTGATCGTACGAGCCTTGGGTGTTTTCGATGGCCTCGGGGTGCCACGCATAGATGCCGCGGCCGTTGATGTTGCGGCCCAGCGTCATACCGCCCGTCTCGTGGTCGGAGGTGGAGACGACGAGGGTCTCGCCGTCCGCGGCAGCGAAGGCGAGCGCCTGGGCGATGGCGTCGTTGAAGGCGAGGATGTCATGCAGGTGTGCGACGAGATCGTTGGCGTGCCCGGCGTGGTCGATGCGGCTCGCTTCCACCATCAGGAAGAAGCCCTCGTCGGATTGATCGCTCAACAATTCGATGGCTTTAATCGTCATCTCGGCGAGGCTGGGCTGCTCGTCGGGGTCGCGGTCGACCTCATAGTCCATGTGGCTGCCTGAGAACAGCCCGAGGAGCGGCGTGGCGGCAGCTGCGTCGAAGCCGCTGCGGTCGGTGATGACGCTGTAGCCGAGTTCGGCCGCCTCGTCCATGATGTTGCGGCCATCGCTGCGGCGCCCGCCTGCTGCCTCGTCGGCGTAGAAGTTGAGGCCGCCGCCTAGGATCACCTCGATGCCTTGCCGGATCTGCTGCACGGCGATCTCGGCCTCCATGCTGCGGCGCGGCACGTGCGCCGAGAACGAGGCGGGCGTAGCATGGGTGATGCGGCTGGTCGCCACGAGGCCTGTGACCATGCCCTTGGCCTCCGCCCCCTCCAAGATCGTCGGGATAGATTCCAGGTCGTCATTGACGGCGATGGCGCCGTTGTAGGTCTTCACGCCGCACGCGTACGCCGTGGCGGAGGCAGCCGAGTCGGTCACGCGACTGTCGGAGGCATGGGTACGGACGGAGCCCGTCTGGATGGAGTCGAGGGCGAGTTCCATGGCCGTGCCCTTGTAGCGCAGGTAGTCGCGCGCCATGGTAAAGCTGGCCGGACCGCAGCCGTCGGCGATAAACAGGATGACGTTCTTGGGCGTAGCCGAGGGCGACTGCGCCCCGCAGCCCATGACGATGCCCACTGTGGCGAGCATCAGAACGAACAGACGAAGGTGGTGCATGGCGTAGAGCAAAGATGACAGGTGCCACAAGGTACGGCCTGTGGGCTGCCGATGGCTACTGCCGACGACAGGTCAGCGGACAATGCGGCCCGTGCGCCAACGGTCCACGGCTGCTGCCCACGGCTCAGCGTAGGCGGCCTCCCGCTGCAGGCGCCACCGGCCCGTCTCGGTGTTGCGTATGAAGACGAATTCCGTCACCCGGTCAGAGGTGGAGTCCAGGCGATACTCCCACACTTCCAGGTTGTAGTCACGGTCGATGAAGAACGGCGGGCCGAAGACGGTGTAGACCATGCCGCGGTCGGTCTGCCACCCGCTCTGGCGCTCGGTGAAGCGCAGGTTGGCTGCCTCCAGGCGCTCCGCAAAGACCTGGACAGCTTCGTTGGCCTCAGCACTAGAGCGTTCATCGGAGTGCCAGAACGCTTCGAAGCGCGCACGCCGCTGGCCCGGTGCTACAGCGCGCAACGCCTCCACCTCGTCGGGCTTGGCGATGTAACCCAGTGCGGCCACCATCCCATGCCACTGCGTCACCACCGGAAAGGTGGCATCGCGCACGACCCATGTGCCCGACTGCCAGACGCGATCCTCGGCGCGCACTTGCCACCGGTAGGCTCCCGGCGCCAGCACACCTAATCCGAGCGTCACTTCGCCCCGTCCTGCGCCAACCTGCTGGTCGGCCATGGGCTGCCATAGCAAGGGCGACGCTGTGCCCCGCGGCGCATCGGGCGGCGCAGGCGGCTCCGGTTGTAGGCGAGCATATGTCACCTCGACCTGAAACGCGGCCTCTTTGTCAGTGCGCACCTGGAGCGCTACGGGATGCCCGTCGGCAAGGAGCGTGCTGCTGTAGGCAGGCTCAAGCGCTGAGCCTGCCCGCAGTTCCACGCGGTACGGGGCCACCACTTCGACGGCGCGAACCTCGGCAACAGCCCCTGCGATGCCCTCAGTGCGGGCGTGGCGGTCACGCACGGTAGCCGTGATCCAGTAGGTACCTGGCTTCAGGTCCAGCGACAGCGCGACGGCATCGTGCTGCAGTGTCGTGGTCGCCTCGGCAGAGGAGACGGTGACGATGCGCTCGGTGCTCTGTTCAGCAGCGATACGGCGCCCGTTGCGTTTCCAGGCGCGCAGCACCACCTCGTAGCGCGCCACCCACCCCTCATCCGCCTGCACAAACGCCAGCGTGGGGTGCCATACGGCAATGCCCACGCGCACACCCGTGCCCTCCAAGAGCGGCTGCACATCCAGCTCCGCGACCGGGCGGCTTGGGTCGATGGGGCGGCTCAGGTCGATGACCGGCGGGGGCACGCAACTCACCAGGAGCAACGCGAGCGCCAAGCCTACACCGCCTCGCACTGTGAGGCTCACGCGAACCGCGCCGCTACGCTGATGATGGCCGCGAACGAGTCGGCCTTGAGGCTGGCGCCGCCTACGAGCCCACCGTCCACGTCGGGCTGCGCGCAGAGGTCGGCGGCGTTGCCGGGCTTCATGCTGCCGCCGTAGAGGATGTGGATGCCTGCGGCTAGCGCTTCGCCGTATCGCGCCGCGAGTAGCTGGCGGATGAAGGCATGCATCGCCTGTGCCTGATCAGGCGTTGCGACCTCGCCGGTGCCGATGGCCCACACGGGCTCGTACGCGATGACGAGCTGGTCCGCACTGGTCAGCGCTACGCCATCCAGAGCGCCGTTGACTTGCGTTTCCACGACGGTTTCTTCGCGGCCCGCCTTGCGCTCGTCCAGCACCTCGCCCACACACACGATGGGCACCAAGCCGTTGGCGAGGGCTTGCTTCGTCTTGGCGTTGACCGAGGCATCGGTCTCGCCAAAGTACTGCCGCCGCTCCGAGTGACCCAAGATCACATAATGACACCCCACCGACTTCAGCATCGCCGCCGACACCTCGCCCGTGTACGCACCGCTATCGGCGGCGTGCATGTTCTGCGCCCCCACGCGTACGCCCGAGCCGCGCAGCGCGTTGAATACCGCATCCAGGCTGATTGCAGGCGGGCAGACGGCCACATCCACTGGTGGCTCACCCGGCAGCGCCTGGGCCAAGGCCGACGCCAGCGCGGTCGCCTCGGCCAAATCGGTGTTCATCTTCCAGTTTCCAGCAACGAGCATCGGTTCAGGGTAGGTTAGTGCGAGAGGTTGCCCCAAGATAGCACCCTCAACGGATGCTCAAGTCGCGTTATCATGAAAATCGCTCGCCTCGCAACCACGCCGCCGCTTTTCCAGTACGCCGAATCTCGCCTCGTTGACTATCTAACTCCGCGTATGGCTTCCCCCCGCCGTTACTCCGAAGAAGAGATTGCCGTCATCTTCCAGAAAGCCGTCGAGGCGCAGGAAACTGCTCGGCGACAACGTGCGCCTGAACGCGGGCTGACGCTTGACGAGCTCAAGGCCATAGGCGCCGAGTCTGGCATCGATGCGGCCTTCATCGCACATGCCGCGCATGCCGTACACGTGCAGCCCGCTGAGACTGACCAAGTCACTTATCTGCGCGTCCCGATTGGCGTATCGCACACCATAGATCTGCCGGGGCCGCTCTCCGAAGCGAACTGGCACCGTCTCGTGGCCGAGTGTCAAGCCGCCTTCCGCGCCGACGGCAAGCAGCGCCTCACGTCTACCATGCGTGAATGGTATAACGGCAACCTGCGCATCACAGTGGAACCGTCGGAATCGGGGCATCGCCTGCGCATGCGCACCACCAAGGGCGACGCCAAAAGCCTGCTCAGCATGTCGGGCGTGTTCTTCCTCATGGGTCTGCTCTTCGCACTCTCCCAGTTCTTGCCCAACGGCGGTGGCGACGGCCTGCCCGAGATTGGCTTCATGTTTCTCTTTATGGGCCTGGCGATGGGCTTGGTCTCTGCACTTCAGCAGCCGAGCTGGGCGCGCAAGCGTGAACAGCAGATGGCGATGCTGGCAAAGAAGGCCACCGCCTGGGTCGAAGCCGATGCCACCAAGGCGCTTGCCACAGCGGCACCCGTCGCCACACCGCACCTCCGCATCCCCGAGGCACCTGAGGTCGAGCTGTCGCCCACACGCAATGGCCACCGGACTCAGGTGTAGTGCCCAGCACCACGCAACGTGCCATGCCCGTCTCAGCCTACATGCAGCGTCTACGCGATGCCATTGGGAGCGAGTTGCTGATGGTGCCCAGTGTGGCAGCCATCATTCGCGATGCGGAAGGGCGTATCCTGCTGATGCAGGACGCGAACAGCAGACAGTGGAGTCTCCCCGCAGGCGCCATCGAACTGGGTGAGTCGCCCGAGCAGGCGGTAGGCCGTGAAGTGTACGAAGAGACCAACCTGCGCGTGACGCAAGCCACGCTGGTCGCGGCACTCGGCGGCGCAAGCTTCCGCACCACGTACCCCAACGGCGATCAGGTTGAGTATACCGTCTGCGTGTTTGCCTGCGAAGTCGCCTTGGATGTGCTCGCTGCCCGCGACGGTGAGGCGGCAGCCTTCCAGTGGGCTGAGCCAGCCGACGTAGCCGGGCTGCTCGCGTTGCCCTATCCGGCCCGGCTCTTCGAGCAGCCTCCCATAGCGCCCCGCTAACTCACAGCTACTTTTTCATGGGGTCAGCACCGTGTAGATTGGCAGCATGAGCCACCGCACCAACTACGCTATTCGCGAGCACGGCACCGTCCGCTTCGCTACCGCCAGACACGGCGGCGCGAGCCTCCCCGACCTCTTAACCCGGGGGGTAGCAGAGGTGTACGCCTTCATCGACGGGGAGGCGGCGGCAACTGCTGATGCCCTCTACAACGAGACGTGGTGCGAAGGCCTGTTGCTGCTCGATTGCGACGAGAAGGTCGTCCTTTTCGATGGCGTCTCAGAACTGATGTTCGAGAGCGCGCAGCGACGCCTGTGGTATCCAGCGATCGCGGATGTCTGGGCCGGGTGGCACCTCCTCCACACTCCCGACCCCGTCCGTCACCTGGGGCACGCCCTTGACCTCCCCGATTCGTGGGGCGCTGCCAAGGCCTCCAGCGATGCGTTGGCGCGGATCGATCCCGCCCCGCTCCTCAGCGCTTTCCACAGCATGTACATCAACGATGCGCAGACCGAGGTGCAGTGGCTTGACGCCACGGGTGGATGGCAGCACGGCGTCTTCGATTGCAAGCCGACAACCCTGCTGCAGTGCGGACCTGACCTCCTCGGCGTCTTGCCCAACGCCACCTCGGTGGCACCGCGAGACCGCACGCCGCCACGAGGCTTCCTGCGTCTTGACCGCCTGCGGCAGGAGTTGCACGTGTGGACGGACCTCCCCGTCTACCGCCTCGCTATCGAAACCGAAGCGCGGTGGCCCGGCTGGACGGTAAAGCCCATCTCTGAGCAAGCCACACGCCGGTACAGCCATCAGCCCGATCGCTTCTCGCTGACAACCGAAGAGGTCGAGCATGCGACGCGCTTTATCGAAGCCCGCCTCGACCTCAGCTCCACTGGCCCATTCCGCGACGCGCTTCTGATGCACGCGTCACGCGCACGCAGCCGGAAGCGACCTGCCTAGCGACGCAGGCGAGGGTAGTGCAGGAGCCTGCTTTCGGGCCGACGATGCGCGATGTGTGCGGAAGGCGCAACCCTGGTCACCGCTTTGGGAAAGCCGCGCACGCCCGTCTGCCTCAACGGCCGTCGCCTTCGGTCACGCGGAAGTCGAAGTATTGCTGGCGGAAGGGCTCGTTGCGCAGCGTGTAGTGCCACCACTCCTTGCTGTAATTCCGAAACCCATGCTTCGCCATGGCGGCCTTGAGCTTCTGCCGGTTATCGCGTTGCAGCTCGGTGATGCCGGGGTTGGCGGTATGGGAGCGCTCGCTGAAGCAGTCGTACGTGGTGCCCATGTCGAGCCCTTCCGGCACCCGTTGGTTGATGTCCGGCTGATCGCACCGCAGGCCGGGCGGCGTCGTGACAAAAATCGACGTCGTGTCGCCGAGCGGGACGAGCGTGAGATCGACGGTGCTGCCCCGCGAGTGCCCTGAGCGTGAGGCGATGTAGCCCAACGCGAAAAGACGGCGTTTGATGAGATCGGGGTAGAAGAACCTCTTCGTGAGTGTGTCGCGGGGCTGGTAGGACCACTGCACAAAGTCGTCCACCGCCGACTGCGGGCGGTAGCAGTCGAACACCTTCAGCGACAGGCTATCCGCGGCGAGATCGGCCTGCACCCGTGCCAGCGCCTCGGCGGCGGGGCGAGAGAGCCAGCACACCGGCGCATCGTATGCCGCCACGGGACGGCCCAGGAAATTGAAGTCGGTGGTATAGCGGATCTCCTCCTGGATCGTCGGCGCTACGTCGCGCAAGCGCACCATGCCTTCCGGGATGTCCTCGCCGTCCTGCGCCATCACGGGCACAGCGGTTCCCCATCCCATGGTGAGCAGCATAGCCCATAGTATGCGCTTCATGTGTCTTCCCCGTGTGTGTTTCCGACTCATGCCAAACAAGCCGTGGTTGCGGCAAGGTTCCGCCGCTCGCCGATCAAGGCGTCCCGAACCACGAACCAACACGTCTCTTTGCACAGATTGTCACGTCGACCTATCGGTACACGCTGTATTTTTCAATACCGAGTTTTTCGGCATCCGCAGCGACCGCTTCCCTCTACCCTTCATCCGTCATGCATCGTACCTCTATCCTGAGTATTGGGCTTGTGTTCTTCTTCCTAGCCGGGTGTGCTCTGGTGCAGCCCTTGCTGAACAACCCCGAGAGCCTCAACACTGTCAACTCCGACATGCTGCTCATCGAAGGCGGCACCTTCACGATGGGCTGTGCAGACGCCGACTCGGCGTGCCTCCGCCGCGAGAAGCCACAGCAAGCCGTCACGGTCTCCGACTTCCTCCTGAGCGAGCACGAGGTCACGCAAGGCGCCTATCGCGCCGTGATGGGTACCAACCCGAGCGTGCAGAAGCGATGCTACGACTGCCCTGTAAACCGCGTCAACTGGTATGATGCGCTCGACTATGCAAACCGGCTGAGCACGCAGGAGGGCCTGACGCCGTACTACGTCTTCGACGAGCGCAACGTCACGATTAATGCCGGCGCTGATGGCTACCGCCTGCCCACCGAGGCCGAGTGGGAGTTTGCCCTGCGGCAAGGCGCACAGGCCTCGGCCACAACCATGCTTCCACCGAGCCCCCGCGACGGCTGGTTTGCGGAGACGAGCGGGCGCCGCATCCAGCGTGTCGGGCAGACGGATCCCAACGCGCTCGGGCTCTACGATATGCAGGGTAACGTCTGGGAGTGGTGCTGGGATACCTACGATACGTACAGCGGCGGCGAGCACGTGAACCCGATGGGACCCGGCCCTACCAACCAGACCCGCATCGTGCGCGGCGGCAGCTATCTGTCCCTGGCACGATTGCAGCGTGCCTCGGCGCGCGACTTCGAGTTGTACGGCGTGCGCAAAGCGGATGTCGGGTTTCGGCTTGCCCGCAACGCCAACTAGAACTCGCTCTCGTCGCGCCACCGCCGGAGCGCCCACGCTGCCGACGTGTCGGGGCGGACGAGGGTGAAGTTGACGTTGCCGTCGCCGCGGAAGACCTCGCCCGTCTCCAGCGTGATGACGAGGTTGAACGAGCGCACGGTCTGGCTCTCCAGCCCGCTGACGGCGCGGTTCTGCGAGAGCACCTGGTTCCACTGCAGCCGGATCAGGTTGGCGTTCTGAAACAGGCGCCGCGTCGATTCCAGCTCCTGCGCAAAGCCCCACTGCCGCTCCACCTGCGCGTCGAAGTCCTGGTAAAGGAAGATGAACGACGAGTCGAGCAGCGGCTCGTAGAGCGACACGTCGCGCAGTTCGTATGCGTTGCGGAAGTTGGTGAAGAAGCCGTCGATGGTGGTGGGGTCGCCGAGGAGGCTGCCGAACGCATCGCCCTCTTCCAGCGCAGGCGCAAACGGATTGCACCCTGCTGCAAGCAGCGCTACCACGCCGATGCTATGTCGCCAAGAGCCACGCATGCCTTGCCCTACCCCATCTGCTTCGCCCGGTTTCCATGCACGCCACAGCACTTTCCCAAGCGCCTATGCTGTCGTAACATGAACCCCGCATTGTCCACATATTTCGCGCGCGGCAATAGCCCATGGCAAGGGAACTTGCTCCTTGGTATACGCGCTTAGTTACCTGACCTCGTTCTACCCCTCGACCTGGGTTTCCTCCTCATGGCATCCGAAGAAATTGGGAGCGTTCCCGGCAGCCACCTCCCGCTCAAGCAATGGCTCCAATCGGCCGCGCAGAAATTTGGGCGCGGCTTTGTCCTGCTCATCAACAAAGAGAAGAAGACCGCGCGGTTCTTCAAGGCAGGCAAAGGCTACCACGCCTGCCCCTACCGTATGGCGCTGCTGCTCGTACAGCATGGCTTGATCGCCGAGGTGCGGCCGCACCCGATCCATGGCGCCGCCTTTGGGCTGGCCGACGGCGTCACCCTCGCCGCGCTCCGCACGTTCAAGCCTTCCGATACCCTCGACACTGACGACGACGATGAGGACGTCAGCAACGAGGCGGATGACGGCGAGGACATGGAGGTGGACTTGGAAGAGGAAGAAGAGCCCCGCGACGAGGAAGAAGAAGAGGACGTCTAGCGCAGCCCCGACGATGGCTCGGGGATGTCGCTGAGCAGCCGATCGATGAGATCGGGCGTGGTGACCTTCTCGGCCTCTGCGTAGAAGTTGGTGAGCACGCGGTGCCGCAGCACAGGCTGTGCCATAGCTTTCACGTCTTCGATGGACGCGTTGAACCGCCCCTCGAACGCCGCCCGCACCTTGGCGGCGAGCAGGATGTACTGGATGGCACGGAGCCCCGCGCCCCAGCCGACCCACTGCTGCACGTAGTCGGGCGACTTCGGGTCTTTCGGACGCGTAGCGCGCACCAGCTTCACGGCGTACTGCCCCACGTTCTGCGGCACGAAGATCTGCCGGACCGCTTGTTGGTACCCCATCAGCTCCTCGCCAGTCATGACCGTGTCGAGCTCGGCCTGCGCCTTCGAGGTCGTGGCGAGGGCCACACTGAGCTCTTCCTCCTCGGTCAGGTAGTCGATGACAACGTTGAACATGAAGCGGTCGAGCTGCGCCTCGGGCAGCGGGTACGTGCCCTCCAGTTCGATGGGGTTCTGCGTGGCCAGGACGAAGAACGGCCGGTCAAGCCGCATCGCCTTGCCGCGGGCCGTCACTTGGTACTCTTGCATGGCCTCCAGCAACGCGGCCTGTGTCTTAGGCGGCGTGCGGTTGATCTCATCGGCCAAGATGATGTTGGCGAAGATGGGGCCTTGCACGAAGACCAGCTCACGGCGCCCCGTATCCGGGTCTTCCTCGATGACGTCGATGCCGGTGATATCAGCGGGCATGAGGTCGGGCGTGAACTGGATGCGTTTGTAGGAGAGGTCCAGCACTTCGCCGAGCGAGCGGATGAGCAGCGTCTTAGCGAGGCCAGGGACGCCCGTGATGAGGCAGTGGCCGCCGCCGAAGAGCGCCGTCAGCACTTGCTCGACTACGGCCTCCTGCCCGATGATGCGCTTGCGTAGCTGCGCTTCGATCCGCTGTTTGCCCTCGCGCAGGGCGTCGAGTTGAGCTTCGATGCTGGTTTGTTCAGCCATATTCAGGGTTGGAAAGGGTGGTCAATGTGTGGGCCTGGCCTGCGCATCAGGGTACCTCTTGGTCAACCAGCCGCAGCAGCAGCTTCTGCGCTTCGCGGAAGGTAGGAGCGTCTTCTAAAGCCATCAGGACGGCGCGCTTGGCACGTTCCGGCTCTCCCGCGTCGTCGAGTGTGAGGGCCAGCGCTAGGTACGCCTGCGGCGCGTCGTTGGGACGCAGCGCCACCACGGCTTCGCGTGCGCGGATCGCCCGCGGCCAATCGTTGGCCCGGGCATGCAGCACGGCGAGGCGTTCATGCACCTCAGGGATGTACGGGTCGATGTTCAAGCTCTCTGCCCACCACCGCCGCGCCTGCTCGCCCTGGCCGCGCTCGTCGAGCAGTTCGGCTAGCTGGCGCATGGCGGCATCATCCCTCTCAGCGAGCGCTAGGTAGGCCTCTAGGACACGTATCTGCTCATCGACCTGCCCTTGGCTGGCGTAAAGCGCGGCGAGCTGTCCGTACGGATTCTGCGGCCCGACGTAGCGCGGAAAGAGATCGATGGCGCCTTCGAATGCATCGATGGCCTCGGTTGTGTTCCCCGCCGCGGCAGCCTGCTCGCCCTCCCCCAAACGTTTGAGAAACGGATTCTCGGACTGCGCGACGTCCACCTGGCCCGCTTCGTCGACAGGCGCCTCGCCAAGCACGGCTTGGTAGGGCGCGCGCTGGGCTTCGATGAAGGCATCAAACTGCGCCTGCAGGGCCTCCAGCTCTTGCCCGGTGACCGTTGCCAGCGCCTCGTTGATGGCGACGCCCTCGCCCAGCAATTCCAGCACCTGCACCACCGTTTCGAAGCCGCCCAGTCCGGTGAGGTATTCAATCACTTTAGAGGCGTGGTAGTAGCTCAGGAGCACCTGGCCTGGGAATGCCGGGCGTGTGAACCCCCGATCCATTTCAGCGATCGGGTGCAGCCTGTCTTGGTCGAGGGCGGCATAGAAGGCGAAGTCCATGTCGCGGTCCCACGCCGGGTTGTGCAGCCGCTCCTCGTAGACCGAGAGCCCTTCGGTGAACCACCGTGGCAGCTGAAAGTCCGTCACACCAATGGCCATGGTGTGCGCAAGCTCATGCCAGAGCGTGCGCGCCCAGTTGTACGACTCGCCCTTGCGTGCCTGCGGCGAGTCGAGCGCGATGATGTCGCCAAACGCGACGCCAAGCAGCCCCAGGTGGGGCACCCCGCCCACCCGTACGGCGAAGTCGTCAGAGTCGTTGTAGGCTTCGATCAGGATCTTACCTTCGGGTCGGTAGGGATAGCGCGCCGTGAACGCCGCGAACGCTGCTTCGGCTTGCTCCAGCATCAACGGCCCCAGCACCTCCACGTCGCTCTCGTGAACGTACAGCATGAAGTGCTCGCTCTGCAGCGTGCGGAAGTTGGGCGCCTGGTCAAGCAGCGTCAGCGTGTTGCCTACAAACAGGTTGAAGCCGTCTCGCTCGAAGCTGGACTCCAGGTAGCGACGGGCCTCACGCGGCTTGCCATTGCGCAGCAGCGCGAGGCCATACTCGGCCAGCGCTTTCGGATTGCGCCGCTCTTGCCGTACGGCTTGGCGCGTGAATGCCTCAGCCGCCGGGTAGCGGAAACGGTTGGACACGTGCTCGGCCAGGGTCAAGTAAAACGTGGCCGAACGCGGCGTCATCTGCTGCACCTGCGCTTCGGCCTCGGCAAAGCCTGTGCTATCGGCTTGCAGGTAGCGCGCCGCCGCGAGGAGCCCCCAGGATTCCAGGTTTACAGGGTCTGTGCCGAGGGCCTGCTGTGCCTTCCCCGCTGCCGCCGCATAGTCGGCATCGAGAATGTGGACGCCTGCCCACAGGTTCAGTGCCCCTGTGTGGTTCGGGTTGACCTCAAGCGCCGCGCGCGCCGCTGCTTCCTTGCCAGCAAACCCCTGCAGGTGCCCCCGCCCAACGAGCGCGTCGGGGTGGCGCGGATTCATGGCCAGCACCTCTTCGTACGTGCGGCGTGCTTCGGCGTCGTTGTACTTGCTCCGAAACAGATCGGCCCAGCCGAGCAGCGTTGCTGGGTCTTGACTGTCGATACGGTAGGCCAGACGGTACGCTTCGTTGGCGTCGTGGAACTCCTCCAGCCGCGCAGCCGACTCCGCCGCGGCGCGCAGGTCGGCGGGCGTACGTAGCTGGTTTTCGCGGAAGGCCGAGAGCGCCATGGAGTAGAGCTGTCCAGCCAGCCGCCCCTCGCCCTGTCGGTATGCCACCTCGCCCTGCATAACGATGTTGGGCCAGTACGGTGGACGCTGGTCGGCACGGGATGCCGTCTCCGCTACATCGGCCCATGCCCCGACGGCTCGGTACAGCGTGCTGAGGGCGTGCCACGTGGGCGCGTCGTCGTAATCGTAGGCCAGTGCCGTGAGCGCCTCGATGCCTTCGTCGTAACGCCCTTGAACGCGAAAGACCTCAGCATAGGCTTGAACGTGCTGCTGACGCAGCGAGTCGCTTTCTTCCACGAGCACGGCCAATGCGCTTTCTGCCGCCGCATAGTCCCCCGTGCGCAGTGCTGTGACTGGATCCGTAGCGGCAGGCTGCGCGGTGCAGGCCTGGCTGAACAGCAGCAGCAACGGCAGTAGAAGCAGCGAAACGCGCATGTCAGCGTACGTGTGGGCAGTGGCGAGCGGTACCAACGTGTAAGAAACGGCTTATCGTGTATGGTCGCCACCTCTGGCCCGGTAGCCTCTGGATCGTTACGAAACGCGTCTCGGAGGCGCCTCGGTGAACAAAACATAAAGAGCACCCCTGCCGCGCTCAGGTATTGCAATCTGCAAAACCACGAGCCTATATTGGGCGCCCGCTCAGAAAGAGCAGCTGACACTATCAGGTCCGGTAGTTCAGTTGGTTAGAACGCCGGCCTGTCACGCCGGAGGTCGCGAGTTCGAGTCTCGTCCGGACCGCATGAAGCGCCGATTCCGCATTGGGATCGGCGTTTTTGCATACTGGCGGTTTTGCATGTAAAAGGTGCCGCTACTTTCCAGTTGCCTTTGCACGCTTGGGGGCCGTGTAGGCACGCCTGGGTAGTCGCTACGACGTCGGTCCTGCGGTTGGGCCGCGTAGCGTTAACGATTTTCACAATGTGAGCCGCCTCGGTGGCGAGAAGTTCACCCTGCCCAGCGCGCTGTCGGCCGCTGGCCCCCGATCTAGGTTACCTACTGCCTCTTCAGCGGCAAGGCTCTCGGTGCCCGCGTTCGTCAGTGGGCATATGTGGACGCCGCCCCTGCACACACCTTACCGGGCAGCTTGACCTGAGAAGCCTGCCCGGATGGCCATGAACGCTGCAGCAGGATCGGTCGGGTACAAGCGTCCGCCTTGCTCCACCGTCCGTGCGCAACTGAGCATCAGGTGGCGCCTTGCGCGGGTGATGCCAACGTACAGCAGCCGCAAGCGCTCGGAGATCAAGCTGCAGCGGGCCACGTCGGTGGGGCGACGGCTGGGGAGGCGCTGGGCTTCGACGAGCGCTTGCAAGGTTAGCGTGGCATCGGCCTCAGGGTTGCCCCCGAAGGCCGCATACTCGCCACGGAAGTAGTCGTCGAGGGTGTGCGGAAACCAGACGGCGTCGCCGCCGAGCAGGAAGACGAGATCCCACTCCAATCCTTTGGCCCGGTGCCTCGTGGTGACGGTAACAATGCCTGGGCGCGGCTCAAAGCCTTCGTCATCTTGGTCGGTGAGGATCCGTGTCATCTCCGTGCCTTGCATCTCAGCGGCGAAGTCGCGCAGCCGCCACTCGGGGTGCTGGTCGGCGCGCTGGCGCAGGTGGGCTGCGGCGACACGGGCCACATCAAGCGCTTCGCCGGAAAACAGCTCGTAGGATATGGCCATCGTGAAGGCGTAGATGGGCTGCTCGGCAGCAGCCAGCCATCGGCGCAGGTGAACGGCCAACCGGAGGGCAGCGTCGTAATCGCCCAGCGTGAAGCGGTCGGCAGGCGGCAGGGCGCTGCGCGGGTTGGTACCTGCGCTTGGGAAGACAAGCTGCTCGGGCTGGTAGCAACTGCGCAGCAGCACCGCGACGCGTTCGTGATCGCCAGACTGGTCGAGGTCAGGCAGCAGCGTGCGTAGGGCGAGGTAGCTGTCTTCGAGGGCGGCGCGGTCGAACGGCGTAGCCACAAGTGCGAACACGGCGCGGAGACCGTCCAGCACCATCCGCACCACGGGATTGCCCTGCAGCGCCTCGTCGAACGGCACGCGGTTCTTCTTGAGCAGTTCGATGACACTGTACCCCATGGCATTGGTGGGCGTCACGATGGCAAGCGTGTGCGCCGGTGTGCGCTCGGCGTAGGCCGCAGCACGCTTGCTCACGTCGAAGACCTCGTCGGCGCGCGTGTCATAGACCTGCGTGTGGATGCGGCTCTCGGCATCAGGCGGGTTGGGCTGCGGGTCATCCGGGCGCGTAGGCTGGATGTGCTGGTCGCGGAACGTCTGCTGGCGCACCTCACGCACCGGATGCTCATGCCGCACCCAGTCGACGAGGTTGTTGGCGAGGGCGATGATCTTGGGCGCACACCGACCGGACTCGTCGAGTTCGACGGCCTGCACAGGCTCGGACTGCACGAACTGGCGGAAATATTTGGGGTCGGCGGCGGTGAACGAGCTGGTGATCGCTTGGTTAGGATCGCCCACACGCACCCAGTTGCCGTCCTCCCCCGTCAGCAGCCCGAGCAGCGTTTCCTGAAGCGGCACGCTGTCCTGGCTTTCATCCTCCAGTACGACGCGCCATTGGCTACGCAGTTCGTCGCGGACGTGCGGGTACGTGTCGAGCACGTCGGCGGCGCGCCAGACCATGTCGTCGAAGTCGAGGAGGCCCGCCCGCTCGGCCGCCGCCACGTAGTGCTCGTACACATAGCGTCCGATGTCGAGGAAGGGCGTCAGCGTGTCGATGCTGCCTTCGATGAGCTCAGCGACGGCTTTCGGAGACTGGCGTAGGTTCTTCGCCGTCGAGATCACCGAGCGGCACACCTCGGGCAGCAATCGCTCCAGCTGCTTGTGCGCCGACGGCGAGGCCGTGACGAGTGCCGCCCAGCGCTCGGGAAACTGCGTGCGCCATTGCGTGAGCGCCTGGTCGATGAAGCGGCTCTTGGTGCGCCCGCCCAGCACCCCAAACTCGGGCCCCAGCCCTGCCAAGCTCGGGTAGCTGCGCACGATGCCGAATGCCAAGCTGTGCAGCGTCCGCGCCTCCACACCGCGATCGGACAAGCCAGCCTTGCGCAGCATCTTGCTGATGCGCTGGCGGATGTTCTCAGCCGCCGCCCGCTGGTAGGTGACGATCAGCAGGTGGCCACCGTCGCGCGTCCAGCCCTGCCGCACCAGCCGCGTGGCGAGCACAGCCAGCGTGGTGGTCTTGCCACTGCCCGGCACCGCAGCGATGCCCATCCGCCCGCCGGCATAGTCCAGCGCTTCCCGTTGTGCATCGCGCAGCACGAGGTCGCTCATCGTGACCCCTCCGCGATGGTGTGGAGCGCTTCGAAGAGCGGCGTGGGCGCGAGCGTAGCCTGCGGGTCGCGGTGGCTGCACACGTAGACGCCGTCGGTACAGCGGTCTAGCAAGCTGCGCACACGCCGTACAGCTTGGTCGTGCCGCCACGCCCGCTCGTCACTGGCCTCCCATGCGGCCTCGGCAGGCCACGAGGCCGACAGCGTGGCACGGTTCATCAACGCGGCGTACGGCGTAGGCATCCATGTAGGAGCCTGCACATCGAGCCACACCTGCAGGGCTACGGCCCGGTCTTCACGCAAGAAGCTATCGACCGAATAAGCGACCACCTGACCGGATGGCGTAGTTGGCAGCGCGGGCGCGAGGAAGCCCGCATCGAGCGTGTCGAAGAAGCGCTGGAGGCGATAACCACGGGGGACGCCAAGCGCATCGGCGAGATCGAGGAAACGTGAGGCGGCGTCGCGCAGGCTTTGAATCGGTGGCAACATGCTGAAGGGGTCGGGAAATATGGCCAGCGCCGAAGCCATCAACTCGGACAGGCTGACGTCGCCGCTGAGCGGAGACAGCCGATGGAGTAGCGTGTTGTACGCGGTGTGCTGCTGCTCCGAGAAGCGCGTCGCATCCTTGGCTCGCAACGCCGACGTGTCGCGCAGCACGCCAGTGGCTGGCTCGAACAGCAGATCGACTAGCAAGCGCGCACGCAGCGGGTCGAGGCTGGAGACCAGGCGCTGCAGCGCTAGGGCGAGGTCGTCTGCGTGTGGAGCGACGAACGCGCTGGGCGCAAGCAAGGCACAGACGGTGCGGAGGGCACGCACGTCGGCGGCGGCGGTGAGCCGCTGCTGGCGGCGCGCGAAGGCGAGCGGGATCTGGGCGCGGTCAAACGCATCGGCCAGCAGGACCTGGCTCGCCCCGTCGATGTATGGGGCAATTAGTGCAACACCTTCGGGCGGGATGCCCAGATTGAGACTGCTCCGTACGGCACCTGTGACTGCCCGGAACAGCCGCGGCCGCTTGCGATCGGCAAGGTGTCCTCGCAAGGCGTGGAGCGCAGCGGCTCGCGGAATGCTGTCCGGCTCGGCCATGAGGCGCACCACCTCATCCGCCAAGCGGCTAGGCGGGGTGGAGCGCGCCTCACTCGACGCCACCTTACCGAATCGCTCGCACCATGCGTTCGTGAAGCGAGCATCTACGCCGAGGCGGAAGCGGGTGCCGCCGTGCGGGTCGGCCGCGGCCACGCAGGTTGTGCCTGCCTCCATCCATTGCGCCAGCATCTGCAACGCGACGGGGGGCCACTCATCCACGCGGTAGGCGAATACGACGGCGTTAGGCACGGGTGCGGCCCTGGCCGTACGGGCCAAGGTCGCGAAGTCGATCAGGTTGAACCTGCAGCACCGGTCGGCGAAGGCGTCCAGCGCTGTGTGGGCTGGCGAGTCATCCGGTAACGCCGCCGAGAGCTGCTGACGTGTCACGGCACCGCTGGCCGCATGAGCGCGCACGTCGAGCAGTTCGGCCGCCAGCGACGCTGGACCCAGGGCCCAGCCGTCAAAGTGGCCGGCCTCCCGCATAGGGCGCACGACGGCATCCATCACCACCTGCGCTTGCTCAAACGCGAGGTAGATCGGCGGCCGAGAGGGAGCAAAGCCGTTTTGTGCGGACCACGGCGCCCACTGGCGTTGCAGAGCGGCCCACAGATACGACGTCCAGGTCTGGACCTGCTCGGGAGGCAGCGCCACACCTTCCTTCTCTAGCTTGGCCAAGACCGCCGTGCGGGCATCGGCGTCGGGCGTCAGCACCAGCACCTCGTCGGTCGCTAGCACGGCCTGTAGGCGCGTGTACCAGGTCCCGTGCATGGCCGCACCAGGGGACCCATAGAGAAGCGTAGACGAGGCGTTGGGCATGCGCCATGCACGCCAGAAGGGAGGCTGCAGTTTCGGCCAAGCGCCCACACTTTACGCCGCGCACTGCGGTAAAGCGACCGCCTGCGCTCGGCCACCTGCAGAGGCGCGCTGTTAAAAGATGTTAATTGCATCCTTGCCCTGACCATCAGCCATATCAAAGTCGCTGCGGCCTGCGTTACCCCCACACAGCCTATCCGGACCCGCTGATGTTCTTCGCGCTGCGCTGCTCATGAGCGGCGGCGGCCTTGTCACACCTTGACCTCTGGATTCCTATGCGCCCTCGTTTCTACACATTCACGGCACTCGCACTGCTCATTGCCGCACCCGTTCTGGCCCAAGCCCCCACGTACACACGCACGCCCGGCGAGGTCTTGCGCTACCGCATCTCCACGGACTCAGAAAGCACAACGTTTACGCCTACCGCCGCCTTTGACCGCATCTTCGAGCGCGATCTGAACCTCGCGTTCACTTTTGAGGAAGCCGATAGCGTGGAAGCCGCCGTTGAGCGCTTTGACCTCGAATCGGGTGACCCCCTCGACCTGCAATCCTATGACCTCGTAGACGACATCGAAGGCGCCTTCCGCTTCGCGCTGCGTGCCGACAGCATGGGCAGCGTCGCCCAGCGCCCCGAACTGACGCGTGACCCTGTGCTGGGCAGCTCAATAGCCGGTGAGCTTAAGCTGTTCTTCCCGCCGTTGCCGCAAGATCCGCTCACCGAAGGCACTACGTGGACCTGGAGCCGGAATGTGGAAAGCGAGCAAGGCGGCACATTTTCGGATGCCTACACCTTCAGGGTGGTGAATGAGACCACCATGAGCGGTTATAAGGTGCAGGTCATCGAGATGACCGGTGAGACGACGACCCAGGGCTTGTTTGAAACCAGCACGGGCAGCGACGTCAACTTGGACAACAAAGAGACGCACACCTGCACGTACTACTTCGCGGTGGACGAAGGCCTACTCGTCGGCTTTGACCGCACTACGGAGACCAAAGCCTACAGCGAAATAGAGGCCATGGGCCGAACCATGACCTCGGACCGCGAGAGCACAACGACGACCAAGGCGCGGCTGCACAGCCGCTGAGGCCGCTGGCGGACCAAGCGGCAGCGAGGAACGCAGCCTCGCTGCCGCCCGTATGGCGCCGCGCCCTATTGTGACGCTGCGCTACCGAACTTCTTGACAGCCTTTACCCTCACCCCACTCGGGATATCTGGAGCCCTTCCTGCTTACGGGCGCCACTTCTCGGCGCTGACGCTGGAGCACCCGCGCAGTGGCGACACGCTGTTGTTCGATTGTGGCGAGGGCACGCAGTTCCAACTGGCCCAGACGTCCGTAAAGCCGAGCCGCCTGCGGGCCTGCTTCATCACCCACCTCCACGGCGACCACGTCTTCGGTCTCCCTGGCCTCCTCAATTCGCTCGCCCTCACCCAACCCGATCGCGTGGACCTGCTAGTCGTTGGGCCTACCGGCCTGCGCGCGTTCGTCGACAGCCTGCCCGGCAAGGGGCGGTGGCCGTACGATCTCAACATCGTGGAGCTGGCGCCCGGCACGCCGCACGCCGTCGTGGCCGAGACCGCACACTACCGCGTGGAAGCCAGGCCCATCGAGCATACTGTGCCGTGCTTCGGCTACCGCTTCACCGAAACCGACCGCCCCGGCGTGCTCGATGCCGCTAAAGCCCGAGCGCTCGGCGTGCCCACCGGCCCCGCCCTCGGCCAGCTGAAGAGCGGGCAGGCCGTCACCACCCCTGACGGACGGGTCGTGCGCTCCGACGAAGTCGTCGGCCCAGCGCAGCCTGGGAAGGCGTTTGCCTACGTCACTGACACGCGCCCGTGCGAAGCCGGCATCGCCTTGGCCGCAGGCGCCGCCGTCCTCTACCACGAGGCAACCTACCGCGACGTCCACGCCGACCTCGCCCGGGACCGCGGCCACAGCACCGCGGCCCAAGCCGCTCAGGTCGCCGCCGAGGCAGGCGTAGACCAGTTGGTGCTCGGGCATTTCAGCGCCCGTTACAATCCTGTAGACCTCACGCATCTTTGCGCTGAGGCGGCTCGTAGCCACCAGAAGACCGTGATCGCGCAGGAGCTGGTGCCTATCCCTGTATGACGGCACTGGCCTTCGGTCCTTGCGTCTTCTCTCCTCCACCAACTGGACTTTCTATGAGACGTCTTTTCTTGCTGTATGCGCTTGTCGTTGCCTTTGTCACGTCAGCCGCCGCGCAAACCGTCTATGACCGCACGCCCGGCCGTTCCCTGCAGTACAGCGTCGCCAGCGATTTCGTCACGACGACCGTTGTGCCGCAAGCGGAGCAAGTTATCGACGTAGACGGCGAAGGCCTGATCACGGTCACCTTCGCCGAGGCCGATACCGTGCGGGCCATGTACGACCAATACGACCTCGCCGTAGACCTGTCGGGCGCCAAAGAGGCGACGGACCTCCTCAGCGTGATGACGGGCGGATTCACGATGACCATGCGCGACAACGGCGCGGTAGACGTGCTCCTGACCCCCACGCTGTCGGTCCCTATGCAGCTGCCGGGTGGCAACGTTGCACAGCAATTCGACGGCTTCTTTCTCGAGCTTCCCGAAGAAGACCTCGCCGAAGGGACGAGTTGGACCACAACCCGCGCGAGCTTGGTGCAGCAGGGCGTCACGTCCACCATAGAAACCACCTACACCGTGCAGGGCACCGCCACTAAGGCCGGCCTGGATGTGGTCGTCATCGACGTCGACGCCACCTATGTGATCGACGGCGAGACGGAGCAGCAAGGCATGCCAGTCATCGTCAACCTCAAAGGTACGCAGACCGGTGCGTACTACTACGCCGTAGACGAAGGCATCATGGTCGGCTCCGAGATCAACCAAGCCATCAGTGGCGGGCAGGACCGAGCGGGCACGGGCCTGTCTGTCGACATCGAGATCACGGGCACAAACCGCACGATGCTTGTGGCCCACTGAACGTGTCATGCCCGGCGGCCTGCGCCTACCGGACGCTTTCGGAGGCGCCAGCTTATCACATCTTCCCCCCAACGGCTTAGCTAGCTTTCAGAACACCGCGACTGCAGAGGAATTGAACCCCGTCTTTGTGTGATGGCGCTCGCCTCCAGTCCTTCATGCTCCCCCTAATCCACCAACTGGACTTTACCTATGAAACGTACCCTATCGCTGTGGGCGCTTGCCGCACTCATCGCTATGCCTGCCGTCGCGCAAAGCGCATACATGCGCACGCCGGGCGAAACGCTCCGCTACAAAGAAACGACGGAGCAGGAGCAGTCGACCATATCGCCCCAGTTTGAGCAAGACGTAGAGAGCACGACCGAAGGCATCGTCGCCGTCACTTTTGCCGAGGCCGATACCGTCCGCGCCGTCTTCGAATCGCTCGACGTAGCCGTCGAGGCAGGTGGCGGCAAGCAGGAGATTAACATGATGGACATGATGACGGGCGGCTACCTCTTCACCATGAACGACGACGGCTCTGTCGATATCATCGAAACGCCTACGATCGCGGAGGGCGCGCCGGGCGGCAACATGGCTGGGCAGTTCGACAACTTCTTCCTCAAGCTCCCCGATGAGCCGCTGGCGATGGGCACCACGTGGTCGACCACGCGCGAGACCGAGGTGCAGCCCGGTGTGATTGGCACCGTGGAATCGAACTACACCGTCACGGGCGAAGAAGAGCGCGCCGGCATGAGCGTCTTCGTGATCTCGCTAGAAGGTACCAACGTGATCGACGGCGAGATGAGCCAGATGGGACAAACCGCCATTGTCAGCCTGAAAGGCACGCAAAGCGGCACGTACTACTTCTCCAAAGACGGCATCATGGTCGGCGCCGAAGTGACGACCACCGTCAAGGGCGGCATCGATGTGGAAGCCAACGGCGAACAGATGATGCTCGACCAGACGTCGGACAGCGTCACGCGCATCGAACTGCTCACCGACTAACCCAACCCGCGTCTGATTCTTGGCCCGCCCCTCCTCCCCTGACTTAACCAAGGACCGCCCCGGTCTAGACGGCACGCTGCTCAAGCGCTTTGTGCGCTACCTGATGCCGTACAAGGGATGGGTGCTGCTGGCCCTGACGCTTACCCTGACGGCGGCCTTCCTCGGGCCGCTACGCCCGCGCCTCGTCCAGATCGCCATCGACGACCACATCGTGGTCGGCGATCTGGAGGGGCTGCTGCGTATTATCCTCTTCCTCGTGCTGGTGTTGGTGGGCGAAGGCGTGCTCACCTTCGTCAACAGCTACCTGACGCAGTGGATCGGCCAGAACGCCATCTACGACCTGCGCACCAAGCTCTACCGCCACCTCCAGAAGCAGCCGCTGCGCCGCTTCGACACGACGCCCATCGGCCGCCTCATCACCCGTGTCACCTCCGACATTGAGTCGCTGAGCGACGTACTTTCGGCGGGCGTGATCGTCATCCTGGGCAACCTGGCCCGGCTCGTCTTCATCGCCTACTTCATGTTCAGCCTCAACTGGTGGCTGGCGCTCGTGACGCTGGGCGTGATGCCGCTGATGGTGGGCATGACGTTCTGGTTCCGCAATCGGGTGCGTGAGCAGTACCGCGAGACGCGTACGCAGGTGGCCCGCCTCAACGCGTTCCTGCAGGAGCACGTGACGGGCATGAAGATCGTCCAGGTCTTCCGCCGCGAGGCCGAAGAGATGCGCCGCTACGATGGCATCAACAACGACCACCGGCAGGCGCAGGTCAAGACGATCTTCTACTACTCTATCTTCTGGCCCTCTGTCGAGATCATTGGCTCCATCGCGCTCGGGCTGGTGATCTGGGTCGGCGGCGTGCGGGCGATGGACGGGGCGCTCACGCTGGGTGTGCTGATCGCCTTCATCCAGTACACCCGGCAGTTCTTCGAGCCCATCCGCAACCTCTCCGACCAGTACAACACGCTGCAGAGCGCGATGGCGGGCGCCGAGCGCATCTTCAACGCGCTGGACCGCGACGAATCGCTCGCACAAGCCGATACGCCCACCAAGCTCCCGGAGGCTGAGGGCCGCATCGTGTTCGAGAATGTGTGGTTTAGCTACGACCCCGATGTGGAATCGCAAGACGACCCCAACTGGATCCTGCGCGACGTCTCGTTCACGGTAGAGCCCGGCCAGTCCACAGCCATTGTGGGCGCCACGGGTGCGGGCAAGAGCACCATCATCAACCTGCTGCTGCGCTTCTACGACATCCAGCGCGGCCGCATCACACTCGACGGCGTCGACATCACGGCGTTGGACCTGCAGACGCTGCGCCAGCACATCGGGCTGGTGTTGCAGGATGTCTTCCTCTTCTCGGGCACGGTAGAGCGCAACATCTCGCTCGGCAATCCCGACATCAGCTTGGAGCAGGTGCGCGAGGCCGCCCGCCTCATCGGCGCCGACACGTTCATCGAGCGACTGCCGAACGGCTACCAGCAGGACGTGCGCGAGCGCGGCGCCTCCTTGTCGCACGGGCAGCGGCAGCTGCTATCGTTCGTGCGCGCCGTCGTCTTCGACACCGCCATCCTCGTGCTCGACGAGGCCACATCCAGCGTCGATACGGAGACCGAAGCGCTTATCCAGCAGGCCCTGGAGCGGCTGATGCAGGGCCGCACATCCATCGTGATCGCGCACCGCCTCTCTACCATCCAGCACGCCGACCAGATCTTGGTGATGCACAAGGGCCAGCTTCGCGAGCGCGGCACGCACCAGGAGTTGCTTAGCCTTGGTGGCCTCTACCGCCGCCTGTACGAGTTGCAATACAAAGAGCAGGAGCGGTCGGCTGCCTGAGCAGCAGCGCCAGGGTCACTTCGATGGCGCGTCGCCCTCGCTGTCGGTAGTCTCCTCGGCAGGCGCCTTAGATGCCCCCTCTTGGGCTTTCTGGCCGGCTGTCTTGGTGGTGAGGAAGAAGCTCAACGCGGCGATCACCACGGCGACAGCCACGCCGTAGTTGAGCAAATTCTCTTCACCTTCCCATGTCACGGCACGGCCCATGAATGAGATGCCCATGACCACGATAGCGGCCTTGATCAGCACCGCTTTGAGGGTGTCGAAGTCCGTCACGCGCAGCCACAGCGGCATGTTGGGCAATGCGCCCACGAAAAGCTCGTAGATCCCTACCGCGGCAATGAGCACGCTGAAGCCGAGCAAGAAGAGGTCTACCACCGTCATCGTGTTGTAGATGACGCGGTACTCGGAGGAGTTGAACTCCAGAATCTTGGCGACCACGCTTCCGCCCTCGACCATCGCGTACGCCATGACAACAAGCGCAAGCAGGAAGAGGCCGAGAGCACCCAGCACGCCAACGCCCCGAACGATATAGTGCAGCAGGTTCATCTATCACAAGCCCTATTCATGTGCAAGGAGATCTTAACTCCTTCGCCTAGGCGATAAGTTGCTGGCACGAAGCAGATATGTGTACGCGCGCCCAAAACGTCACATTACCCCCTCATCAGTTGGACCTAACTACAGCAGGTGGCCCAGCTTCTTTGCTGCACGGAGGTACCCGAACGCGATCACCTCGTTGGCCAGGTGGAAGTCCAGCGTCTCGCAGATGTTACGGGGGATCGTCAGTTCGAAGTCGGGCGGATAGGCGGCCAGCTTCTGCCGCGCGATGGTGTTCTGCATCGCGTCGAAGGCGCGCAGGCCCACCTCAAAGACCCCCAACTCACGCTTCGTTTCGGCTAGGTCCTCATCCGCCGAGAGGTCTTTGAAGAAGCGCGCAATCTTGTCGTTGATCTCCGCCCACGACGACTCTGGCGCTGGGGCCTCCGGCGGTTCGGGATCAATCTCCTCAGGATCGCCTCCCAGGTTTACGGAGAGGGTCATGTCGCTCTGGTCGCCAAAGGTGGGGGCGATCGGTACTGGGTTGAGCACACCCCCATCAACCAGCCGCTGGCCATTGTAATCGAACGCGGTGAAAAAGAACGGCAACGAGATCGACGCGCGGATGGCCTCGAACAAGCGCCCCGACTGAAACCAGACCTCCTTGCCTGTATCCAGATTGGCGGCCACCGCCGTGTAGGCGATGGGCAGGTCCTCGATCTGCCAGTCTCCCACTACGCCAACCAACGTATCGATGATCTTGTCGCCGCGTACAAAGCCGCTGGCGCGCCATGAGATGTCGAGGTAGCCCAAGATTGACATCTTGTCGATGGCTCGCGCCCACGTTTCGAACTCCTCCAGCTTGCCCGCGGCATAGATTCCGCCCACTAGCGCACCCATCGAGCAGCCCGAGATCGAGACGATGCGGAAGCCGTGTTCCTCCAGCCACTTGATGACGCCAATGTGAGCCAGACCGCGCGCGCCTCCACTTCCGAGCACGAGGGATACGGTTCTGCTGTTCTTGTGGCTGGCCGCAGGTGGTGGCATCAGTGTCATCTTGTCGCCTGCTTGCTGGTTGGCTGTTGGTCGGATACGATATGGCGTATCAGATGAGGTGCAAGCTACTTTTGAACTGCGCAAACGCCTCGCCCGCCCCTTCACTGATCGCAGGGGCATCATACAAGTGGATGCTATAGAGGGCATTGCGGTGCGCGACGGCAATGCACTCGTCTTCGATCAGCACAGGGGCGATCCTCTCATGCTCAAACACATACCGAGACTTCAGCTGCACAGCCTCGCAATTGGAAAGGCGCACCTCGTGCGGTGCCACGATACACGCATAGTCCTTCAGCAGGAAGGGCATGCCTTCAACATAGTCATCCACGATCGCCCAGAGGCTGTCCACGGCCGGGTCGTAATCATCGGCGTTGCGATGCACGGTGATACACGGCCCAAACCGCTCGTCGGCCTTGGCGTATTTGGTGATCGCCGCCACCAGCGTTTCCATCTGCTCCTCGTTGAACACGCGCTGCTGCTCGGCATCGAGGTTTTGTACGATCTGCTGCCTGCTGAGATCGGGGAAGCCCGTCAGCGCCTCAAACACCCAGTGCCTAGGCCTGCGGAAGCCGAGCCCAAGCTTTCTGTGGATGTAGTAGTCTCCACTCGCAATGGCCACTTGCTTCGGGTCCACGAGGGTCCCAGCCAACGCCATGCTGGTAAACTTCAGGAAGGCTCTTCGACCTACACCCATCGTTAGATCTCACACTGCAAGTATGGCGAGTAGCAGAGCGAGTATATCAACTGCGCCCCACTTCCTCAACGTACCTGAAGGCGAGATAGGGCGTTGTAGGGTCAGGAAGCCAGCCGCTCGCTGGCGGGCGTTGCCGGCAGCAGCACGCCGTGCTCCTTCGCGTCAGACGCCCCCAGTGGGATCAGCCCACGACAGGCGTCGGCGGCAAAGCCAGCGCCGGCTTCGGTGTACAGGTTGAACACGCGCGTGACGCCCGCCTCCTTCAGCATGTCGATCTCGTCGTCGTACTTCACCAGCGCGCTGATGCGGCCCGTGTAGCCGTTGTTCTTCAGCATAGTCGCCGCCGCCGCATTCTCCACGCTCAGCGGCATGGTAAGCAGGATCAGCCGGAGCGTGCCGTGCTCCAGGTGGAGGCGCGACCCAAAGTCCGTGTCAGTAGCGCTCGCCTTGATCACGTTACGCCCGGCTTTCCGGTGCCGCTCCACTACTTCAGGCGCCACGTCGATCCCCAACACATGCTCGGCACTGCGGGCGTTGAGCGTGTCGTAGGCTTGCGTGCCGATGCGGCCCATCCCAAAGACCACCACCGTGGCATCGCCCGTACCGATCTGCTCTTCCTCCAGCAGCCGCCGCGTGTGCTGGAACTGCATGAGCCAGTCGTGATACCGCTCGTACAACGCGTGCGCCGCCGTGTTGACGGGCGACGCCGCCACAAACGACAGTGCCAGCGCCACGGCAATCGTGACCAGCCATGCGTCCGAGATCCAGCCGTTGGCCGCACCGATGGCGGCGATGATCAGGCCGAACTCGCTGTAGTTGGAGAGGGTGAGCGCGCTCAGGAACGACGTCCGGCTGCGCATGCGGAACTTGGTCAAGAGCCAGAAGAAGAGCGCACTCTTGAGCGGCACCACAGCGACCAACAGCCCCGCCACGAGCAGTGCCTCCAGGGTGGGAATCCCCCGTAGGCCGATGCTGAGGAAGAAGCCCACCAGGAAGAGGTCTTTGAACCCCAGCAAGGACTTGGCCAACCCACTCGCGTTTTGATGCTGCGCCAACAGCACCCCCAAGATGAGCGCCCCCAGATCACCCTTGATGTTGAACATGTCGAAGACCTGCGCACCGCCCAACGCCACCGAGAGGCCGAACAACACCAGCAGTTCTTCGTGCCCCGCCCGGTCCATGAAGCGCAGCAGCAGCCACCGCACCGGGACCACGATGAGGAACAGCACCACCGCCCACGACGAGGGCACCTTGCCCGCCGAGATCGCCAAGAAGACCACCGCCACGATGTCCTGCATGATCAGGATGCCGATGGCCGTGCGGCCGTAGATCGAGTCCATCTCGCCCTTCTCCTCAAGCACCTTCACCGCGAA
>JBCDJT010000006.1:0-68127 GCA_038747545.1 Bacteroidota bacterium
ACCTCGATGGGTGGCTGCTTTACTACAATCGAGAGCGAACGCATCAGGGGTATCGCAACCAAGGGCGGCGTCCGTATGACACGATTGAGCGCTACCTGAAATCCCGCTCAAAATCTGTCAAGAAAGCTTCCTAAGAGTACAAATCAGAACAACGAGCGTGCGTTTGAAATAGTTGTAGGCTTGCAATCGGAAGGTTGGGAATTAGAACTAGACAAGGCCAACACAACGATATCGCCTTACCCGCCAGGTGAGGGCGATGTGTTTACTGTTACCACATCACTTGTTAACCGCAGCGACGAAGGAAATACCTACTTCAATGTGCCGCTAGAGGTAGAGTTGGTACGTCCCAATGGCTCTACGGAATCCAAGCAGACCATCATTGTCCCCCAGCTGAACCGAAACGAAATCACGCTTCAGGAGATCAGCATGGCAATGCCCGAAGATGCAGTAAACGGAACCTGGGGCATCATTGTGCAGGCAAAGCCCGCCCGAGATACAGAGTTTGCCAATAACATTTCCGGGTATTTCTACTTCGTTGGTCCGCAGGTGTCAGAAAATACCAACGTGTACCAAGAATTCAGAGATCGCCTTTTAGAACCGCCACAAGAGCGAGAGTACGAGTTTCAATATGGCAGCCGTGCGCTGGTGTACTGGGGCGTGAATACGGCGCGTGAGGCGTCTTGGAAAGAGAAGGGCGACAGCGATTTTCGCTACTACACCGAAGGGATGGTAGACCTCTTTCCACGAGATGATATGGCGCTGGCCACAGAGGGTATCCTTTATACCAGCACGTACCGAGCCACGCAGATCAGTGAGTGGACTGAACTCACGGGTACGTCTGTAGCAAACGGTGCTGGACCTCGCTTTGACTACACTCTCATTGAGGCGCGACGTGGAGAGGTCAGTTGCTTCCGGGCTACTAACACAGGTGGACACACTTTCGGCGGCTCTGATGATGACCACGTGTTCTTCGAGAACAACACGACCATTGACTATCGCACGTGGTATGACAGCTACAGTCATTTCGACAGTCAGCAAGGCCTTGAAGTCTGTTTCCGCATCCCCAACGATGCAGCATTTACCACGCACGAGTTATACCTGCAGACCAATTACGACGGCAACTCCTACCTGACCCAACTCAACCTTTGGGTACGTCCGCCTCGACCAGTGCTGGAGAGCATCAGCGCAAGCGTGATTTCAGCGGATGACATACTTACCCTCTTTGGCGAGCACTTCGGTTCGTCGGGCACCGTACTGTTCGGCGATCTGGCTGCAACGGATATCATCTCTTGGACCGCTGATCGGGTTGAGTGTGTTGTACCAGAGGGGGTTGCAGATGGGTTGGTACGGGTGGTGTCAAGCGATCAGGCAAGCGAGTCGCTACCCTTTCAAGTACTAAGTAGCACTGGTGACCCTACAATTGTTAGAACCATTGCTGATCAGACCGCGCAACCGTTAGAGTGGCTTGACTTTGGAGCGCTTGCCGCCATCTTCAGTGACCCCAACGATGATCCTCTTGCTTATACATTTACGTCTTCGCCTGTCGGGCTCTTAGCCGAGCCGAATCAGTTGGCGGACGGTTTCTTTCAATTAGGGGTGCCATATCAAGCTTCTGGGGTATACAGCGTTGCTGTGACTGCTACAGATGCCGATGCAGCGGAGCACTCGATCTCTTTTCAGGTGTTTGTTCATGGACAACCTATTGGGGATAGCATTCGTCCGGCAGCTCCGTACAACCTGACAGCTCGCACCACCGAGGGGCAGGTTAAGCTGAGTTGGTCTGCGAACTCGGAGCTGGACTTAGCCAGATACGAGCTGTATCGAAGCGAGAGCGAGGGGGAAACAGGGGCCAAGCTAGCAGATGTGCAGGTTGATCAAATCTCCTATGTTGATAACACAGTCGCCAACGACATACGCTACTACTACCATGTCCTTGCTGTAGACTACTCAGGAAATATCAGTCGCCCATCCAACATCGTATCGGCTCGATCAGTGGTGGGAATTGACCCGATTGCCCGGTATCAACTTGATGGGGACGCTGTCGATGCATTGGGGCTAGGAGGTTCTGGTCAACCACGAGATAATGTATGGCGCCCGTTTGCAGACAGGCATTTTCAGACGGGCAAGGCCTTGGGGTTTCAAGGGCACTAAAGTGATGTAGTTATAACCCCAGACACGCTGTTATCCTTTACCTCTGGAAAGATGCGCACGTTGACGTTTTGGATGCATCCTAGTGTGACGAGGCAGTCGGGTAGAGGAGCACTCGTTTCGCGGTTTTATGAAGCAAGAACGTTTAATGGTTGGAGTGTGCGATATGATTTCCAGTTGAAGCGCCTAGAGGTTGAAGCCATTAGCAAACTGTGTACGGGGGGAGGATGCGAAAACCGAGTCTATCTTGTTGAATCGGTGTCACCAGGTCGTTGGACGCATGTTGGAGTGGTACTTAGCACTATGAGTGGCGCACTCGGAGTAAAGCTCTATGTCAATGGCGAGCTAACAGACGCTGCAACAAACAGTGCTGCTGCATGGAGCTTTTGGCCTTCTAGGTCGGCTACACTGGGTTCGGATGCCAATGTTCGAACTAATGGACAGATTGACTATGGTGAGTACTACTTCGGCTTGTTAGATGATTTGACCATCTATGAAACCGGATTTGACGATGACGCTATGCGTGATATCTACCTCTCCGAGTTATCCTCAATCAGTGGCAGGCTAACGGGTAGCTATGCTCTTGATGGAAATATCCTTGATGACTCCGCTGATCGACAGCACGGCACTAACTTCGGGGGGGCACTAGGGACAGATCGAACGGCTAGTGAAGCTGCAATCACGTTTGATGGTAATGGGTATGCGCAGGTCACGGCATCTACATGGATAGCAGAAGACTACACGTTCGCAGCTTGGTTCAAGACCTCTGAGCTACCCCCTGTACATCGCTACCTACTATCCAAGCACTCGGGTGCTTCCGCCGTGGGGGATGGGGACAACCATGTAGCACTCAGCTTGGGGCCCGATGGGATGTTACACGGCTGGCTGACGACGGAGGCAGGAGCCTCGGTGGCTGGTCAACCAACAGCGGGGCCCGTCGCGCTCGATACATGGCATCATGTAGCGTTGGTGCGAGAAAATGGACTGCAGACCTTGTACTTGGATGGGGTGGCGTCGCATGACACGTATCAGGATGACTTGGGCCTCTTTTCCATGTACGATGGCTTTCTACACATCGGCGCACCTAACTATCTGAATGGTGGTTGGGATGCAGGCGACAGGGCTAATCAGAAGTGGGTGGGCGCTATCGATGACGTCCACATCTACAACCGCGCGCTGGACGCCGGTGAGGTGCTCGGTCTTGCTGAGCGCTCCTATGTGGCAGTGCAGTCTAGGGTGTTTCTGGAAGGGGCGTATGCAGAAGCGGAAGGGGCGATGCGCACCGATCTCCAGGCACAAGGCGTCCTGCCGCTGGGGCAGCCGTTTAGTCAAGCTCCATGGAGCTATATGGGCACTGAAGCGGTGACAGAGGCATTCCTCGCAGATAACACGGATATCGTGGACTGGGTGCTCTTGGAGGTGCGGGCCAACGAGTCCGACACGTCTACGGTAGCCCGTCAAGCCGCGTTGTTGCGGAGCGATGGATCCATCACCAGCGTGTCGGCGTCAGTTGGAGCCCACGCACTCCAACTCGTCGATGTGCCTATGGGGGAGTACTACGTGGTCATCCACCACCGCAATCATCTGCCCATCATGTCGGCAAATCCGGTGGCGTTCACCGGATCGCGTCCCTCGGCGGTGGACTTCAGTTCTGCAATGAATCGGGCGTACGGTACACAGCCACTAGTCCAGCTTGGGCCCTCCCTCTACGGAATGCTGACGGGGGATGCCAACGGCAACGGGCAGGTTCAGAACGATGACAAGAACGAGGTCTGGCAGCAGCAGGTGGGGACAGCGGGCTACCTGCGTGCCGACTTCAACCTGAACGGGCAGGTTCAGAACGACGACAAGAACGAGTACTGGCAGCAGAACGTGGGTCGAGGCACACAGATCGATCCCTAAAATAGCACTGGGGGCACCAGTGTGATTTTCTGAGCACAACGTGATGCTCGTAGCGGAGAAACCGGGCGTCTGAAATAGTGAGCTCCATCGAATGCTCGTTGGGTCTGCACTGCTCGCTGCCACTAAGCTATCGCCTTGCTACTTATGCTCGTTCGCTACCCTGCCGCCCACGCTGGTGTCTTTTGTCGTCTTACTGCTTGGTGCGTCCTCGTTTTTCTGCTTTTCCCTAGACTGGTCTCAGCACAGACGGGCCTCACGTTCTCCTTTGCCAACCAGCAAATCACAGGGACTGCGCCGAATACGAACTACCAGTTCGACGTGGTGGTGCAGGCTACGGCGGCAGGCACGCGCCTTGGCGATACGCAGGTCTATCTGAACTACAACACCGCAGCTTTTGGGACTAGTGTTGTGGCAGGCTCGAAAATCACAGTGACGAAAGGGACGCTCTTACAGGGGCTGCTGGGTAATATTGACGGATTGGACCTCTACACCATCGTGAGTACCACTGACAACACCGATGCGCGTGTAGCGATCACGATGGAGTACAACTATGGCGGCAACCCCACCCAAGGCAACGAGGTGCCGACCACAGCGACGCAACTGCTACAGGTAGAGATAGACATCAGCGACGCAAGCCAGATCGCTGGCCTCTCGTTCGATGCGACTCTGATGGGCAACCAGCAGTACACCTCCAACAACGTGGATCGGTATTCGCCTGTGGTGGCCACCGACACCGACAACATGGTGCTACCGGTCGAACTGGTGTCGTTTGCGGCTCGCCAAGAGCAGAACGTGCTGCACTTTGCATGGGCCACGGCGTCGGAGTCAAACAATGCAGGCTTTGACCTAGAGTACAAGTCGCGCTTGACAGGCACAGAGACCGACGATGCGCACGTTGTTGGCGATTGGACCCAGCTGGCGTACGTGGTAGGCCAGGGGACGACGCTGGAGCGCACGGACTACAGCTATGAGCATGCCACGCTGCCACCGGGCAGCTACCTCTTCCGGCTCCGGCAGATCGACTTCGACGGGACGGTGTCCTTTGGCCCAGAGACTGCGTTTGACGTTACGCTCCCTGAGGCGTACCGGCTCGATGCGCTCTATCCCAACCCAATGAGCCAAACAGGCACGCTCCAGTTTGCCGTGCGCGAGCCGCAGGAGGTGCGCATCACGCTGTACTCGCTCCTAGGCCAGCGAGTGGCCACGCTATACGAGGCCGAGGTGCCGGCCAACCAACTCCAGCAAATCCGCGTAGATGCTGGAGCTATGGCGAGCGGCGTTTACTTCCTCGCCGTGCAAGGCGAGCGCTTCCGTGTTAGCGAGCGGTTTGTTGTAGCCCGCTGATAGCATCTTGGGATTACAAAGGAGATTACAAAACGCTTGTCGATTTCTACCGATTCCCAACGAATCAGTACAGTGAAAACGCTGATTTTACTTACATAATCGACTATGAAAGAGCCATAGAGAGTAGTATCCTACCCGCCCTCGGTACAGCGCTTACTCGGTTGGCTCAGCTACGAGCGTCAGCCACTTGCCGTCGGGGCTCACGTCTAGGCGCGTGATGTTGGTCAACCCCTCGAACGTCTCTACGGGCTTCCAGTCGTCTAGGGCCTCGGTCCAGACGTAGAGGGTGCTGTCTTTGCCAGCGAGCATGCCGCTGCCGTCGGGGAGCCAGTCGTAATCCTCCACACCATCAGGGAGGAACGCAATACGGCGGTCGAGGCCGTTGCGGGGTTGTAGCCAACGTACCATCCAGCGGTCGCGCTTGAGCACGTAGCTCACGCGCTGTGTGCCGGGGATCACGTTGAAGCCGCGCCCGATGGTCCGAGCTCGATTGAGCGAACGGTCCCCGGCGAGAGAAATTTGACGCAGCAATGTTGGGTCGCCCAGCTTGAAGGCCACCACATAGGTGGTATCGAGCCATGCATAGTAGCCTAGCGAGTCTTCCTCGGGAAACGCCAGCATCGGGTTGTTGCCGTGCTCGTCAAACCGCCATATGCGCTGGGTGCCGTCCATTTCCACGCGGATGGTGGCAAAGTCGCGTGTGAGCGGGATAGGCTTGGGCGAATACTCGGCTTCCTCCGTCTTCGTCACCTGCGCCAGGATCTTGCCGTCAATGATGTAGCGGTAGATATCCGTGGGCGGCGTGCGGTCAGAGGTGAAGAGGAGGGAGCGGCTGTCGTGCTCGAACTGCGGTTGGTTGTCGTAGCCGTCGTGCTTGGAGATGTTGACCAGCTCGCCCACTTGCACGCTGTCGGCGGTGTGCATGAGCGGGGCCAGGTAGACCTCCGTGCTGGGCTGCGCCCATGCAGGCAACGCGAGCAAGAACGAGCAGAACGTGAGGCTAAGCAGGTGGCGCATGACGTAGGGCATGGGGAATAGCGGAGTGAGCAAACCGTTAAAAATAGAGCAGGCGGTGGACGTTGAGCGGCCCAGGGTCTATCCTGGCCGTGTAGACAGGCGCCCGTTGCCATGACGTGGGAAGCGGTGGGACGAGGAAAAGCGTGTGTCTGTAGTCACTATGCTCTCGCTCTTATCTCTTGTGTGATTCTATGAATGAAATGCTTGCCGTAATTCTGGGCGGTGGTGCCGGGTCCCGGCTGATGCCGCTCACCTCAAAGCGCTCCAAGCCCGCCGTCCCGCTCGCTGGCAAGTACCGCCTCATCGATATTCCGGTTTCGAACTGCATCAACTCGGACGTCAACAAGATCTTTGTCTTGACCCAGTTCAACTCGGCCAGCCTCAACCGGCATATCTCGAAGACCTACCAGTTTGACCGCTTCCGCTCGGGCTTTGTGAACATTTTGGCGGCGGAGCAGACCCCCAACTCGCGGTCGTGGTTCCAGGGCACCGCCGATGCTGTGCGTCAGTCGCTGCCGCACATCTCGCCCTACCGCCACTCGCATACCCTTATCCTCTCGGGCGATCAGCTCTACACGATGGACTACCGCAAGATGCTGGCCCACCACGTGGCGCTCGGGGCGGATATCTCTATCGCAACGATCCCCGTCAATGCTGAAGATGCGCCCGGCTTTGGCATCCTGAAGACCGACGATGACGGCGTTATCACGGAGTTCCACGAGAAGCCCCCTTCGGATCAACTCGGGGACAAGACCAGCCCGGTCAGCGCTGAGATGGAAGCGCAGGGCCGCGTCTACCTCGCGTCGATGGGCATTTACATCTTCAACAGCGAATTGCTGAAGCAGCAACTGGAAGGGCACGAGGAGGACCACGACTTCGGCAAGCAGATCATTCCCCGCGCCATCGACAACCTGCGTGTGGCGAGCTATCCGTTTGAGGGCTACTGGAGCGACATCGGGACAATCCGCTCGTTCTTTGAGTCGAACATTATGCTGGCGCGGCGCAATCCGCCGTTCAACATGTACGACACCACCATGCCGATCTACACGAACGCACGCCTGCTGCCGCCGGCCAAGATCGTCAGCTCGTTCGTGCAGGAGTCGCTGATCTCTGAGGGGAGCATCGTGGTCAACAGCCAGATCTCAAACTCGGTCATTGGGATACGCTCGTTCATCGACAACAACACCACGATCAAGAACTCGGTCATCATGGGCTCGGACTACTACCCGTGGCACGACCCCAGCAAGCGCAGCATCGTGGACGGCCCCATTGCGACGGGCGTAGAGGAAGAGGCGTACATCGAGGGCGCCATCGTGGACCGCAACGTGCGCATCGGGAAGCGCGCCATCATCAAGAACCGCGACCACGTGCAGGAGGGCGAGGGGCCAAATTTCTACATTCGCGACGGCATTGTAGTCATCCCCAAGAACGCCGACATCCCCGACGACACGATCATTTGACCCCGAGGTGCCCGTCGGCAGGGTGTCGTATTCCGTCGCAGTATTACATCGATGTAATAAACCTTACATGGAAGGCTTCATTTAAATAAGCACACAGATCCTGTGCTGAGGACTCCTCCAACACTCATTTACCTATACCAACTATGGCTTTTACGCTTCCTGACCTGCCGTACGCAAAAGACGCCCTGGAACCGCACATCGACACGCAGACGATGGAGATTCACTACGGCAAACACCACCAAGGCTATGTGAACAAACTCAACGCGGCGCTGGATGGCAGCGGCGTGGACGCGGACTCGATTGAGGCCCTGCTGCGTGGCATTGCAGACCTGCCCGACTCCGTGCGCGGTGCTGTGCAAAACAACGGCGGCGGTCACGCCAACCACAGCCTGTTCTGGAGCGTGATGTCGCCCAACGGCGGCGGCGCTCCCGCGGGTGACCTCGGGGCAGCCATCGATAGCACGTTTGGCTCGTACGACGCCTTTAAGGAGGCCTTTACGAAGGCAGCAGGCACGCGCTTCGGCAGTGGCTGGGCGTGGCTCGTCGTGGACGGCGACGGCAGCCTGCACGTGTACAGCACGGCCAACCAGGACAGCCCGTTCATGCAGGGCCATACGCCTATCTTGGGCCTCGACGTGTGGGAGCATGCCTACTACCTCAACTACCAGAACCGCCGCCCGGACTATGTCTCGGCTTTCTGGAACGTGGTGGACTGGAACGCCGTGGCCGCTAACTATGCCGCCGCCACATAAGGCCGAGCAGTCCGTTATTTAGCTTCGCAGAGGGCAGAGCGCTTCAGGTGCTCTGCCCTTTGTGTATCTTGCCAGTATGTCCGTTCTGCCTCCGACCGTTACGACCAAGCGCCTTGTCTTCGATGCCGAGCAAGCGCCTGCCTACCACGATATCATCTCTGAGGTAGAGCGCAAGCGGATCGGTACGTTTGGTAGCGAGAAGCGGCGGCGTGAGCACCTGCTCGGGCGGGTGGCGCTACGGCAGCTGGTCGCCGAGCATACGGGCACACTGCCACGCGAAGTGAACCTGCGCGTACCGAAAGGCGGGTGGGTCGAGGTCGATGTATCGCCCTGCTGGCTGAGCGTTTCGCACTCGGGCACGCACGCGTTCGCGGCGTTGGCTACGCATCCCGTGGGCGTGGACATCGAGGTCCGCCGCACCGTCCGTGACGACCTGCATCGCTTCTTGCTCCACCCGGACGAGTACTGGTTTCTCGACTACTGGGAGCAGGCCAGGGGGGGCAATGGCTCGTACGACGACACGCTTGTTCGGCTGTGGAGCATCAAGGAGGCCGTGCTCAAAGCGCGGCGCACAGGCTTCCGCATGTCGCCCAAGAAGATCCGGCTGAAGAACCTCTCGGGCATCGATGCCCAGCTCACCGTGGGCAAAGAGCAGTGGACGGCGGCGTACGGCCTAGACACGCATGCCTGGGCTGTGGCATGGCCCACGTCAGAGGCGGCTGAAGTTGGCGAGCAGCGCTAGGCCGTTGTCTTGGCTCTTCTCCGGGTGAAACTGGACGCCATAGACATTGTCGCGGTGGACTATCGCCGTGAAGTCGACGCCGTAGCCGCATGTGGCGAGCGTATGCGCCGCGTTCGCTGGGATGCCGTGGTACGAGTGAACGAAGTAGAAGTAGGGCGCTACCGGGAGGTCAGCAAGGAGCGGCGTCTCGCGCGTCGCCGCCGTGGTGTTCCAGCCCATGTGCGGCACTTTGAGCGCGTGCCCATCGGCATCGGCTAGGTCGTGCGCGAAGCGGGTCACACGGCCGGGGATGAGACCGAGGCCCCGGTGGTCGCCCATCTCATCGCTCCCGTCAAACAGCAGCTGCATGCCGACGCAGACGCCCAGGAACGGGATGCCGCGCTCTACCGCATGGTGGATGGCGGGCTCCAAGTTGCGGCGCCGGATCTCGTCGGCGCACGCCCCGAAGGCGCCCACGCCGGGTAGCACCAGCCGCTGGGCCTCGGCGATGCGCTCGGTGTCATCGGTGCGCAGCACGCTAGCGCCGATGCGCTCGAACGCCTTCTCGATGGAGCGCAGGTTGCCGATGCCGTAGTCGATAATCGTGATCATTCACTCTTCGGTTGGCTGAGTTCGTACGAACGTTGCGTGGCGGTGGCGACGGCGTTGATAAGCATGGTGCGGAGGCCGTGCGACTCCAGGTCGGCGATGGCGGCGATGGCGGTGCCGCCGGGCGTCGTCACCTCGTCGCGCAGGATGGCTGGGTGCTTGCCCGTTTCGATGACGAGCTTGGCCGCGCCAAAGACCGTCTGCGCCGCGAGGCGGAACGCGGTGGGGCGGGGCAGGCCCTGCTTCACGCCGCCGTCGGTGAGTGCTTCGATGACCATGTAGACGTACGCGGGTCCGCTGCCCGAGAGGCCCGTCACCGCATCCATCAGGTACTCCGGCACCACCTCGACCTTGCCCACGCACTCGAACATCGCGCGGACGACGGCCAGATGCGCCTCGGTGGCGGTCGACCCTGCCGCAAGTGCCGTGGCGCCTTCGTCCACCAGCATCGGCGTGTTCGGCATCGTGCGCACCACTGGCTGCTCGCCGCCAAACGCCGACTCCAGCGCCGCCGACGTCACGCCGGCCAGCACCGAGACCACGATGGCATCGGGCGAGACCGCGCCCTCAATCTGCGCGATGACCTTCTGCGCGATCTGCGGCTTCACGGCGATGACGACAACGGTAGCGCCGCGTACAGCGGCTTCGTTATCCGTAGTGGTTATGATGCCCGGAAATTGTTCGGCGAGTGTGTCAAGCGCTGCGGGGTTGCGCCGCGTGGCGCGAATCGCTTCGGGCGCTACATCGTGCCCCCTCAGCAGGCCGCCAATGAGCGCCCGCCCGATATTGCCTGCGCCGATGATGGCGAAGTGATGATCCTGGAGCATGAGTGGTCACAGGTCGAAAGTCATAAGGTCACGGTACCAAAGCGGTGTAACGCGCTCAGTCAGATCTGCCCCTTGGTGGAGAGCACCGCTGTGCCCTCGGGGTTGCGGCGCGTGGCAGCGTGCAGGGCGCGGGCAGCTGACTTGAAGATGGCCTCGATCTGATGATGCGTGTTGCGGCCGTAGAGTACCGTCAAGTGGAGGTTGCAGCGCACCTGCTCGGCGAACGAGTACCAGAAGTGCTCCACCATCTCCGTGGCGAGGTCGCCGACGGTGTCGCGCGCGAACGTGGCGTCGAAGTAGAGGAAGAAGCGGCCCGAGAGGTCGACGACGCAGCGCGCCAGTGACTCATCCATCGGCACGTAGGCATGCCCGTAGCGCGCGATGTAGGCTTTGTCGCCCAGCGCCTGCGCGAAGGCCTGGCCAAGCACAATACCCACGTCTTCCACCGTGTGGTGGTCGTCCACATGCAGATCGCCATCACAACTGACCTCCAGGTCGAACCGCCCGTGCTTGGCGAACAGGTCGAGCATGTGGTCGAGGAAACCGACGCCCGTGGCGTTCTGGTAGGTGCCCGTACCGTCGAGGCCAAGGGTGACCGTGATCGCCGTCTCACCGGTTTTGCGGTGAACGGTGGCATGACGTGGGTCGAGCATGGCGTGCCGCAGCGTGTTCGTGTGAACGATTAAACTACAATGCCTGCGCACGGGATAGAAGTTGAATCTTAGCGAAGGCCCTGCCGTTTGCGGCTGCCGCTATTCCTCGCTGAATTATTACTGCGTCTATGCCTGCTGCTTTCAAGCGCACCCTCGTCACCTCGGCGCTGCCCTACGCCAACGGTCCTATTCACCTCGGCCACCTTGCGGGGGCCTACCTGCCGGGCGACTTGTACTGCCGGTTCATGAGGCTCAAAGGGGAAGACCTCGTCTACGTCTGCGGCTCCGACGAGCACGGCGCGGCCATCATGATCAAGGCGCTGAAGGATGGCATCACGCCCCGCGACATCATCGACCAATACCATCCGATGATCGAGGCGAGCTTCCGGGCATTCGGCATGAGCTTCGACCATTACAGCCGCACCTCGGCCGAGATCCACCACCGCACGAGCCGCGAGGTCTTCCGGGCACTGGCCGAGAAGGGCGCCTTTACGTACAAGACGCAACGGCAGCTCTATGACCCTGAAGCGCGCATGTTCTTGGCCGACCGCTTCATCGTGGGCACGTGCCCGGTGTGCGGCTATCCCGAAGCGTACGGCGATCAGTGCGAGAACTGCGGTTCTACGCTGAGCCCGAGCGAACTCATCGACCCGAGGAGCACCCTGACCAACGCCACGCCGGTGTGGCGCGAAACGACGCATTGGTTCTTACCCCTAGAGGATTGGCAGGAGCGGCTGGAAGCGTACGTGGCGAGTCACCCCGAGTGGAAGCCGAACGTATCGGGGCAAATCAGAAGTTGGTTCAACGATGGCTTGAAGGCCCGCGCCATGACGCGCGACCTGACGTGGGGCGTGCCCGTCCCGGACGATGTGGCCGAAGCAGCGGGCATCGATGCGGAGGGCAAGGTGTTCTACGTCTGGTTCGACGCGCCCATTGGCTACATCTCGGCCACGCGCGAGTGGGCCGAGCTGAACGGCCACCCCGACCGCTGGGAGGACTACTGGAAGCAAGACGACACGCGCCTCATCCACTTCATCGGCAAAGACAACATCGTCTTCCATTGCCTCACGTTTCCCGCTACGCTCATGGCGCACGGCGGCTTCGTCGTGCCCGAGAACGTGCCCGCCAACGAGTTCCTGACCATCGAGGGCAAGAAGCTCTCCACGAGCCGTGGCTGGGCCATCTGGCTACACGAATACCTGCAGGACTTCGACCCCGATCTGCTCCGCTACGCGCTGGCAACCACGTTGCCTGAGACCAAAGACGGGGACTTTAGCTGGACCGATTTCCAGAACCGCGTCAACAGCGAACTCGCCGACATCCTGGGCAACTTCGTCAACCGCACCATGACGTTTGCCACGCGCTACTTCGACGGCGTGGTGCCGCCGCTGGATGATCCGTCTGACCTCGACCGCGAGGTGCTCGACGCCATCGCGGCGTTCCCGGCGACGATTGCGAAGGCGTACGAGAGCTTCCGCACGCGCGAGGCGGTGTTCGAGACAATGGCGCTGGCGCGCCTCGGCAACAAGTATTTCAACGATACGGCCCCATGGCACACGCGCAAGACCGACCTGCGGGCGTGCGGCAACACCATCCACGTCTCGCTCCAGATCTGCGCCGCACTCGCTATCCTGGCCGAGCCCGTGCTGCCGTTCTCCATGGCCAAGCTTCGGGCGATGCTGAACCTCACGGGTACCCGGTCGAGCGAGCCTAAGGGCGCCAAGGACGGCATCGGCTGGGCGGAGGCCGGGCAGGCGATCATGCAAGCGGGCCACGCCCTCGGTACCCCCGAAATCCTCTTCCGCAAGATCGACGACGCCGTCATCCAAGCACAGATCGACAAGCTGGGGAGCTACGAGGCGGAGGAGCCTGCAGCGCCCGAGGCCGCACCCTACGTCGAGCCCAAGCCGGAAATCGTCTTCGACGACTTCGCCAAGCTCGACCTGCGCCTGGGCACCGTGACGGTCGCTGAGCGCATCCCGAAAGCGGATAAGCTGCTGCGCTTGGAAGTGGACCTTGGCTACGAGACCCGGCAAATCCTGGCGGGCATCGCTGAGCAAATGACGCCGGACGAGATGCTGGGGCGCAAGGTCGTCGTTGTGGCCAACCTCAAGCCCCGCAAGATGCGCGGCTTCGAGAGCCAGGGCATGGTGCTGATGTCGGAAGACCGCGACGGTACGTTGATTCCGGTGGGCTCCGATGGCGAGAACGGCGGTGTGGTGCGCTAGGCTGGACTAAAAACCTCCAGGGCACCGCCAAGGCAGGTGAACGTTGCGGGCGTTACATGGCCAATTTCGCCATCGGGTGAAAGCAGGAGGCGTTGGGGGCCGTTGACGCTGATGGTGTGCGCCCGGTAGGTATGCACTTCGGGTGCTTCCACGTGGCGTCCAGTAAAGATGGTTGGGAAGAGGCGCAGCAGCCGGGTGCGTGACACCGGGTTGAGGACGATGACATCGAGCAGCCCGTCGTCGTAGCGGGCGTCTGGAGCGATGAGGAAGTCGGTGCCCGTATACCGCGTGTTGGCGATGGCCAGCAACACCGCATCGTGCGGGTACACGTGGCCATCGACGGTGAGTGTCACAGGATAAGTCCGCAGCCCCGCCATCGTCTGAAAGACGCCGAGCAGGTAGGCGCTGGTGCCTAGCCGCTTGTACCGGGCGGACGCCCGCGCCGCCTCGGCAGCGAAGCACAGGTTGACGATGTTGATGAAGTACGACGGCGCTCCATCTTCGGTAGTGGAGTACCCTACATCCACCTGTTTGCGGTGGCCTTGCCGAATGAGGTGGAGTCCATCGTGCCAGTCGCCGGGGGATAAACCCAGCTCGCGCGCGAACGCATTCCCCGTGCCGATGGGAAGGATGCCGATGGGGAGGCGGTCATGAGGCGCCCGAGCCATCATGCCGTTGGCAACCTCAGAGAGTGTGCCGTCGCCGCCCGCCGAAACCACGGCGTCATACTCTGCTAGATTGGCAGTAGCGAGCCATGCGGCAGCGTGCCCTTGGTGCTGAGTGGGCCAGAACGTGGCGTCAAGGCGAAGCGTGTTGCAAGCCGTTTCAACGGCTGGCCGCAGCTTGTGGGCACGGCCGTTTCGCGCTGCAGGGTTGTAGATGATCAGCAGGCGCACGGCTTAGCCCGTCGGCTCTTGCACGAACTCCACGATGTTGCCTTCGGGGTCCTCGACCATCAAGATCTGCGCGCCGTTGCCGAGCGTGGTCAGCGGCAGCGCGACGGGCGCCTCGGCCTGTGCCGACCGTTCTGCCATCGCCGAGATGTCATCCACCATGAGGGTGATGTAGCGAAAGCCTCGCCCTCCCGTGAGCCCTGGGGGGCTAGCCTGTTGGGGCGCCTCGTCCATCTGTACGAGCTTGATGATAGACGCGCCGTGCCGCAACTGTACCATCCGCCCGGCGCCGATCAGCGAGGTGCGGAAATTACCGATCTGCTCGAGTCCCAAGCCCTCGCGGTAGAACGCCAACGCAGCATCCATGTCGGTAACGACCACGCCCACGTCTACTGCGAGGCGCACGGCAGGCTCGCTGGCCGCAGGTTCGGGTGGCGGCGGCGCAGCACAGGCTACGAGTAAAAGCGCAAGGGCGATGGGCGAGAGGCGAGGCATGACGATCGCTAAGGCAGGGCGTGACGGGAGCTGGCAAGCTAAGGCTTCGTCGCACACATTCTCAACGGCAGGGCTGGGGCCCGAGTCAGTTGGCCGGGGGCGGTGCCACGCGCGCGCCTTCAGGCATGACGAGCTGAGCTGCATCGAAGGGGCGACGGAACGAGATAGAGTCGGCCCAGGCGTCGTTTTTGGGGCGGATGATCTCGCCGTCGGCGTAGTGGAAGCCGCGGAACCGCGTGGGCGTGGTGAGCCCATCGACGGTGACATAGTCCTCGTAGTACATCAGCGTCTCGCGCGGCTGCGCATCGGCGGCCGGGCGGCCACGGCCGTACGTGACGGTGTAGCGGATCACATCGACGAGCGACGTCTCGGGATTGACGTAGAGGATGTAGGTATCGCCCGACGAGTCGCCGACGCCCTCGTCAAAGCCGACTTTGACCAGTTCATAGGTGGTGCCGTTCAACGCCTCATCGGGAAGCAGCTCGTAGGTGAGGCCGGGGTCTGCGAGGATGAACGGGATGGACTGGAAGTAGTAGCCTGTGGTCGCCCAGAACCGCGGGTTCGGGTTCGAGATCGTGTCGGGGCTCATCCAGGCATCGGTGCCGTCCCAGGCGAACCGTGCGTTGACGGGCTGCGGATCGTTGTAGCTGCCTAGCGTCATCAGATCGTGATAGACGCGGCGTGAGGCGTTGTCGGCCACGAGGTACGACTTGAAGCGGATGTCGCTGTCTACGTTGCCGTACTCCCAGGTATACGAGCTGGTGGGGGCGCTGAACCAGGCGTCCAAGCCACCGTGTGCCTCAATGGTACGGAGCACCAACTGCCCGCCCGCTGTTGCTTGGAGGCGCGCACGCGCCTCGTCGGCCTGGTTTGGGCTGCTATCAGCAGTGGGCGGCGGTGGTGCTGGCTGGCAGGCGAAGAGGGCGGTAGCAAGCGTGAGGGCGAGGAGCGGAAGGCGCATTGGAAGGGAGCAGCGAAGAGAGCGGAAGCAGTGAGACGCCTTGTGCTGAACAAACTTTACGTGAGGGCCGCGGCCCAGCAATCGGCGAGGAGTGCTTCGTCCTGCACGTCGCGGACGAGCGCGTGCCCAATTTCGTCGAGCACCACGAAGCGTAAGCGGCCTTGCTTGACCTTCTTGTCGAAGTACATCGCCTTTGTCAGGGTGGGCACGTCTAGCTGTGCAGGGTTGGGATGGACGGGGAGCGCGCTGGCGAGCTGGCGAGCGGCGGTGAAGTCGGCATCGGGGTAGAGGTGGGCGGAGAGCCTCAGCGCGGCGCGCATGCCCAGTGTGACCGCCTCGCCGTGCGTGAACGCGCCGTAGCCCGCTTCGCGCTCGATGGCATGGCCAAACGTATGCCCGAAGTTGAGGATGGCGCGCCGTCCCTGCTCGGTCTCGTCCTCAGCTACCACTTTCGCCTTGATCTGGGCTGCGCGAGCCACCATCTCGGGCACGATCTCCACGTCGCGATCCAGGATACGTGTCCAGTGCGTCTGGAGAAAACGGAAGAACGAGGGCGAGGCAATGAGGGCATGCTTCACCACCTCGGCGAGGCCGCTTGTCCATTCGCGCGCGGGCAGCGTTTGCAGCACTGCCGGGTCGGCAAAGACGAGGGTGGGCTGGTGAAAGGCGCCGATGAGGTTCTTGCCCGTCGCATGGTTGATGCCCGTCTTGCCTCCGATGGCGCTGTCCACCTGCGCAATGAGCGAGGTGGGTACCTGCACCAGCGGCACGCCGCGCAGCAGCGAGGCAGCAGCGAAGCCCGCCAAGTCGCCCACCACGCCGCCACCCAGCGCCAAGACAGGGGTTCTGCGGTCAATCCCGAGGCCCAAGATCTCGTCCCACAATGCGCTGAGGTGGTGGAGCGATTTGGTCTGCTCGCCTGCGGGGCAGGTAATGACGTGAGGCGTCCACCCACGTTCGCTCAGGACTTGGGTGAGCGCGCGAGCATAGAGAGGCGCTACGTTTTCATCGGTCACCACCACGCAGCGGCCCGGCAACAGCCCCGCCTGCTCCATCGCAAGCGCACAGCGCTGCAGCGCGTCGAAGCGGATGGCGTACGAGCGCGCGCCGAGGTTGACGTGGATAGCGGAGGCATCGGCCATGTCTGGCAGCGAGCTAGTGGTGAGGAAGGAGAGCTACGTCACTTTGACGATCAGCCCGGTCAGGTCATCGTGGGGCTCGGTTGTGCCTTCAAAGCGCCGCACAGCAATGCGGATCTGCTGCAGGAGGCCTTCGGCAGAGAGTGCATGGTGCTGCTTGAGCAGGTGCATCAGCCGCTCTTGCCCAAACTCCTCGCCCGAGCGGCTGCGCGCTTCCGTCAGCCCGTCCGTGAAGAAGGCCACGATGTCGCCGCTGCGGAGGGCGAAGACCTCTTCGCGCATCAGCCGCTGGAAGTTAACGCCCGACTCTAAGCCGATGCCGAGCCCTGGGGGCTGGAGCACGTATGACGTTTGGTCCAGCGGCCGAAAAACAATCAGCGGCAGGTGCCCCGCCCGCGCAAACCGCAGCTCGGCCTTGGCCAGGTCGATGAGTGCGTAGATGAGCGTGACGTACATGCTGCGCTCGGCAGACTGGTAGAACTTCCGGTTGACGTGCGCCAGCACCTCCACGGGCGTCGACTGCGTATCGGCCTTGGATTGCAGGAAGCCCTTGAGCATCGTCATGTAGAGCGCTGCAGGCATACCCTTACCCGACACATCGCCCACGGCGATGCCGAGCGTCTTGGGGCCGAGCTCCATGAAGTCGTAGTAGTCGCCACCGACTTCGCGGGCGGGCTCCGAGAAGGCGGCGATATCGAGCCCGCGGGCCTCGGGTACGTGCCGCGGCAGCATCTGGAGCTGCGAGCGCCGTGCGATGTCGAGCTCCATCTTCAGCCGCTCGCGCTCCGTGATGTAGCGTGCGTACGACGGCGTAACCGTGTCGGCACTGAGGACGGGCGCCCGGAGGTAGAGCACTACGCCGCAGGCCAGCAGCGCGATTACTACGCCTACCGTCAACCATGCCGACCATTGGAAGGCTTGGGCGGGCTGAGCCAGAAACAGCATAACCTTGGCAAAGGTGTCGGGCAGGATCGCTGCGATGATCGCAGCCACCCAGTCGTGGCGCAAGAAGCAGATGAGGACGACGACGGTGGAGCACACCAGGATGAAGGCCGAGTAGGCGTAGTCGTAGACGGTGATGTGGTCGGAGAAAAAAGCGCCGAACACGACCGCGGTCACGGCAACGGCAGCCCACGTGGGCAGCCGCAGGCGCGTAAAGCCCATGGTGAAGGCAAGCATGTAGGCCCCACTCAGGAAGAGCGACACGAGGGCGTTGAGCGGGAGCTGGCCCAGCACGGTAGAACTGCTCAGCAGAAACTGGTCGTTGTTGGAGACAATTTGCCAAGGCGCTACCACACGCGTGAAGCCGAAGAGGAGCACTGCGATGAGGCCCAGCTGAAGGCCGGTGTAGAGGAAGCCGACGAGTATGCTTTCGCCGAGTCCCTTAAAGCGCAGCCGACCCGCGAACAGCCCATCCAATACGTTGAGCTTGTTGGGCCAGCGCTCGCGCAGCAGCGTCTCGCCAGAGACCCACGCCTGAAAGACCCCCAGCGTCGTGAAGAAGATGCCTACGGCCAGGCCAAGCATCGTCTGGGTGCGCGCGTTGCTCCAGTTGGTATTGTCGAAGACGCCGCCTGTGGTGTAGGGCAGGGCATTCCACATGTAGAGCATGTAGGCTCCTGCGAAGAGCGCGGTATAGGCAAAGGCGTTGCGCAAGCTGATCTCGTACTCTCGGAACCGCATCAGGAAGACGGTCAGCGACAGCACCCAGATGAGGAAGATGATGATCGTCCGGGCAAAGTTGTACGTGCTTGCGCGGTCACTGTAGGCGCGGTACGTCGTGCGGTGCGCCTCAGGCGTGTTAACGATGCGCGCCCATCCTTCTACGCCTCCCGGTCCCACATCCACGCGTACCTCGCGCTGCAGGCGGGCCTCGCTGGAGTCCGCGCGATGGCGCCACTGGAAGGCATAACTGGTACGCGTGTCGCCGTCTAGCGTGCTCGCATCCACGATGACATAGTCGGACGGGTCTACGCCGAGGCGGTCCGTGAGCGCTAGGTCGGCGAGCGCCCGTGCATCGGCAAGGTCGATGCGGCCCGAGTCAGACGGGGTCTCCAGGTCAGGCAGCCAGTTGTACACCTCGCCCGTGGTACCAATGCGGGCCGAGATTTTGCCCAGCTCCTCATTGGCATACACGACCTCCCAGAAGCCGGGGGTGCGGAATGCCGTGATGCGTGCCTCCTCCTCAGGCGTGACCGCGTACGCCTGGTAGTACGTCAGCTGAAAGTTCGATACCCGGAGGGTAGTGTTGACGATGTCGAACCCATCCAGTGGCACGTTCTGCTGCGCGGCCACCTGCTCGGCCATACGGCGCGCCTCCGTCCGGTCGATCTGGGTGTTGAGCGTGTCGGCCTGCGAGAACCCCGTGTACAGCAGCACCCATGCGACGTAGCCCACCGCAGCGAGGAGGCCGAGGAGCGTATGGCGGTAGGTAGCTGACATGGTGGCGGAGCGGTGGCGTAGGTGCGGCGGAAGATAGGGCGGCCTTCCTGGTAAAGTGCGGGAGCCCCCGCACAGGAGATGAATATACCGACCGCTTTATCCACAACGCTATCACTCCACCATGCTGACCTCTGTCCTTGCCATGGCCCACCATGCCATCGCCGACGTCCTCGGCGATGGCGACCTCGCTGTCGATGCTACGCTGGGGAATGGGCACGACACGCTCTTCCTGGCTGAGCGCGTGGGCCCAACGGGCCATGTGCTGGGCTTTGATGTGCAAGCGGCTGCCCTTACGCAGACCCGTCGGCGGTTGGAGGCGCACGGCGTGGCAGACCGCGTCACGCTGGTGCAGGCAGGGCACGAGTCGCTAGACGCGCACATTGCAGCCGATCGGCCCATTCAGGCGGTCATGTTCAACCTGGGCTACCTCCCCGGCGCAGACAAGGCAACGGTCACCCGCCCAGCGACGACGCTGGCGGCATTAGAAAGCGCCTGCGCGCTGCTCGCCGTGGGTGGCCGCATCAGCATCGTCGTGTATGTTGGGCACGAAGGTGGCGCAGCAGAAGCCGATGCCGTGGCGGGCTTTCTTCAATCGGTGGATCAGCGTAGCTTCCAGGTAATTCGGTACGACTTCATCAACCAGAAAAACACGCCGCCGTACCTCTTCCTGCTCGAAAAACTCAAGCCTTACCATTCTTGACTGCCATGTCCCGCCTCGCTACGCTATCTGCGCTACTCCTGTTCGTTTCGGCTTGCTCGGCCACGAAGAACGCTGTCCCTGCTGCACCGCCCGCCCCAGAGGCACCTGCAGCCGCTCCTGCACCTGCCGTCTCCGAGGCTCCCGCTGCAATTGGTGTTTGGGATTACACGATCTCGGGAACGCCCCAAGGCGACGCTGGCGGCGTGCTGACGCTGGCATGGTCTGGCGATGCGTACACGGGTGAGATGACTAACGACATGCTTTTTCAGACCGTAGATGTAGACGACTTTGCCCTCGATGGCAACCAGGTCAAATTCAGTGCTACGTTCGACATGCAGGGCCAAGCGCTGGTCACAAAGGTCACCGCCAAGCTCACGGGCAACACAATGCTGGGTGAGGTTCAGGTACCCGGTTTTGGCGCATTTGACTTCGATGCAGAACGACGGACTCCGTAAGCGATACCGCCTGTGTGCCTCATCCTCTGGCGATACCAGCCTGATGCCGAGTATCCGCTCGTGCTCATGGCCAACCGCGACGAGTTCTACCGGCGCCCTACGCAGCCTGCCGCTTGGTGGGCCGACGCGCCCTCTATCTACGGCGGACGCGACCTCGTGGCGGGCGGTACGTGGCTGGCCATGACTACCGACCGCCGCTGGGCCGCGCTGACCAACATCCGCGAACCCGCGCGCTTCGACCCGTCTGCACCGTCTCGCGGTGCGCTCATCACCCAGTACCTCAAGGGCGATGCCGAGCCCGCCGCGTACGTGGCGGCGCTGCGGGAGGCGAAGGTGCCCTACAACGGCTACAACCTCTTGCTCGGCAATGGCCCCAACGTCTGGCATTACAACAACCGCGACGATGCGTTTACGGCTGTGGGCGAAGGGGTGCATGGCCTCAGCAATGCGACGCTCGACACGCCGTGGCCGAAGGTCGTCAGGGGCAAGGCCAAGCTCGCCCGCTTGGCCGACGATCCGTCACCATCGCTCCCGACCTTCTTCGACGCGCTGAACGATCCTGTGCTGGCACGCGACGCCGAATTGCCGGAGACGGGCGTGGGGCTCGGCATGGAACGGCAACTCTCGCCGCTCTTCATCGAGATCCCCGACAAAGGCTACGGCACCCGCTGCTCAACGGTGCTGCTGATGCATCGGAGCGGCCGTGTCACGTTCGCCGAGCGCACCCACGCCGACGGCACCACGCGCACCGAAACAATTTAAGCACGCTCTCGCCCTATGCAGGCCGCTTTCCAGAAAGACGATACGCTGCTCGCCGACATCGAACACGCTAGGCTCCAGCCAGAGGCCTTGCACGTGTGGTGGCTGGGGCAAAGCGGCTTCCTCGTGCAGTGGGAGGGACGCCACCTACTCTTCGACCCCTACCTGTCGGACTCGCTCACGAAGAAGTACGCCGCCACCGATAAGCCGCATGATCGCATGACGGAGTTGGTTGTTGATCCCGCGCGTCTTGATTTCATCGATGTGGTCACCTCAAGCCACAACCACACCGACCACCTTGACGCCGAAACGCTCGGCCCCCTCCTCGACGTCAATGCAAGCCTCACCGTTGTTGTGCCCGCAGCCAACCAGGACTTCGCTGCCCATCGGCTGAACGTTGATCCTGCGCGCCTGACGCCCCTCTGCGTTGGCGCACCGATGACGGTGGAGCCGTTCAGGCTGCATGCTATTCCAGCGGCGCACGAAGGGCTGGACCGCGATGAGGCGGGGTGCTACAGGTACATCGGGCTCGTCGCCGAAGTGGGGCCCTGGACGATCTACCACAGCGGCGATACCCTGTGGTACGATGGCCTAGAGGATTACCTCGCGCCGTTTGACCTCGACCTGATGTTGCTGCCCATCAACGGCCGAAAGCCGGAGCGCCGCGTAGCGGGCAACCTGGACGGCGAGCAAGCGGCGCAACTCGCGCATCGGTGCGGCGCGAAGCAGGCGGTGCCGTGCCACTACGACATGTTCTACTTCAACACCGAGACGCCCGCGCTCTTCATCGACACCGCCACGGCGATTGGTCAGCCCTACACGGTGATGCGCAACGGCGAGCGGCTGTCTTTGCTGAAGGACTCGGTCGTGGCCTGAGCCCTCCGTCGGCCGAAATTTTATCGAAGGCGGCCTCTGGGATGAACATGAGCGGCCAATGGGCCTAGCATCGCGCTCTGCCCGTCACTCTTCCACTTAACACACGCGCCAACGCCTCCACGCGCTCACGCATCACTGCATCAAACCTATGGCTACGTTTGCCCCCGTCGACGAACAGCTTGCGCACATTGAGCGCGGCGTAGAAGAAGTATTGCCCCGCGAAGCACTCGTCGAGAAGTTGAAGAAGGCGGAGAAGACGGGCGAGCCGCTCATCGTCAAGCTCGGCTGCGACCCCAGTCGCCCGGATCTGCACCTGGGCCACTCGGTGGTGCTGCGGAAGCTGCGGCAGTTCCAGGACCTCGGCCACCAAGCCATCCTCATCATCGGCGATTTCACGGGGATGATCGGCGACCCGAGCGGCAAGTCCAAGACGCGCCCCGCGCTGACGTTCGAGGAGACGCGGGCCAACGGCGAGACGTACTTCGAGCAAGCCTCCAAAATCCTCGACCCCGACCGCACCATCATCCGCTACAACGGCGACTGGCTGGGGCAGATGACGTTCTCGGACGTCATCAAGCTGGCTGGGAAGTACACCGTGGCGCGCATGCTGGAGCGCGACGAGTTCAGTAACCGCTTCAAGAACGGCGAGGCCATCTCGATCCACGAGTTCCTGTACCCGCTGGCGCAAGCGCAAGACTCCGTCGAGCTCAAAGCCGACATCGAGCTGGGCGGGACCGACCAGAAGTTCAACCTGCTGGTCGGCCGCAGCATCCAGGAGTCGACGGGGCAGGAGCCGCAGGTGTGCATCACGCTGCCCATTCTGGAAGGCACCGACGGTGTGCAGAAGATGTCCAAGTCGCTCGACAACTACATCGGAATCGACGAGGCGCCAGAGCAGATGTACGGCAAGACGCTCTCCATCTCCGACGCGCTCATCTACCGCTACTACGAGCTGGCCACCGATGCGCCCACCGACGACCTGCCGCGCCTGAAGGCCTACGCCGAGCAGGACCCGCGCAACGCCAAGCACGACCTGGCCTACACGATCGTGCGGATGTACCACGGCGAGGACGCGGCCAAGGCGGCACGGTCGCACTTCGAGAAGACCGTCATCAACAAGGGCGTGCCGGATGAGATGCCCACCTTCACGCCAGAGACCGACGAGGTCGGCATCCTCGACTTGCTCACCAGCATCGGCTTCACCAAGTCGAACGGCGAGGCTCGCCGCCTCATCAAAGGCAACGCGGTCTCCATCGACGGCGAGAAAGTCCGCGATCCTTACCTGACGGTCACCTTAAGCGCACAGGCGCCCTTCGTGCTGAAAGCAGGGAAGCGCAAGTTCGCTCGCATCGTGGCAGCGTAGTTGAGCACAGCCATCTCTGAAAGAGACTAGGCGGGAATTTGATGCGCGAAGCGGCGGGATTGAACCCCCAAACTGTTGAGTGTTTACCACGCCCTTACTCGTCATGAGGGCGGTTTCATGTGTACTGATTCAGCACGTCCTCGCCAGTCGCCCTCGTTGCTCATGCGATCGCTTAGCATCACGTTTATCCTCGTAGCCGTGTTGTTCACGGGCTGCGACGTTTTGCCCGACATCAACGAAGGGCTGAGTGGAGCGACTGTACACTTCGCGGCACAGCATCCGCTGGCGTTCAGCATGCTCAACGTACCTGGTGCTCCAAACGCCGCATTGGTGCCCACGCAGGAAGACTGGAAGGCCTATCCGTGCATTACACACATGGCGGCGCGTCCGGTCCCGTATCCCGACAGCGTGGCGCTCATTGTAGATCACGGACCGCTTGTACGCACGATGGCGGCGCGTTCCGGCGGCTGGTGCTAAGAGACAATACGCTACGGGTCTACACGGAGCCGCTTGTGCGCAATCAAGGTCCCACTTGCACGGCAGGCTTCCCGCTTTCGTACGTGGCTGTGGTCTCAGCGGACGATCTGCCGCCTGCCGTCACCGTAGTTTACATGCCTCCACTTGAACAGTAAGTCGGGTTCTTGCTTGGCAGCGCTGCGATGAGTCAGAGCGGCATTGCCGAGACGCTTATCCGGCCACGAGTTGCTTGCCTACGATCGGGAGTTCAGCGCGGTGGTAGTACAGGGCGAAGGCGCTGCATGTGGCCACGACCAAGGCCAAGCCAAACAGCAGGCCCCCGTCATCCTGGACCACGATGCCGAGCACAGCCAAGTGGCTCATGATGGCCCCGCCCATGACGCCCAACGCGGCGAGTGCGCCTAGCGCGGCTGTTCTGGGCACGAGCAGCAGCACGGCTGCGATCAACTCGACGACGCCCGAGGCGATGCGGCCCCACGGCTCCACGCCCAGTTCCGAGAAGATAAAGACGCTCTCGGCAGCGCCCGTAAACTTGAAGAAGAGAGTCTGCAGCAGAATGACGGCGGCAACGATGCGCGCGATCCAATCGATGGTTTTCATGGCACTGGTAGGGCGTGAGGGGTTAGGTTGTCACGGGTTAGTGACGTACGTGGCGAAAATGTAACGCGTATGATGCCGGTGCGAAAGAAGCGTTACAGGGGTGTCACGAGTTAGGGTGAAAAGATGGCCTTGCCGAGGCACCTACTCGCGTATTGTATTTGACTAGAATCAAACAAGGTCAGTGGTGCTGATGCGTGTGGTAATGCTGTTGTGGTGGTGCGTCTGTGTGCCAACGGTGTTGGGGCAGGGGCGGGCGTACGAGCGTGGCGAGCGCGCCTATGAGCGGAACGCGTATCAGGACGCCATCGCGGCCTTTACCCAAGTCAAAGCTACCGATGCGTGCTACGCCGATGCGCAATATTGGCTGGCCCGCGCCTACTTGATGGTAGATCCGCCGCAATTGCGAGAAGCGAAGGCGGCTTCACGCATCGCCTACAACGCCGACAAGCGAAATGACGACTACCGGGCCCTCAGTCTGCTGCTGTCCCGGGAGCGAGGCAACGGGTTTCTGCCGCTGTTCAAGCAGGTGCGCATGGAGATCATTGCCCGGCGCATCCTGCGACGCGACTCCACAAATGCCGTCGCCCACCTCGTCATAGGCGCGCGCAACGCCGAAGACTACACGTTCGCCTACAGCAGCGTATCGCTCCAAGACCGCGGCGGTTCGCTGATGGACAACCAGGGCGAGCGCGTTGAGGACTTGCTGACACGAGGCGTCGCCAATGTGCGAAACGGTGTGGCGCTGGATCAGCGGACGGACGAGATCATCGAGGCGACGAGCCGCGTGGCACTGGATCGCCGCCGCTACGTGCGGGCGTACGCCTACTTGCTACGCGCGGCAAAGCTAGACCCCACGCTGCGCGATCCCTACCCCGAGCTGATGCGCATCATCGCTATGGCCGACCGCTACGCGGATGCCGAGCCGCTGCTCGATGCGATGGCCATCCATTATCAAAACACGGCCGAGTATTGGCTCTACCGCGGGTTGGTCGCCGCAGAGGCCGAGCGCTACGAAGCAGCCGAGCGCGCCTTTGGCGAGGCTCGCGTGCGCCTAGGGGAGGACGAGTGGCAAGCGTTCAACAACCCGTCGGCGTTCTACGAGGCGGGGACGCCCGAAGCCAACGCGGCGTATTGGGCCAGCCAGGACCCCCGGTTTCTCACCAGCTACAACGAACGCCTGCTCATCCACTATGCCCGCCTCGTCTACGCCGACCTCCGCTTCGGCGACATGTTCGGCAAATACCGCGGGTGGGAGACCGAGCCGGGGCAAGTCGTGGTCCGCTACGGGCGGCCCGTGAAAGAGATCAACCTGCAAGACCGCTTCGACCGCTTTGTCACATTGCGCTACGACGATGAACTCGTCTTTACGTTCATGGATCTCGCCAAGGCGGGCAAGCTCACGTTCTTCTCGCCCAAAGCTAGCTCCTTCAGCGGTCGCCCAGACTTCGACATGTGGAAGGGCGACATGACGTTGCGCTCGAAAGAGCTCTTTGAGGATTTCCCCGACCGTATCGAAAACGACAAGCTCGCGAGCATTCCCTTCCCATACCTCGTCAACCGTTTGCGCGGAGACAACGGGCAGGCCGTGTTGTGGGTGCCTGTGGGCGTCGTGGTCAACACGTTCCGGCGCACGCCCAAGCGCGGTGCGGTAACGTTGGTCGATGGAGGGCAAGGCATCGTAGCCCAGGCCTTCGAACTGGCCCCGCTAGACCCGAGTCGGACCGAACGGCTGTATGCACAAGGCACGCTGTTCGTAGACAACTACCAACTCAGCGCGCCGCCCGGCGACTATGAGATGGCTGTCGAGTTCGAGGTAGAAACGCCCGACCCGCTCGTCGCCTTCGACCGCACCAGCGTCAAGGTGCCAGATTACTCGGGGGAGGGACTGTCGGCCTCTGATCTCGTCCTCGCATACTTAATCGATGAAGACAGTGGAGGCAGTGGGGGCGCCCTCGGCAGCGTATCGCGACGTGGCTACACCATCGACCTGGCACCATGGGGCATATTCACGGTCGGGCAGCCGTTGTATCTCTATTTCGAGCTGTACAACCTCGGGCTGAACGAGGGCGGCGAGGGGCGCTATGATGTAGAGGCCGTCATTCAGAAGCGCACCGAGCGCCGTCGTCTGTTCGGTCGCCGCGATGATAGCGCCGTCAGCGTCCGCACGCAGCAGCGCATCTCAAGCACGGATGTCGGCGACTTTCTGATCCTAGACACGAGCGATCAAGAGCCGGGGCTGTACACCGTCCGCGTGGAAGTGCGCGACCGCGAGACAGGCCAGCGCGTGGAGATGGAGCGGCAGATCCGGCTGGAGTAGAAGCAAAACAGTCGTAACTCTTGGGCAGCGGAGGGCGTACCTTGCCGCCGCCTGTTCACCAAGCCCACGAAGCCGTGCTCTACCAAGTCGATGCATTCACGAAGCAACCGTTCCGAGGCAATCCGGCAGGCGTGATGGTGCTGGAAGACGCCATCGCGGAGGCGAGGATGCAGCACATCGCGGCCGAGATGAACCTCGCTGAGACCGCGTTTCTGGTCAAGCGGGCGCCGCACCGCTACCACCTGCGCTGGTTCACGCCGACCGTCGAAGTCGAACTGTGTGGCCATGCCACTCTAGCGAGCGCGCACATCTTGTGGGAGCATGGGCATGTGCCAGCCGAGGAGACCATCGTCTTCGACACGCTCAGCGGTGCCCTGATGGCTACACCCCACGACGGTCAGATTCAGCTCGACTTTCCCGCTACGCCACCCCAGCCCGCACTGCTTCCCAATGGCGTGCTCGAATGCCTCGGCCTCGCTGATCCGCTATACACAGGCGAATCGGTGTTCGATCAGTTCATCGAGGTCGCCTCAGAAGAGATCCTGCACAGCTTGCGGCCCAGCCTGAGTCGCTTGCGGGCTCTCCACCTAGAAAGCAAGACGCGTGGCGTCATCGTGACGTGCAAGGCCGCGCACTCAGGTGCGGACTTCATGTCGCGGTTCTTCGCGCCAGCCGCTGGGGTCGACGAAGATCCCGTGACGGGGTCGGCGCACTGCGCGCTCGCGCCGTACTGGGTGGGGCAACTTGGCCGCAACCCGCTTATCGGCTACCAAGCCTCCAAGCGAGGCGGGACGGTCAACGTGGAGACCAAGCGTGACCGCGTGCTCCTGCGCGGCAACGCTGTCACTGTTTTCGAGCTCAACGTCTTGGTCTAGTGCTGCCTCAAACATGGTGTTTGGATTCGTGGCGTCCCTTTTGCCCCCCACCAGCGTTCCCTGCCCTCGCCATATCTACGGATATGACTGCGGTCAGGCGCCTTGATGGAGGCCAAAATGGCCAGCCTCTCGGTCCGAACGTGCGTACTTGAGGCAGCACTAGTGGCCCGATGTTGTGCATGATTACGCTTTTAGGTGTAGTTGGAACTGGAGGCGCCGAGGGGCGAACAAGAAGCCTCACTTTCTTTATTCGGATGGCGTATCTTCCGATATCATCGCTGCACTCATCACCCACCGCACGCTGCACCTGACTGCTGGATACCACTCACTGTTACTATTCGTCATCCAGCGATGCATTCCGCATGCGTAATCCCATGATTTCAACTCGCTTCCTGGGCCAGTGCGGCCTGGCTGTGCTTCTCCTCGGATTGCTCGTGCTTCCCGCACAGGCGCAGCGCGTCGCCAAGTACGGCGCCGATTTCCTCGGCGATGGCGTCGGTGGTCGGGCGCTCGGGATGGGCGGTGCGTACGTCGGGCTCGTAAACGATGTCACGGCGGGCTACTGGAACAGCGCCGGGCTCAGCGCACTCCAGTACCCTGAGGTTGCCTACATGCATGCCGAGCGCTTTGCGGGCGTCGTCTCGTTCGATTACGCCAGCGCCGCCTTCCCCGTCAGCAGCCGCTCTACGATTGGCATCTCGTACTTCCGCAGCGGCGTTAACGACATCAAGAATACGCTGGACGCCTGGGACCCCGAGCGCGACCAGCCACGCCCCGATGCCGAGTCGCGCATCCGCAGCTTCTCCGCTGCCGACGCCGCCTTCTACGTCAGCTATGCGCGCAACCTGAACGGCCCGCTCAACCTGGGCGTGACCGCCAAGCTCATCCGCCGCACCATCGGCGACTTCGCCGACGCGTGGGGCTACAGCTTCGACGTCGCCCTGCAGTACCGCACCCAGCGCTTCGTGGTCGGCGCCAACGTGCAGGACGTCTCCACGATGCTGCAGACCTGGAGCATCAACGACGCGTCGCTGGCCAACCTGGAGACGGTGTACGACACCACGCTGCCCGAGGGCGGCACCGAGCTCGTGCTGCCTGTAGCCCGCCTGGGCTCGGGGTACATCCTGCCGATGGGGCTCAACTCGCTGACCCTTGGCTTCGACCTCGATGTCGCCTTCGACGGCACGCAGGCCTTCGCCATCAACACGGGCGATCTGTCGTATCATCCCCGCGTGGGCGCAGAGTTCAGCGTCCGCGACGTCGTTGCCTTCCGCGCGGGTATCAGCCGCGTCACCAACAGCGAGCGCTACGGCTTCGACGTCACGCCGACCGCAGGCGTCGGGCTGCGCATCAGCCAGTTCGCCATCGACTACGGCTTCGGCGACTTCGCGGGGTTGACCTCCGATCTCGGCTTCTCGCACCGCCTCTCGGCGCAGCTCACGCTGGAGCAGCCACGCATGAAGCGCAAAGAGCCCGAGAACTAGGCGTATGGCTCTAGCGCGTGATGGCACCCCGAGCGATGCTCAGGCCAACGCCCTCGTCTTCCTGATCCCGATCTACAACGACTGGGACGCCGCGCAGCACCTCGCCCGCGACATCGACGCCCTAGGCTTGGACGCGCCCGTCTGGCTCTACTTCATCGACGATGCCTCGCAACAGCCTCGCCCATCCACGTTTGGGCAAGAGATTCGGGCAGATGTCAACGTGCTGCGCCTGCAGACCAACCTCGGCCACCAGAAAGCTATCGCCGTCGGGTTAGCCTACGTACATGAGCATGTGGCAGGCGTCCGCGCCGTGGTGGTCATGGATGGCGATGGCGAGGACCGCCCGTCCGACGTGCCCCGCTTGCTGGAGGCGTTTGATGCGCACGATGGGCAGCAGATCGTGTTCGCGGCTCGCGCCAAGCGTACCGAGGGCACGCGCTTCAAGGTGATGTACCACGTGTACAAAGCCGTACACCGCGTGGCCACGGGGCAGGGCGTGAAGGTGGGTAACTTCAGCGTGATCCCCGCGCGTTACCTGCCCAGCCTCGCCGTGATGTCGGACGTGTGGATTCACTACGCTGCGGCGGTCTTCAAGTCCAAGCTTCCCTACGCTGTCGTCCCCGCCGACCGGGGCGAGCGCTACGCGGGGAAGTCGAAGATGAACCTGAGCTCGCTGATCGTCCATGGGCTCAGCGCGCTCTCCGTCTACAGCGAGCGCATCGGCGTACGGATGCTAGAGGCCAGCGCGTGGATCTTTGGCGGGCTCTTCCTGACGCTCGTGGGGCTGTTTGTCGCCTCCCTCATCGACCCCGCCGTCGACGCTGTGGGCGGTGCGGTGCTGCTCGGCATCGCGTTCGTGATCCTGTTGCAGTTCGGGCTGCTGGCGCTCGTTTTCGTCTTCTTGACGCTTGGCAACCGCTCGCGCACGACCATGCTGCCCATCCGCGACTACGCCTTCTTCGTCGAAGGTTGCGAGGCCATCCATGCCGACTGACGCCGGATACACGTACGAAGGCACCGAGCTCGATCTGTTTGCCGAGGCGCATAACTGGAAGGCGTATTGGCTGAAGCAGATCGCGCGATACATGCGCGGTCGCGTGCTCGAGGTGGGGGCAGGGCAGGGGACTAACACGGGAGCGTTTCTGAACTTGCCTAGCGTGGATGAGGTCACCTGCCTGGAGCCGGATGCGCAGCTGCTTGAAACGCTGCAGCTGGCCCATCCCGCCGTCGATGCCCGCGTGGGAACGTTGGCCAACCTGGACGCCAAGGCCGCGTTCGACACCATCGTCTACATCGACGTCCTTGAACACATCGAAGACGACAGTAGTGAGCTGAAACGTGCGGCGATGCATCTGGCCTCTGGCGGCCACCTCATCGTGTTGAGCCCTGCGCATCCGTGGCTGTTCACGCCCTTCGACGCGGCCATCGGTCACTACCGTCGGTACACCAAGCCGATGCTGCGCGCGATCACACCACCCATGCTACAGATGGTGGAGAGCTTCTACCTCGACAGCGTGGGGATGGTGCTGGCGTCCGCGGCGAACAAGCTGCTCCTCAAGCAAGCCGCGCCTACGCCGGGACAGATCGCGTTGTGGGACCGGGTCATGGTGCCCATGTCGCGGCTGGTTGATCCGTTATTGCAAAGAAAAACAGGCAAAACGGTGGTAGGCGTGTGGACGCCTCAGCGCGACGGCGCGTAGTCGTAGTACGAGGAAACGGTGCGCAGAGTGCGGTTGCCCTCGAATGGCATCATCATCACGGTCTCGAAGCGCGAGTTGTAGGGCACCCAGTCGCCCTCGGCGGTCTGCCGGATGTGGACGAAGAAGCTGCTCTCTTCGCGGAAGAGGAAGGCGAGGTCGATGCGGTCGAGCGAGGCGGCCAGGAGCTGGTTGCTGCGCCGGTCTAGGTAGAGCCGTACGCGGCGGATATTGAGGTCGTCGCCGTCGTCGGGGCGGGCGCGGATTTCTATGACGCGCGCAGCTTGGTCGAACAGCAGCGTGTCGGGGCGCAGGCGGTACTGGTAGGCTTCGAAGAACTCGGGCTTGAGGTAGGGCGGGTCGTCGGGGAGGACGTAGGGCGTCACATCGCCCGGGTCTTCGGCTTCCACGTTTGCCGAGACGAAGTTCTGGAAGAAGCCATAGTCGAACTCGCCTTGCAGGGCATCGCGGAGCACGTCGAAGGTGCGGCCTTGGCCCGTCATCGTATGGCGAACCTCGTGTTGCTCGGAGGCTTGTAAGATCTCCTCGTCGTCGCGCTGATCCACGCGGGTGTAGCGCGTGAAGTCGTAGTAACGCAGGTTACCGAAGGCATTGTCCATGCCCGACGTACTCATCTGATCCATCAAGTCGAACACGACGCGCTGCTCCGACGGGTCCTGGGCAAACTGTGCCTTCCACATCGCCTCCTCCTCGGGTGTGCCGTCAAACTGCTCGGGCACTGTGCAAGCGCTGAGGACAGTTAAGCAAAGCAGGGGCAGGAAGCGGAATGGACGCATAATCCCGGAAGCGCCGCATGGTTGGATCGAGAGGGCTGACAAACGGTACATCGGCTGGAAAAGCTCCGCCTGAACATCCGTCGAAAAAATTTGCACATGAATGGGAGAATACCCCCCTGGCGCCTTGAGCTCGATGCGGCTGTGGATACCGCCTGGGCGGCTGCGCGCCTCATCCAGCCCCATGCGGGGCGCGTCGGCACCAGCCAGATCCAGGAAAAGGTGCGGCACGACCTCGTGACCGAACTGGACCTGGCCTCGCAGCGCCTCATCCAAGCACAGCTGGCCCGCGCGTTCCCTGACGATCGGTTCCTGGGCGAGGAGAGTGGTGAGGCCGACTTCGAGGGCTATCGCCACGGTCGGGTCTGGATTGTAGACCCCATCGACGGGACCACCAACTTCGCCCATGGCTTACCGCCCTACGCGATTAGCATTGGCCTGGTGGAGGACGGCGAGCCGAAAGTAGGTGTCGTGCTGGATGTCTCGGCGGGCGACCTCTACACGGCGACCGCGGGCGGCGGTGCGTACCGCAACGGGCAGCGGCTGCACGTCAGCATGGCGGCTACGCTGGACGAGTCGGTGGTGCTGACGGGGTTTCCGGCCAGCGCGGTCGAATACATGGGGCTCTACATGACAATCTTCGAGCAGATGCTTCGCCGATGCCGTGGGGTGCGGCGGCCGGGCTGCGCATCGGTGGATCTAGCGTATGTAGCGGCGGGCGTGTCGGAAGCGTTCTACGAGACCGGCTTGCGACCGTGGGACATGGCAGCGGGTGTCCTGCTGGTGACCGAAGCTGGCGGGCGCGCCACGGACAACAGGGGCCACGCCATCGACGTGCTCGGGCGCCAGCTTGTCGCCTCGAACGGACACATCCACGAGGTCCTGCTGGAACAGGTAGCGAGTATGAAAGACGTGTTTAGTTGAGCGCGGTTGGTCCATCGGCGCCTCGTTTTGCCTAGTTTGGCGCTTCATTCGACTCACAAGCACGCAGCATCGCACCCCATCATGGCAAACGGAAACGGACTTCTCGCTGGAAAGAAAGGCGTCATCTTTGGCGCGCTCAACGACCAGAGCATCGCTTGGGCCATCGCCGAGGCTGTGTACCGCGAGGGTGGCGAGTTTGTGCTGTCGAACGCCCCCGTAGCCAAGCGCTTGGGCAGCGTGGATGCGCTCGCTGAGAAGACAGGCAGCGACGTGCTCTGGGCCGATGCTACCAGCGACGATGATCTGGAAACGCTGTTCACGCAAGCGAAAGAGAAGCTGGGCGGCGTCGATTTCGTGGTGCACTCCATCGGGATGGGGCTCAACGTGCGGAAGAAGAAGCCGTACGAAAGTCTTAACTACAACTGGTACTTGAAGACGCTCGATATCTCGGCCGTGAGTCTGCACCGCATCGTGCATCATGCCATGGAGACGGGCGCCATGAACGACGGCGGGTCGGTTGTCGCGCTCTCGTACATCGGTGCGCAGCGCATCTTCTCGAAGTACAGCGAGATGGGCGATGCCAAGGCGCTGCTGGAGAGCATCGTGCGCTCGTGGGGCTACCGCCTCGGCCGTCGCGGCATCCGCATCAACTCGATCTCGCAGAGCCCCACCAAGACGGTCGCAGGCTCGGGCATCAAGGGCTTCGACAGCATGTTCACCTTCGGCGCCCAGCTCTCGCCGCTAGGCAACGCCGATGCCGCCAGCTGCGCCGATTACACCGTGACGCTCCTAAGCGACCTCACACGGATGGTCACCATGCAAAACCTCTACCACGACGGCGGCTTCAGCGCCATGGGCATCTCGGATGAACTCGTAGAGTCCCTGCAGGTCGCCTTCGGCAGCGACGACGCGTGACCGTCGAGCTGTTCGTCGCCGACATCGACGGGTGTTTGAGCAAGCCGTACGCGCCGCTCGACTTGGAGCGCTTGAGTGAGCTGGCTGAGTTGATCGTCGAGGCGCAGGCGGGGCATCCCACACTGCCGCGCTTCACGCTCTGCTCGGGGCGCCCGTTTCCGTATGTGGAGGCGATGGGGCAGGTGCTGGGCATCCAACAGCCGATGCTCTTTGAGGCGGGCGCGGGCTGTTTTGACCCGGTCGCCAACCGCATCACGTGGCATCCGCGCCTCACCGAGGCCATGATTACGCAATCACGTACGGTGATGGCATGGGCCGAGCAGGAACTGGTGCAGCGCCACCCGCTCGCACTTGATCACGCCAAGCGGACGCAGGTGAGCATCGTGGCGCGCTCCGAAGCCCTCATCCCCCACATCTTAGACGAGGTGCGGGCATTTGTGTCACGCGAGGCGCCCGACCTGGCGATCTATCGCACGTCGCACTCTATCGACATCCACAGCCCCAACCTGACGAAAGCCGAGGGGTTGCGGTGGCTCAGTGCGCATGTTGGCGTCAATCTCGATCGCATGGCGTACATCGGTGATAGCGAGGGCGACAAAGGCGCACTCCTAGCCGTGGGGCATGGCTTCGCGCCAGCGAATGCCAGCGTGGACCTGCAGCACCAAGCCATCCGCTGGACCCGGGGCCAGTTTGCCGCAGGGGCGTTGGAAGCCTATCGGTTATGTGCGAGCGCCAACGCTGCCGCCTAGCCGTATCGCAACGATGGCTCAGGGCGACGACAGTTCGTATGTTACGCCTTCACCGACGCCGTCCTTGTACATGATGCTCCGTCTCGTTACGTTCGTCCTGCTGGCTGGCTGGGCCTCCGACGTTTGCGCCCAGGCCGACCTTGACGCGCTGCCAATGTTCTATACGGTAGAGCGCAAGGTGACCATCTACCGAGACTCGTCGATGACCAAGCCGTACGCCGGGCTGCGCTTCCGCGATCAGGTGTACGAGATGGAGCGCGGCGCCACGTGGCAACGCGTGCGTTCGCAAGACGGCGCCGTCGGCTATGTGCGGCCCGAGCAACTGTCCAACGTATGGATCCGCGTCTCCAAGTCAGACGCCACGCTGTACGTCTACGAGGGCACGACGCTGGCGTACAGCTACCCCGCCGACTTCGGCTACAACCAGTTCGCCGACAAGGTGCGCCGCGGCGATCCGCTCAACCAAGACCACTGGCGCACGCCCGATGGCGTCTTCTACGTGGCTCGCAAAAACCCACGCAGCAAGTTCCACAAGGCGTTTGTCTTCAACTATCCCAACACAGAGGATGCCGTGCGTGGCCTCCGCCAAGGCTTGATCTCGCGGGCCCAGCACGACGCCATCGTCCGCTCCGAGCAAACCTTCTCCATGCCGCCCATGAACACGCCGCTGGGGGGCTGGATCGAGATCCACGGCAAAGGCACAGGCGCACGATCCAACTGGACGCAGGGCTGTGTAGCCATCACCGACGAGGCCATGGATGAACTGTGGGACATCGTACACGCGGGGACGCCCATCTTGGTTGAACTGTAACGGCTCACGCCGAACCCGCCGAATGCACCCGTCGTACGATGCCGAAACCAACCGCCTCTGCATTATGAAACGGTTCCTACTGTCCTTGCTCGTCGCGGCTACACTCGCGCCGTCAGCCCTCGCCGATACGGATGAAACACTATCCCTGCCCGACTTGGGCGACGGCGAGGTGTTCGTCGTGCCCGTCCATGGCACCATCGACAAACCGCTGTCGATGTACCTCGAACGCGCCCTCGCCGATGCCGAGGAAGCCGGCGCCGCGGTCATCATCTTCGACATCGACACGTTCGGCGGCTTGCTGGATGCAGCCGACCTGATCCGCAAAGACCTGCTCGACACGACGATTCCGACGGTCGCCTTCATCGACAAGAACGCTGCTTCGGCAGGAGCGCTCATCGCCTACGCCACCGACCGCATTGTGATGGTGCCCGGGGCGTCGATGGGCGCCGCGACTGTTGTGGAAGGCATGAGCGGCGAGGCGGCGCCCGACAAGTACCAGAGCTACATGCGCGGCCTGATGCGCGCCACCGCCGAGGCCAAGGGCCGCGATCCGCAGATCGCCGAGGCGATGGTGGATGAGACGCTGGAGGTCGAAGGCATATCCGAGGCGGGGCAGGTGGTTACGCTATCGGCACAAGAGGCGCGCAAGCTAGGCGTAGCCGACGCGATCTTGCCCAGCATCGACGCCGTGACGGAAGCCTTAGGCCTGGCAGAGACGACGCAGGTGGCGCACCGCGAGTCGGGTGCCGAGCGGCTGCTGCGCTTCTTTGCGAATCCGGTCTTGCAGTCGATCCTGATGCTGATGATGATGTCGGGCCTCTACTTCGAGCTGCAGTCGCCGGGCGTGGGCTTCGCAGGCCTGATGGCGGCCGTCGGCGCGGCGTTGTTCTTTGCCCCCCACTACATGCTCGGCCTCGTGGAGAGCTGGGAGGTGGCACTGTTCGTTCTCGGGGTCATACTCATAGCCGTCGAGATCTTCGTGATCCCGGGCTTCGGCATTGCAGGCATCAGCGGGCTCACCCTGGTCATTGGCTCCTTGATCGCTGCGCTCATCGGCAACGTGGGCTTCGACTTTCCAACAGCCGATGGCATCGGGCGCGCCCTGAGTACACTTGCCGCCACCATGGTGCTGTTCGTGGTGCTGCTCTTCTCAATGGGGAGGTACCTCCCACAGACGCGGCGCTTCAACCGCTTGGTCCTCGCCGAGACCGTAGGCAACGGCTCTGGCCTAGCGCTCCCCATGATGGCAGAGACCACGCTGCTGGGCGAGCAAGGGTTGACCGTCACAGCCCTGCGGCCGTCGGGCACGGCGGATCTGGGCGGGGAGCGCCTGGAGGTCGTCTCAGGCGGTGATTACGTGGAGCCGGGTACGCGCATCGAAGTGGTTCGCGTGCGAGGGCAGCAGGTGATGGTGCGCCCGGTCCCCGAGTAGCGGTTGATTTGCGCCGCTCATCGAAACTTCACCAAGGTTCGCCGTACATTAACGACATCTGCGCTGCCCCATTCACCACGACTACGCCTGCCCTTGCTTATCCCTATCGGACTCATCGTAGTGGGCCTGCTCCTGATCGCCATTGAAGTATACGTGGTGCCAGGCTTTAACGTGGTGGGGTTGCTTGGCCTCGCCATGATGCTGTTCGCGGTGGGCTTTGCCTTCTCAACAGCGGGGCTGCTCGGCGGTGTGGCCATGCTCGGGCTCTCGACGGTGAGCAGCGGCGGGCTGTTTTACTTCCTGTGGAAGTCCGGCGCCTGGAATCGGTTTGTGCTCGACGCGAGCCTGCAAGCCGATGAGAAATTGCTGGCAGAGGAAAGCGAGCAGCGCGCCCGCTTCCTCGGCAAGCTGGGCGTGGCCATCACGCCGCTGCGCCCCACGGGTGTGGTCGAAATCGAAGGCGAGCGCATCGAAGCCAACACCGAGGGCGACTATATTGCCGCAGGCAGCGACATCCGCGTCGTGGCCATGGACCGGCGGCGCTACTTCGTACGGCTGGCCGCGCTCGAAGGGTAAAACCGTCGCCCACAGAGAAACTTTTAGATGGGCCCGGCCATCTCAACGCTGCAGGTACAGCGGATGTCCACGTAGGCTTCCGCGACGACTATGACTCACTCCACCCTCGCGATGCTTGTGTTGAAGCACTCCCGCCTTCCCGTCGTTCTCGCCGTTTTGCTGTGTGGCAGCCTTGCCCTGTCGGGCTGCCAATCAGGCGGACCGCCGGACCTTGGCGCACCTGCTGGGTGGGAGACCAGTGCCGACGGCCTGCAGTGGTGGCAGGGCGGGGTTGATACCACAGGCCTCTTCCGCGACCTCACGACACTCTCAGCGATGGATGTGGCGGGGGAGAACAAGGTCTACGTCGCGGGCCGCAATGTCTCGGTGCAGCAAGAGGTCATGGAGATCCGCCTGCAACGGGCACTCAAGCGGCAGCTCATCCGCATCTACCGCAACCAGCCCGAGATCGTGGACTCGCTGTTCCTGGCCTACGTAGCACCCGACCTCAGCGTGGCGAGGTACGAGCGCGACAACGAGGCCGAGCTGCAGCGCCTCAAGAAGCAGGGGTATAGCACCATCCGCAGCCACTTCCGCGAGCCCACCACGGTCAAAAACCTCGGGTCCGATATTCCCATCTCGTACCCCGACAGCCTGCAGCAGGCGGGCATTTCAGGCTCGGTACACATCCAGGCCTACGTAGATAGCGAAGGCAAGCCGCTCGTGCTCGAACTCATCGAACCCGTCCACCCCGTGCTCGATGCTATCGCCCTGCAGGCCATGACGCAGATGGAGTGGAACCCGGCCTACCTCAACCGCTCGTTTGGATGGAAAGCCATCCCGTCCTGGGCCCGATTCCGCGTCACCTTTGCGACGGGGTAACCCATCCCCGGTGGATTGACGGGCAGGGCCAAACAAAAATGGGCCCGACCCCCACCACAGGATCGAGCCCGATGCCTTGGTGCCGAAGCACCGAAGAGACATGCACTGGTATAGATGACGGTGGCTCAGCAGGCGTTCAGGTCGCCCATCGAAAAAAAGTGAGCCGCCACCGAAAAAAACCGGGCGGCTACTCTTTGCCGAACAGCCAGTAGAGGATCAGGCCACCTAGCGGGAAGAAGATAATCAGCAGCATCCACAGCACTTTTCCGCCTGTCGACTTGGTGCTGCCGCCGATCTCGACGAGCGCGATGATGTCTAGGATGACCAGGATGGTGCCACAGATGCCCAGGCCCGCGAAGCCAACGTCGTCGACCATTTCGATGAGGTTGGGACCGCCGCAGCCTGTGAGGAGCAGCGTGAGGGCGCCGAGCAAGAGAACAGAGGCTAGAGACGTAAGGCGTTGCATAGGGCAAGAGGGAAGGTGAGCGGAACGTGTGACACTATATACGGGATGGCGCACAAAGGATGCAGAGGAACTGCCGGAATTGCGGTCGTGTTAAGCATCGCCTTACAGTAATCAAGTTTGGAAGACGCATGCGGATTGGATCGATTGATTTTGGCGAGAAGCCACTGTTTCTAGCCCCGATGGAGGACGTGAGCGACCCGCCCTTTCGCCTGCTCTGCAAGCGCTACGGCGCCGACATGCTCTACACCGAGTTCATCTCGTCGGGCGGGCTGGTGCATGACGCGCACGGTTCGCACATGAAGCTCGACATTTACGAGCAAGAGCGCCCCGTCGGCATCCAGATCTTCGGGGGCGAGATCGAGCAGGTCCGCGAAGCGGCTCGTATCGTCGACGCCGTGGAGCCCGATGTGATCGTCATCTACTTCGGGTGCCCCGTCAAGAAGGTGGTGTGCAAAGACGGGGGGGCGGGCATCTTGCGTAACCTGCCAAAGATGGAAGCCATCACAGAAGCCGTCATCGGCGAAGCCACGCGGCCCGTGACGGTGAAGACGCGCCTCGGCTGGAACGACACCAGCATCCGTATCCTGGAGGTGGCTCGCATGCTCGAAGCCGTTGGCGTGCAGGCGCTGGCCGTGCATGCGCGCACGCGGAAGCAGATGTACAAAGGCGAGGCGCGCTGGCCGTGGCTCCGGCGCATCAAGGACGAATCGGGCATCACCATCCCACTTATCGGCAACGGCGATGCCACCTCGCCGGAGAAGATCGAGCGCATGTTCGCCGAGACGGGCGTCGATGCCGTGATGATTGGGCGCGGCGCCATCGGCAATCCCTGGATCTTCCAGCAAGCCAAGATCTACCGCGAGACGGGTGAGGTGCCGCCCCCGCCATCGTGGGACGAGCGCGTACGCGTCGTGGCCGAGCATCTGGCGCTCAAGTGCGAGTGGCTAGGCGAACGCAAAGGTGTGCTCGAAATGCGGCGTATGTACGGCGGCTACTTCAAAGGCTTCCGAGGGGCGAGCCGCCTCCGCCAGCAGGTCATCGATAAGCCTGCCAAGGCCGACGTGCTAGAGGTCTTGCTCAACTTCTCGGAGGAGGACGCGACCACGGCGCCCACGCGCATCGCCGTGGGGGGCGACGGGGCGCCTGCCGGGCGCGGTTTACCGGCCGCCATCGCCGCAAAGCTGCCTACACCCACCCGTAAGCGTCCGGCGGCCGGGCTACCGTCTGCACCGCCGCCAAAGCGTACACCTCAGGCCGTACCCTCTTCCTCCAGCTGAGGTGCGTCGGGCGGTGGCTGGGCCTGCGCGCGGTACAGCAGTTCATCCACGCCCCACAGCACGCCGCCGATGCTGCCCAGCGTCAGGAGGGCGAACGGAGCGTTCCAGATGACGAGGCCGCCGAAGGCCCCCAGAATGCCGCCCAGGTACTTGATGTAGTTGAGCTGTTCGTTGGTCGTGCGCTTGAGGAGCTGCTCCAGCTGACCCTCGTCGTACTGCTGCATGTTCTGCATCACCATCGAGTAGACATCGAGGTTTTCGACAAAGCCCAGCACGACCTTGGTGGCCCAGGCCTCAATGTCTTGCGACCGGGCCTCGATCTTCTCGGGGATGGTGTCGAGCAGCGTGTCCATCTGGTCCAGGACAATATCGAGCGACTGCGGCAGCTCTTGGACCACTTCGTCCAGGCGGCGTTGGAAGTCGTCCTCGTTCAGAAAGCGGTAGGCCTTCAGGGCCATCCCGCCGAGGCCCTTGCCGGCGTATGCCTCCAGCTTCTCCGTGATGACTGACGCGATCTTACGCCGAACGACCTCCGAGGCCAGCACCTGATCCACGTAATCGGCAGTGAGTCCCTTGAGGTCGGCGCGGAACTCGGGGTCTTCGAGCACGCCGCGCGTCACGCCGAGGGCCATCTCGCGGTAGCGGGGGATAACGTTGCTCTCTTCGATCTTCGCCTTGATGATCTCTTCGTTGATGAGCTCTTCCGAGACCGCGGTGGCCAGACGGTAGATCACGCGCTCACGCTGCGCAGGGATCAGGCCTTGCCCGAAGACGGGCCGCTCCTCCTGCGGGTTGAACAGCATCGTGATAGCCAGCCAGTTGGTCAGAAAGCCAATCATGCCGCTGACCGACAGGATGCGCAGTAAGCCTTCCAAGTTGAGCGTGTAGCCAAAGGGCGACAACGCGATCCCGTTAAAGTCCCACCAGAACGACACCACGAACAGCGCTCCGAGCGCGAAGGGGATCAGGCGCAGCAGCGGAAGCAACTGTGCATGTCCACCCACCAGGCGGGGCGGCGCCTCGGCTGCGTCAGCTTTGGGCGTAGGGGCGGGCAGGTGGCGCGACACATAGCGCGTGACCAAGCTGCGCAGGTCGCGGGCCCGAGCGCGCGTGAGCTGGCGGGCCTCGGGCAGCGTCTGTGCCTGCTTAGGCTCTTCTTGAACGATGGGGTCGGTTGGCATACGGTACGGATCGCGTCAGGTCAGGGAGCAGCCAGGCCCAGGCGATCAGCATCGGCCTGCATTCCGGCAATGACGTTGGCGATGTGCTCGGTCAAGTCGATGCCGAGGTCAGCGGCGCCCTCGCGAATATCGTCGCGGCTGACCGCAGCGGCAAAGGCCTTGTCCTTCAGCTTCTTCTTGACCGACTTCGGCTTCATGCCTTCCAGCTTGGTTGGGCGCACGTAGGCCACCGCGGTGATAAAGCCAGCCAGCTCGTCTACGGCAAAGAGCGTTTTGGCCATCAGCGTCTCGCGCGGCGTGCCTGTGTGTGGCCCGTGGCCCATGATGGCCTCGAGGACTGGTTCTGGATAGCCGAGTTCGCGCAAGTGTGCTACACCCACATACGGATGTTCGTCCAGGGTTTGGTGCTTCTCATAATCCATGTCGTGGAGCAGCCCCGTGATGCGCCACATGGTTTCGTCCTCGCCGAAATGCTTGGCATAGTAGCCCATCGCGGCCTCCACCGCATACGCATGGCGACGTAGGCTATCGGTTTTTGTCCATTCGTGGAAGGTGGCGAGCGCGTCGTCGTAGTTCATCCGGGCATCGTGGGGAGAATCGTGATATTTGCTGCACCTACGAGAGCTTGGGGGATTGGTTCAAGCCCCACGAAGTATATTGATGGGCGTATCACCAGCGGCCATCGCCATGCCCGTTCAGCCCTTCATCGGAAAACACCCGCAGTACGATCAGAGCGTCTTCATCGCCGAAAACGCCACGCTCATTGGCGATGTAACGCTCGGCGAGCAGTCGAGCCTCTGGTTCAACGCCGTCGTCCGTGGCGATGTGCATCGCATTCGCATCGGGGCACGGACGAATATCCAGGACCTGTGCATGGTACACGTGACGCATGGCACCGCCCCCACTACCATCGGCGACGACGTGACGGTAGGGCACAGTGCGGTTTTGCACGGCTGTACCGTCGAGGACCGCGTGCTCATTGGGATGAGTGCGCTGATCATGGATCACGCCGTCATCGGGCACGACAGCATCGTCGGGGCTAAAGCGCTTGTCACAGGGCGCACCGTGATCCCGCCGCGCTCGCTCGTACTTGGGGCACCTGCGCGTGTCGTGCGTATCCTCACCGATGAAGAGGTCACCTTCGTCAAACAGTCCGCCCTCAACTACGTCCGGTACCGCGCCATCTACCTTGGCGAGGAGCGGCCCGCGGTAAATCCGTACTACGAGTGATCGGCTAGAATCAGTCGTTCTCGTCCTTCAACACGCCGTGGTCGACGGGGACCGGGTACTTGTTGCTGAAGCAGGCATTGCAGTAGCCGAGGCCATTGGGGTTAGCCGCCCGGACAGCGCGCATCAGGCCATCTACGGTCAGGTAGCCGAGGGTATCTACTCCGAGCCAGTTAGCCATCGCTGAGATGTCGTGGCTGTCTACGCCGGTCTCGGGATCGACGTGGCGGAATTGGTTGACGAGCAGTTCGTCATAGCTGGGGAAGTCCATGCCGTAGTAGCACGGGCTCTGCACGGGTGGGGAGGAGACGCGGAAATGCACCTCGGCCGCGCCCGCGTCGCGCACCATCTTGACGAGCTGGCGCGCTGTAGTGCCGCGTACTATCGAGTCGTCTACCATCACCACTACGCGGTCCTGGAGAACGCCCACCACCGTGTTGAACTTGGAGCGCACCTTAAGTTCGCGGTTGCCTTGTCCTGGCGCGATGAACGTGCGGCCCACGTAGTGGTTACGGATCAGGCCGATCTCGTACCGGCAGCGGTTGTAGCCTTGCGTCTTGTTGGTCTCCGTCACGTACCCCAGCGTGGCCGTGTTCGAGGAGTCGGGCACGGAAATCACGATGGGTGGTTTCTCGCCTTCGGGCACGGCAGGAACGGGCGCATCATGGGCGAGCTCCTTGCCAATCTTGCGGCGGACCTTGTCCACCATCTCGCCGAACACCTTTGAGTCGGGGCGGGAGAAGTAGACGTACTCAAAGACGCACTGGCTCACGCCGAACGGTTGCGCCAGCTGGTAGCTCCAGAAATGCTCTGGACCTTTCTGGCACGTGTCCCGGTCGATGATCAGCATCTCGCCAGGACGGATGTCGCGGATGTAGGTAGCGCCGATGAGGTCGAAGGCGCAGGTTTCGCTGGCCACGCAGTATGCCGGACCACCGGGTTGATCGGGGTCGCCAAGCCGGCCGAGCGCCAGTGGGCGGAAGCCACTCGGGTCGCGCACAGCAATCAGGGCGTCGTCAGTAAGCATCACGAGCGAGAAGGCGCCCTCAATCTGGGTCAGCGCGTCGATGATGCGATCGGTAGAGCGGCTGCGGCGGCTCTGCGCGATCAGGTGGAGGATGAGTTCGCTGTCAGTGGTGGACTGAAACAACGTGCCGCGTTCGATGAAAGACTTCCTGAGCTCTCGCGCGTTGGAAAGGTTACCGTTATGCGCCAGAGCGAGGTTGCCGCCCCGGTAATGCACCATAAAGGGCTGGATGTTCGAGAAATTGTCGGCCGAGCCGCTAGTGGAGTACCGCGTGTGCCCGATCCCAGAGCGTCCCATCAAGGTGTCATTGAAGACCGTCTCGTCTTTGAAGACGTCGGTAACGAGCCCAAAGTCGCGGTGGATGGGCATCACCATGCGCTGGCGGTGCTCGTCGAACGTGGAGGTCACGATGCCACACGACTCTTGGCCGCGATGCTGGAGGGCATGCAGGCCGTAATAGATATGACGCGCGGCGTTATCGGCGTTGAAGATGCCGAAGACGCCACAATACTCTTTGATCCGTCGCATAAGGGGCGGGAGGGGTAAGGGCGGGGGTTACCAAACAATTAAGCCGACGGCGAGCAGTATGCCCAGGCCATCGGCTATGAGGTCACGCGTGCTAAAGCGGCCACGCGGTTTGTGGCGGTCGTAGAGTTCCTTGGCGAGCCCAACGGCAGCTGTGCCAGACACCGACAGGGGAAGGGCTTGCATTTCTGAGCGCGCACCCTTGTTGACCAGCACGTATTGGCTGCCAAGGGTAAGCAAAAAGCTGAACGCCAGATGCTGCATCTTATCGCGCCCCAGCCAAGGGTCGCTGTTCGAGGAGAACGAAGTGGGCGGTACAGCGTGCGGTGCCGGGGAGAGGTACTGCGCACGGTTTAATGTAGGCAATTCGGGTGTGTAAAACGCAGCTGGTGGGATGTGAAATCGGTGTGTTTCCTCCACTGGCACGGCCTCTTGCGCCAGAAGGGGGGATGCTCCCACGAGCAACAACACACTCCACATCGCTCCAGGCCTGCGCATCACCCCGTGGCCTCATCAAGCAAGGACGCATCATGCGGCACGCGTGACACGCGGATGTTGCCAATGCGGTGGTTCTCGACGGTTTCTACTTCCAACGTCAGGCTCTCGTACGAAAAGGTATCGCCTACTTCAGGGATCGACCCTGAGAGACTGAAGATAAGCCCGCCCAGTGTTTCGAAGTCGTAGCCTTCGGTGTCTAGGTCCAGGCTGAGGACATCGCTGAAGTCGTCCAGGTCAATGCGGGCATCGAAGCGGTACGTGGCATCGTCCAAGGCTTCATACTCAGCGTCGGTTTGCTCGTCGTGTTCGTCGCGGATGTCGCCCACGATCTCTTCGAGCACATCCTCTAGTGTGATGAGCCCTGCCGTGCCGCCATACTCGTCTACCACAATGGCGAGGTGCATCTTCCGCTGCTGGAAGTCGCGCAGCAGGTCGTCGAGCTTCTTACCGAGGGGGACGAACATGGCGGGGCGGGCCATCGTCGTCCAGTCGGGCGTCTCGTCGGGCGCGTGTGTGTTGAGGAGGGCGAGCAAGTCCTTGGCGTACAGAATGCCGAGGATGTTGTCAGGGTGGCCTGCATAGAGCGGCAGGCGTGAGTGGCCGCTGCTCCGAATAAGGGCCAAGGCCTCGCTCAGCGTGAACGTGACGGGCAGCGCCACCATATCGAGGCGGCTGACAAAGATCTCCCGCACGGAGGTCTCGCCAAACTCAACGATGGAGTGGATCAGCTCGCGCTCTTCGATCTCTAAGGTGCCGTGCGCCTCGCCAATCTCGGCCATGGCTTTAAGGTCGTCGTTCGAGAGCGGCTGCACGGGCGCGTTGAAGCGGTCCTGCATCGACTTGGTGAAGCGCGCCAGCAGCCCAGACAGCGGCAGCAGCAGCCTGTGGAATAAGAGCAGGGGGCCGGAGACGCGACGGCTGAACGCGGCGGCGTTGCGCGTGGCCAGCACCTTGGGTGTGATTTCGCTCACCACGAGCAGTACGAACGTCAGCGTCACGACCTCCAGCGCGAAGAGCACCGCGGGCGAAAGGTTCAGGGAGAGGGCAAACTGTGCCGTGAGCACCGCTGCCAAGATGGCTGCCGACACGTTGATGAGCGTGTTCAGCGTCAGGATGGTGATGAGCAGGGCGCGAGGCCGTTCTAGCAGACGAAGGACGCGCTGGCTGGCACGATCCTGTGCCTTTTCCATGGCGGCCTTTGCGGAGCCAGAGAGTGAGAAGAGCGCGACCTCAGAGCCTGACACGAAGCCAGAGGCGAGCAGAAGCGCCACGAAGAAGACGACTTCGATGGCGACGAGACTGGGCACGGCAGCGAGATCCGCTGCGGATTGAAAGAAGAGGGCCAGACTCGATATTCGAGGGGCGTCGGGGTCCAAAGCCGGAGAGGGATCAACCCTCAGTTCGTTCTACAAACACAAGCTCGCCGAGCAAGCCAAGACTGTGCCACGGCGCGCGCCATGAGCGATCTGGACGAAACGCTCATGGCCCGTGTACGCACAACCTAGAAGTAGTTGCCCGTGACGATGATGAAAACGAGGATGAGCGAAATCGCGATGGGGCAGATGAACTTGATCAGGATGCGGATAGGCGCCTTGAGCGGCAGCGGGTGCCTGCCCTGCTCCAGCGCCTCAACCATCTTGTCGAAGCCCCACACCCAGCCCACAAACACACAGATCAGTATTGCCCCTAGACTAAGCGAGTAGTTGCCCCATATGATGTTCTGTACGCTGAGGAAGTCCAGCCCTTCACCTAAAAAGCCCGTCAGGAAGCCGTTGGCACCTTGGGACAGGGCCGAGGGGACAGCCAGCAGAAAGCAGCCTGCACCAAGCAGCCACGCGGCTTTGCTGCGGCTCCACCCCCGCTCGTCCACGAAGTACGACACGCATACTTCTAGGAGGCTGATGGTCGAGGTCAGTGCTGCGATGGCAAGCAACGCGTAGAACGCGATGGCGAAGATGTTGCCCGCTGGGAGCGAACCGAAAATAGTAGGCAAGACCACGAAGACGAGACCTGGTCCGGCGTTAGGTTCTACGCCTGCCGAGAAGAGAGCAGGGAAAATGATGAGCCCCGCCAGAATGGCAATACCGGTGTCAAAGATGGCCACCGAGATGCCCGCCGAGTGGACGTTCTCGCTTTTGGGAAAGTAGGAGCCATAGGTGATCATGGCACCCATGCCCAAGCTCAAACTAAAGAGCGCTTGGCCGAGCGCGTTCATCACAACGCCCGTGGTGATTTTCGAGAAGTCGAACACAAAGAGGTAGCTGACCCCTTCCATCCCACCGGGCAGTGTCACGGAACGGATCGCGAGGATGACCAGGATGACCAGGAGAATCGGCATCAAGATCTTGGTGGCGCGCTCAATGCCGCCCGAGACGCCACCGCGCACCACGACGATCGTTAAGAGGATGAATGCGCCAGCCAAGATGATGGGCATGATGGGGTCGCCGATGAGCTCGCCGAAGAGGGCATTGCTGGCATCGGCGCTGAGGCCGTCGCCAAACTCGCCGAGGACGGCTCGGTACAGGTACATGAGCGTCCAGCCCGCAATGACGCTGTAGAAGGCCAGGATGCCGAACCCGGTCAGGACGCCAAGGCCACCCACGACAGGCCAGAACTTGCTTGGTACCAGCGCTTTGAGAGCGCCGACGGGGTTCTTGCGGGTGGTCCGGCCGATAGCAAGTTCAGCAAAGAGCACGGGCACGCAGATCACGGCCACGAAGATCAGATAGATGAGTACAAACGCGCCGCCGCCGCTTTCTCCTGCGGTGTAGGGAAAGCGCCAAATGTTGCCAAGGCCGATGGCCGATCCAGCAGCAGCGAAGACGAAAGCGAGTTTCGAGCCCCACTGCCCGCGATCATCAGAAGGAGGGACAACGGCCATGAATACGTGTACGTTAGGTGGCGGTAGCGAAAAGAAGGCCGCAAAATCTAACACGGGGAGCCGAAACGCAAGGGCTGGCGCAGTAGAGCCCTCGATTTCGGCACTCGGTGTCGGCAGATGGCATAGCATCAGCATGACCAATGCGTTGGGATTGCTCTGGCGCGCTTGGAGGTCTGGGACAGAACGTGTAGCTTGTAACGTTCCTCGTTACCACCATCCCCCAATCCCATGAAAAAGTACCTCACCGAGTTTATAGGCACGTTCTTCCTGGTCCTCACCATCGGTCTCGCCGTCGCAAGTGGCTCCCCCCTGGCTCCGTTAGCTATTGGTAGTGCGCTGATGGTGCTCGTGTACATGGGCGGCCATGTGTCCGGCGCGCACTACAACCCCGCGGTGACCATTGCGATCGTCGCGCTTGGCAAGATGGAGCGCGCCGATGTGTTGCCCTACATTGGCGCACAAATCGTGGGTGCCTTCGCCGCCGCTGCAACATCGTTCCTCATCGTGGGCAGCACCTTTGCGCCCGCACCTGCGGCAGAGGCACCCATGCTGGCCGTCTTGCTCGTCGAGTTCCTGTTTACGTTCATGCTGGTGCTCGTCATCATGAACGTGGCGGTGGCCAAAGCCACGGAAGGCAACGGATTCTACGGCCTCGCCATCGGTTTCACCGTCACTGCTGCAGCGTTTGCGGGCGGGGGCATCTCCGGGGGCGCGTTTAACCCGGCTGTGGGCATTGGCCCTATCGTGATGAATGCCCTCGCTGGTGATGGAGGGTTCGCGGATCTCTGGATCTACCTGGTCGCCCCAATCGCAGGTGGGCTGGCGGCTATGCTGGTCTTCAATATCCAGGAGGCCGAGAAAGAAGCCGCCTATGCCTGACCATAGTTTGCCGAAAGGGTGAGCGGAGGGGTAGCGATGTATCTATCAGCCGCTGCCCCTCTGCTTGTGTTCAGCTAATCGCGCATTGACATGCCCTCTTTCGGGATTACGCCATCATCCGAGCGCGCGCCCGGATGTAGCCCTCCGCTTCAATCGCTTTACTCCAACCCAGCCTGCTGTGAACGTCACCGATCTCCTGCCCGACAACCTCTTCGCTGACCACACGGTGTTTATCACGGGAGGCGGCAGTGGCATCAACTTCGGTATCGCCCAGACCTTTGCGCGGCTGGGTGCCCAGCTCGCGATCTGCGGGCGCACGCAAGAGAAGCTAGATCGTGCCCAAGCCGACCTCGAAGCGCTGGGCGCCGAGGTGTTCACCGCTGTGGCCGATGTGCGGGACTACGATGCGCTCGCAGCAGCGTTTGAGGCCACCAGCGATGCGCTCGGCCCGATTCATACGCTCGTCTGCGGAGCCGCTGGCAATTTCCTCGCGCCCGCTGAGAAGCTAAGCGCCAACGGCTTCAAAGCGGTCGTAGACATTGATCTGCTCGGGTCGTTCAACGCGGCGCGTGCGGCGTTCGACCAGCTCAAGGCGACGGGTGGCAACATCATCTTCATCTCGGCAGGGCAGTCGTTTGTCCCGTACATGGCGCAGGCGCACGCTGGGGCAGCCAAAGCAGGCGTAGACAACCTGATGCGCAATCTCGCGCTGGAGTGGGGGCGTTTTGGCATCCGGTCCAACAGCATCGCGCCTGGACCCATTGGCGGTACGGAAGGCATGAAACGCCTAGCGCCAGACGACCCTAAGCTACAAGCTCGGTTCAAGCAGATCGTGCCGCTCCAGCGCTTCGGCACCGTCCAGGACATCGGTCACGCTGCTGTGTTTTTGGCTTCGCCCCTGGCGTCATACGTTACGGGCACCTGCCTCGTGGTGGACGGTGGCATGAACCTGCCCGGCTCTGGGCTTTTCGGGGCGTTGGTGCGCGAAGGCATGCGTGCCCAACGCGACGGCGGCGCCTGACGGACGGAATACTCCGATTGGGCGATGGGCAACGAGCATCTTGACGCCTAGACTGTCCGCAATCCGTCTAGCGAATGAGAGCGTATCATGACGCGCCAACGCCTGCAGCAATTGCTTGCCCTACTGCTTTGCAGCGTAGCATGGTGTACGGCTGGACCGCAGGCGCTGGCACAGCGGTTTTATCCATTCCTTCTTGTGGAGCAGAGCCAAACCGATACCGACTTCGCGCAGGTCAACACGTTTTTCGACAGCTTCAACACGTTCTGGCAGTCAAGCCAGCGCGAGGCCTTTCAGCCCCTCCTAGCCGAGGACTTTACGCACTATCGCTTTGGCGGCGGCTTCCGGCTGCTGATGGCAGAGCGCAGCCTCGGCTTTAGCATCCAGACCGCATTCACCTACGGTCACGTGGGGACAGACCGGCAGTTCCGCTACACCAATGGCATGGGGCACGACATGGACGTGACGCATCGCGAGTACAGCTGGGACTTCCAGATGGGCCCGGTCATCGCAAAGCGGATCTTGCTGCAAGGGATTCTGAACGGCTACTTCCGCGACCTCTCGTACCGCATGTACACACGCTTCCAGGACGGCTCGCGCAGCCTCGGTAACGTCTACAAGATCTCCGGGGTGTACACCGGGCTGGGCTCGTCGCTCGAGGTAGGCGTGGGCGGAGGCATCCGGCTAGGGCCGCTCTACCTGAATGCCAAGTGGGTCACGCCGCTGTCGGGGTTTCCGCCCGGCCAAAACCTCGTGGACCTGGATGATTACGACAACGATGAGTTCCCACCTACCCAACTGCCCACCGATTACGCGTTGTGGGCCACGGATCCCGTCGAGTTTGCGCAGCGCGATGCGGCGGGCGACCCGGTGGGCGTCAAGGTAGACGCCCTGCGCGGCTCACGGATCACGTTCGGGCTGGAACTGTGGCTCGGAGGATGGTGACCATGTACAAATCTCGACCCTTACTCCTCACCGTAGTGGCCTTCCTGGTCCTGTCAGCATGTATTCCCGCCAATCGGGAACGCAAGCAACTGCTTGGCACGTGGGACATCGTGCATTCGGAGCGCATTGCTATCTTCGACGATGGCAGCACCGAGGTGTTCGAGGACCTGACCGATGCGGGAACGCTTGAGATCTCGGAGGGCGGAGTCACGGGTATCCTGACCGACTTCGTGCTGGACTACACCAACTTCGCGGGCACGCGAATCAACTTTGAGGGCAGCGTCAGCGTGGACGAAGAAACGTCGCGCGTGCTCCTCAGCCCGTTCGACTGCGGAAGCAGTATTTTCAACTGCTCGCTCGTGATGAACGTGCAGGAAGACAAGCGGCGGCAGCAAATCTGGACGTACTTCTACACCGATCCACCCCGGCAGGGCCAGTACGACCCCACCGCCAACGACACGCACTTCCGCTGGACGCTCACGCTACGGAAGCAGTGATCCCGATCTGCTTTCGATTGCTAAGCGCGTACTCCTAGGTGCAACGCCGGGGGCAACCGCGGGACACGGTCGAGTGGGCAAAGCGCACTCATTCGACTTCTTCAATGACTTCAAACGTCACCCGCTCACCCGCACGCACAGACAGGAAGCCTTTGACGTTCACCACGAAGTCGGCCACGCGCTTCTTGATCTTACCAGAGCGCAGCTTGCGATAGGTGACGCCACTGAAGTGTACCTCGTCTTCTTCTACCAAGGCTTGCAGTTTGTCTTGCACGTCCTCCGTCGCAAAGAAGACGCCGCGTATCCTGCTGTTGACCGTTCGTTTGCGAAATGCGAAGCCTTCGCCTTCAATGTTTCCGAGGGTGGCGGATTGCAGCTGGTAGAGTGCCATGGGGCATCAGAGATAAGTTGATCAACGAACAGTCGCCTTAATGCTGGGCGATTTTGATACAACGTACTATATCTGTGATACTTTTAAGTTCCTGTATTTCGTACGCTTACCCGCTGGGCGAACGGTTGAGAGGGTACCAAGTGGGCGCAGGCAGGCACAGCTAGGTCTGCAGGACACCTACTTTGAAATCCGGCATCTCCGGGTTGTGATCGGCCATCTCGAGGCCGCGACTCAGCCAAGCCCGCGTAGCCGTAGGCTCGATAATCTCATCTACCCAGAGGCGGGCCGCAGCATAGTACGGGTCAGCCTGGGCGTCGTAGCGGGCCTGGATGGTGGCGAGGAGGGCAGCTTTGTCCTCCTCGGAGAGGGCTTGGCCTTGCCGTTCGAGCTTGGAGACCTGGATCTGCGCCAGCGTCTTGGCGGCTTGCGCGCCCCCCATGACCGCGATGCGCGCTGAGGGCCAAGCGCAGATGAGGCGCGGGTCGTAGGCACGTCCGCACATGGCGTAGTTGCCCGCCCCGTACGAGTTGCCCACGATCACCGTGAACTTGGGCACGACCGAGTTGGAGACGGCGTTGACCATCTTGGCGCCGTCCTTGATGATGCCGCCGTGCTCTGAGCGTTTGCCCACCATGAAGCCGGTTACATCTTGGAGGAACACCAGTGGGATGCGCTTCTGGTTGCAGTTCATGATGAACCGCGCCGCCTTATCGGCCGAGTCGCTGTAGATGACGCCGCCCACCTGCATCTCGCCCGACGCGGTCTTCACCACTTGCCGCTGGTTAGCCACGATGCCGACGCTCCAGCCGTCGATGCGCGCGTAGCCGGTGAGTAGCGTTTGGCCATACTCGGCTTTGTACGGCGTCCACGAGCCGGCGTCGATGAGGCGGGCGAGCACCTCGTGCATGTCGTAAGGTTGTTGGCCGGATTGCGGGAAGAGGTCGAGCAGGTCGTCGGCGGGGAAGGCGGGGGCGACAGGCGTAGCACGGGTGAAGCCCGCCCGCTCCGAGGGGCCGAGGTGTGAGACGAGGTCGCGGATGGTGGCGAGGCACGTCGCATCGTCGGGCATGTGGTAGTCGGTGACGCCCGAGATGTGCGAGTGCGTTGCCGCGCCGCCCAGCGTTTCTTTGTCGACAACCTCGCCGATGGCCGCCTTGACCAAGAACGGCCCCGCCAGGAAAACCGAGCCTGTGCCGTCCACAATCAGCGCCTCGTCGCTCATAATAGGCAGGTACGCGCCGCCCGCCACGCAGCTGCCCATGATGGCGGCGATCTGCGGGATGCCTTTGCTCGACAGCACCGCATTGTTGCGGAAGATGCGGCCGAAGTGCTCCTTGTCCGGGAAGATCTCATCCTGCATCGGCAGGTAGACGCCCGCCGAGTCCACGAGGTAGATGATGGGCACGTGGTTCTCCAGCGCGATCTCCTGGGCGCGCAGGTTCTTCTTGGCGGTGATCGGAAACCAGGCGCCCGCCTTCACGGTGGCGTCGTTGGCGACGATCAGGCACAGCCGCCCGTGAATCTTGCCAAGGCCCATCACGGTGCCCGCCGACGGGCAGCCGCCCTCGTCTTCGTACATGCCGTACCCCGCGAACGTCCCGATCTCGGTAAAGTCAGCAGCGTCGTCCAGCAGTGCTGCGACGCGTTCGCGGGCCGTGAGCTTTCCACGCTTGTGCTCGCGGTCGATGCGCTTCTGCCCGCCGCCCAGCGCGACCGTGGCGCGGCGTGCCTTCAAGGTGTCGAGGAGGGTTTGGTAGTGGGTCCGGCGGCGCTTGGCAGCGCTGGTCGCTGGAGCCTCGTGGCCAATAGAGGTGGGCATGGCATCAGGAGTCGTGCTGAAATCGGCGCCTGATACCGCCAAGGCGGAAGCGGTTCCGGCGGCAAGGTACTCTTCGTCAGGGATTAGCACGCGTCTCGCAAACAACCCGGGCATGCAATAAGCGGCCTCGCCGTGGCGTTGCTAAACCTCCCCCAAGGTGATGCAATTCTAACCATCTACCTTCTTTTCATCATGATTAAGCGTTTCAACCTGAGCAGCCTTTGTGGCCTGCTTGCCCTGGTACTCCTCACTCTGCCTGTTCAAGCACAAGACCGTGAGGACGAGAACACTACCGTCATTGAGATCACCAAAGATGGCTCCGTCACGATCAACGGCGAGGCTATGGACACCGACCGCAATGCGATCGATGTAGACGGTGCGTTTGTCATCCGCATGAAAGACGACAACGGTGACACCATTCGGGTCTACCGCTCGGCCGATGATCGCCCCAATGTCTTCACCCGGTTCCGGGGCTTAGACGATGACGACATACGCCTAGACCTGGAAGACTTCTTCGCCGACCGCGATATGGATGCCCAGCTTCAGTTTCGGAGGGGCGTCGAGCTAAACAACCTCTTTCGTGGCCCAAACGGCGTTCGTTGGGGCAGCGGTACGATTGGCCCTGAGTACCGCGTGTTCTCCAGCGATGACGACGCTGCCCTCTCGGTGTTCGGAAACCGCCTCAGTGACCTGTCGCGTGAAGCCGAGCAGGAACAGCTCAAAAACCGAGTGCAGATCCTAAAGCTCGAACGCGAGGCGGCAGCGTTGGCACAGCAAGCTCGCCGCACATCGGGGGCCGAACGTGAGGAGCTTGAAGCCGAACTCGACGCGCAACTCGACGACATCTTTGAGATGAAGATGGAGCTGCGTCAGGCTGAGATCAAGCTGCTGGAAGAACAGCTCGCCGAAGCCCGCACGGCTTTCGAGAAGCGCTCAGCTGAGCGCGAGCGCATGATCGAGCGCCGGAAACGTGAGCTGCTTGGCGAGCGCGACGCGCTGGACTGGTAAGCCCGTCAGTCGTACAGCAGGTACGGCTCACGCAAGGCCTGGAACCGCCCGACGTCATCGGCCCACGAGGCCACGATGGCGTCGGGCGTTGCTTTGTCTAGCAGGAGCATGCGGAACTGGGTAGTGCCCGCCAGCTTGGCGAGCCAATCGGCCTTGAGGAAGTCGTCAGGCTGTGCCTGATAGAACGCATGCAGTACGTGGACGCCCGCCGCCACGGGCTGGAGTGCCGTGGCATCAGTGACGGCGAGACGTACGCCGTTGAGGCTGCGGTCCTTGAGCTTCGGGTTTGCCGACATGCCTGGTATGCTGCGTGGTGTGAACGCCTCTGAGGTAAACGTCAGGCCCGCCAAGCCCGCTGTGTTCAGGGCAGCCGTAATGGCGTCGTGCGGTGCATCGGGCGCGCCGACGAGCAGAAACGGCGTCTCGGTACCTCGACCTTCGCTCGCCGTGGTGCCCTCGAAGAAGCAGGTGCCCGCGTACACCTGCGCCGTCTCAAAATCAGGGATATTGGGGCTGGTGGGCATCCAGGGCAGGCCCGTGTCCGGCCATCGCATGGCCCGCGTCCACCCTTGCATCGGCACAACGGTGAGGTCGAGGTTGTCGAGGCCGTCCAGCCAGCCTTCGCCTTTGATCATCTGCGCCAGTTCACCGACCGTCAGGCCATGCACGACAGGAATTGGGTAGGCACCCACGAACGAGGTGTGTTCGGGCTCCAGCGTCCAACCCTCCACCAAGTCGCCTCCGAGCGGGTTCGGACGGTCAAGCACGACAAACGGCAGCCCGGCCTCTGCTGCCGCTTGCATGGCGTAGCCCATCGTCGAGATGTAGGTGTAGAACCGCGCGCCCACATCCTGGATGTCGAAAACGAGCACATCGACGTTGGTAAGCATGGTAGGCGTCGGTTTGCGCGTGCGGCCGTAGAGGCTGTAGATCGGTGCGCCCGTTGCATCGTCAATGCCGTCGTCTACCTTCTCGCCCGCATCGGCATCGCCGCGCAGGCCGTGCTCCGGGCCGAACAGCGCCGCCAGCGTCACGCCCTCGGCTGCGTGTAGCGCATCGGCGAGGTGCAGCGTATCCACCCGCCCTGTATGGTTGGTGATGAGCCCGACGCGCTGGCCCCGCAGCGATGCGAAGCCCTCGTCGTACCATGCTGCAGCACCAGTCTCCGCGGTTACTGTGGGCAGCGCTGAGGAGGCAGGTTGCGTGGGAGTAGGGCTGGAGGCGGGCTCGGGCTGGCAGCCAGCAAAGAGGAGGACAAGGAAGGCAATGCGTAGCATAGGCGCGCGGCTAGGCTGCTTCATGAGCTGTGGATTCGAGACTGGCAACGCGTGCCTGAAGCTTGTTGAACGCCAGTCGCTGCATATGGGACCAAAGGCCAACAACGGCCGCAACAGCACTCAGTTCAGCGCTCAAGGGCTCATCGAAACCCTGCATCCACCACAGCATGAAGTAAAACAGGAAGATGTGGGATACGAAGAGGAACAGCTGACTCGACCATCCTGTGCCATTCACGAGCCGATTGTACATGTAGCCTGTGTCATTTGGTGAAATGAGGAGGCGGTAACATACAAAAACCCCACCCAGCATGAGGCTGGGTGGGGCAGAAAAGCAGCTAGCAGCTTTGCCCTTACGAGTTGGCAACGATGATGTGCTCGGGGAAGAAGTAGTTGGCCTCCAGCTTGCCGTTCTCCTCCGAGTCGGAGCCGTGTACGATGTTCTCGCCCATCGAGTCGGCGAAGTCGCGGCGGATGGTGCCTTCGTCGGCGTTGGCAGGGTTCGTGGCGCCGATCAGCGTGCGGAAGTCAGCCACGGCGTTGTCCTTTTCAAGCACGATGGGCACGCAGGGACCGCTCGACATGAAGTCGGTCAGCTCGCCGAAGAAGGGGCGCTCTTTGTGGACGGCGTAAAAGCCTTCGGCTTCGGCTTTCGTAAGGCGGACCATCCTCAGGGCGCGCACGGTGAAGCCAGCCTCTTGGATGCGGCGGATGACTTCGCCGATCAAGTTCTTTCGGACACAATCGGGCTTGAGAATGGCGAGGGTGCGTTGCATGTAACCTTTGGGATTGATGTTGAATCAGCCCTAAAAACTACATTCAGACGTGTCGCACCGACATTGATCGTTCGTGAAAAGAAGCTGCTACCGAGCGCGGAAGTCCCAACTCAGCCCGATGGAAGGCAGGCGCGGCAGCCAACTGTCTTGGCCGCGGATGACGTCGATGCCTCCGCGCCCGTTGCCCACCACGTCGTAGAAGTAGACGCGCGGATTGTCGCGGTTGTACAGGTTGACGACCTCTAGGAAGACGGTCATGCGGCTCTGCCCGATGTCGAAGTAGCGGCTGGCGCGGAGGTCGAGCTTGTGGAAGCCTGGGTAGCGACCGCTGCGTGGCTCGGCGTATTGTCCGACCACGCGGCCATCGCCAGCGACAGAGAACGTGAGCGGTGTGTAGGGCCATCCGGTGTGATAGCCCCACGACAGGTGGACCCGCCACTGGCCCGAGGGGCGATAGCTCACATCGGCGTAGATGGCGTGGGTCTGGTCGAAGCTGCGCACGGCGGTGAGGGTGCCGACGGTCTCCTCCACGCGGCTCAGCGTGTAGCTGCCAGACCAGTCGAACGCGCCTTGCTGGCCCTGGACGAGGAACTCCAGGCCACGCGCCTCGCCAGAATCTGGGACATAGCCAAAGCGGCTGCCGCCGATCTCGGGGAAGAAGTCTGTAGGGTCGCTGTTGAAGTTGTCGAAGCGCGGCTGCAGGTTGCGCAACGGTTTCTGGTAGGCTTCCACGCGAACGCTCAAGTTTTGCTTGAACCGATGCTCGATACCGATGACGCGGTGCTCGGCGAGTTCGGCGCCACTGAAGGTCACCTCGCCGTCTTCAATATTTAGCCCTTCGATGGGGTGGGTCTGATAAAAGTAGCCCCAGCCCACCCGCAGCGCGGTGCGAGGCGCCAATTGGTACGCGGCGTTGATGCGCGGGCTGAACAGGTCGTCGTCAGTCCAGGTGGCGCGGTCGTAGCGGACACCTGCATCGACGGTGAGCGCGGGGAGGACGCGGGTACGAGCGCCCGCGTACAGGGCGAGTTCGGTGCCGTCGGGCTCCAGGGTGAAGCGGTTGGTGGCGTAGTCCAGCTGCCCCTGGTTGTTGCGCCCGACCTCCTCTCGCACGAAGTAGTCGTACTCGGCGTCCAAGCGCTTCAGGTCGAAGCCTGCTTTGAGCAGCAGGTTGTCGTTTGCGTCGTACGTCCAGTCCTGGCGCAAGCCGAGGGACGTAAACTGCCGCGTGTCGTCGACCTGCCAGTTCAGTTCGTTGGTGGAATTGAAGAACTCAACGCCGTCTCGGCTGTGGTCTACGACGCCGATGGAGGCCACGGTCTGGCTCAGCAGGCGCGGCGTCCAGATGGCGTTCCAGGTGCTCCAGAGGTACGTGTTGCCATAGGCGGTGGTGATGTCATCGCCACCATCGTCCGAGAGGTCAGTGTCGTCGCGGGAGCCGATGAACTGGAGGCCGAGGCGGTGCTTGGTGTTGAAGCGGTAGCTGGTCTTGGCGAAGAGGTCGTAGTAGGTGGGCCGGAAGGCGTCGTCTTCGTCGAGCAGCGTGAGGATGAGGTCGAGGTAGCCGCGCCGGCCGAGGACCAGCCAGGCGCCCTTGTCCTCGGCGAAGGTGCCCGAACCCATTGCGCGGAAGTTGGTGAGGCTGATGCCCGCGCCAAAGCGCGTCTCACCGGGTGGCGGCGTGTGGCTGGTGATGTTGAACACGCCGCTGAGGCGGTCGCCGTACTCGACGGGGAAGGCGCCGGTCATCATGTCGATGCCGCCGATGGCTTCGACGTCAAGGATGCTCAGCCCGCCGCCGCCGATGTCTTTGAGGTGGAAGGGCTCATAGAGTTCGAGGCCGTCGAGCATGACGAGCACTTCGTTGTTAGCCCCGCCGCGCACGTTGAACGACGAGGAGAAGTCGTTGCCGGAGAGCCCCGGCAGTCGCGTGACGGCACGGAAGACATCCTCGCCCAGCTGCGGTACGCCCTGGATGTCCTCGCGGCTCATCATGTTCTCCACCGTGGGCCGCGCCTGCATCACCGAGAAGCGCCCTGGTGTGACTACGACTTCGCGGAGCGATACGGCACGCGGCGCCATCGCGAGGTCAACCGTAGTCGTCGCGCCATCGCTGACCGTCACATCATCGGAGGTCACAGCTTCGAAGCCCAGCATCGACGCTGTCAGCCGATACGTGCCTCCCGCGACATTGGGGATCGCATATCGCCCATCGGCATCAGTGGCGCTGCCTGTGGTCGTCCCCTCGATCACCACGTTGGCGCCGATCAGCGGCTCGCCCGTCCCGGCGTCGGTGACAGTACCGGCTATGCTACCCTGCGCGTGAACAGAGGTGGCGAGGGACAGGCTGCAGAGAAGCAGGAGAAGAAGACGAGGCATCAGGCGTGAGCTGGTGGTGAACGACACGGCAATCTGGACGAATCAGATCTGGAGAGGTTACAACGCCGTCACGACTTGTGTGGAGTAAAGAGCGGTACCGCGTACAATTGCCTGTCTCTAAAGTACGTGCAGTCAACGGGACCACCTCGAGAGGTCACTACCGTTCACCAGGCAGGCTCGCCATCAGTGAATCGACTTTGGCAATGGGCACTTGATTTAGACAGCTTGAGGTGGGCTTCGTGGACAAGGCCTGTGGTGTTGCGTGTATGGACGGAAAGATGTGCGGGGTAACGAAAAAAAGCGATCGAGCAATGAGCAGTTTGCCTATGATTTCTGGCTAGGGGGAGTAGTGACCCTGCACACGCTGCCCACGCCTGGGCATATCCCAATCAATTCATGGCTTCTCGCTACAGTTTCCTCTTTGTCTTGCTTGCTGTCCTCGTGGTGCCCGTGCGAGCGCAGGACCATACGGTTTGTGCCTCCGGGTGTGACTTTACCACCATCACAGCTGCCATCGCTGCGGCGTCGAACGGGCAGGTGATTGAAGTGCAAGACGCCACGCACACGGAGGCGGGCATCACCGTTAACAAAAACCTGACGATTCGCGGGCAAGGCGCCAGCAGCACCACTGTCCAAGCTGCTGCAACGCGCGCCACGGCAGGCAACCGCGTCTTCACCGTCAACGGCGGAGTCACAGCGACCATCCGCGACATGACCATCCGCCATGGCCGGGTGTCAAGCAGCAACGGAGGCGGCATTCGCAACACCGGAACGCTGACGCTGGAGCAGGTGGCCGTTGTCGATAACGACGATCCCATAAACGGCAACACGATAGGCGGCGGTGGGGTCTTTAACAGCGGTACGCTTACCATCCGTAGCAGCCGCATCGCCAATAATACGTCGTTGCGTGAGGGGGGAGGGCTCTTCAACAGCGGGATACTCACGCTAGAGAACACAACGGTGGAAGGCAACAGCGCGGGCAATGCCTTCGGCGGTGGCCTCTTCAACAGCGGTACGCTCACCATCCGTAGTAGCCTGATCACCAACAACATGGCCATTCGCGAGGGAGGCGCCCTCTACGTCAGCAGCGGCACACTCACCATGGTCAACACCACCGTGGAAGGCAACAGCGCTGGCAACGCGCCTGGTGGCGGCTTCTTCATCAGCGGCGGCACGGTCAAGATCTCGCACAGCACCATCACAGGCAACCACGCGGGTGGCGGCAGCGGCACGGGCGGCGGCATCCGGCGCAGCGGCGGCACGGTCACGCTCAAGAACACCATCCTGGCCGGCAACACGTCGACCAACGGCAGCTCCGACTGCCAGGGCACCATCACCTCGGCTGGGCACAACCTCGTTGGCACCACCTCTGGCTGTGGCTTCAGCGTCACCCCCGGCGACCGCATCAACATCAATGCCAACCTGGACGCGCTGGCCAACAACGGCGGCCCCACGCAGACGATCGCCATGCAAGCGGCCAGCCTCGCGCTCGATGGCGGCACCTGCACCGATGTCGACGGCAACCCGGTCACGACCGACCAGCGCGGCATCGCCCGCCAGCAGGACGGTAACACCGACATGATTGGCGAGTGCGACATGGGCGCCTACGAGTTGGTACCGAGCACCCCGCCCAACGTGCTGCTGAGCGCGTTCACGGCCACCGCGTCGGGCACGAGCGTCAATGTGGCGTGGACGAGCCTGAGCGAGACGGGCAGCGGGTCGTTCGAGGTACAGTACCGCCCGATGACGACGTGCCAGGCGACCGCATTTACGACGGTACACACGGTGTCGGGCGCAGGTAATTCGAGCACGGCGCAGCACTACAGCTTCACGCACACGGGGCGTCCCTCGGGTGCGCACCAGTACCGGATTCGCCAGGTGGGCGGGGGCACGCACACGACGCTGACGAAACGCGCCGTGGTGACGGGTGGTACGCCGCTTCTGACGGTGTGCGCAAGCAACGAGTGCGAGTACAGCCGCATCAAGCAGTCGTTGAACTTCGTGGCTGCTGGCGAGGAGGTGTGCGTGCTGGATGCTGAGCATACGGAGGCGGGCATCACCGTCAACAAAGACCTGACGATCCGCGGTCAGGCGGCGAACGCGACGACCATTCAAGCTGCGGCCACGCGTGCTACCGCGGGTAACCGCGTCTTCACTATTCCGGGCAGCGCCACCGTTACGCTCACCGACATGACCATCCGCCACGGCCGGGTGTCAAGCGGCAACGGCGGCGGTGTGCGCAATGCCGGAACACTGACGCTGGAGCAGGTGGCCGTCGTTGACAACAACGATAACACCAACGGCTTCGATATAGGTGGCGGCGGCATTTTCAACAGCGGCACACTCACCATCCGCCGTAGCCTGGTTGCGAATAACGTATCGATCCGCGAGGCGGGGGGCATCTTTTCTTCAGGCACGCTCACGCTGGTAAACACCACCGTAGATGGCAACAGCACAAGTAATTCCCCTGGTGGTGGCTTCTACATCACCGGCGGCACGGTCAACATCTCGCACAGCACCATCACCAGAAACCACGCGAACGGTGGCAGCGGCAGTGGCGGTGGCATCCGTCGCGACGGGGGGACGGTGACGCTCAAGAACACCATCCTGGCGGGTAACACGTCCTCCCACAATAGCCCCGACTGCGAGGGGACCATCGGTTCAGGAGGGCATAACCTCATTGGTTCTACTTCAGGCTGTGGATACACGACGGCGACAGCCGACCAAGTCAATGTCTCCCTACCGCTCTCTGTCCTGCCTGCCTTGGCCGACAACGGCGGTCCCACCCGCTCGCGTTTGCCCGTTTTCGGCAGCGTGCTCATTGAAGCGGGCACGTGTACCGACCTCGACAACGCGACGGTGACGGTCGATCAGCGCGGGTTCGCCCGCCCGCAAGAGGGCGATGGCGATGGCACGCTGGACTGCGACATCGGCGCGGTGGAGGGTGTGTTCTCAGGGCACCCCCTCAACTTCATCGCCACGCCGACTAGCGCAACGACGATAGATCTCACCTGGAACACGCCGTTCGAGCGCAACAACGCAGGTTTCCACATCCAGCACCACCCGGGTGCGTGTGGAGTGGGGAGCTTCAGCGACATCGGCTTTGTGGCTGGGGCAGGCACCGTCAACGGCACGACCAACTACAGCTTCACCGCTTCCGGGCTCACTTCCGGCGATCAGTGCTTCCGGCTCCGGCAGGTGGACGGCAACAACGTGGAGGTGCTCAGCCAGCCGGTTCAGTCGCGCACGGACCTCCGCACGGTCTGTGCGTCGGGATGCTCACACACAACCCTAGCGGCTGCCATCGCAGCAGCGGGCGCAGGCGAGACCATCGAGCTCCAGACGGCGGTACATACCGAGCAGGGCATCACCATCAACAAGAACCTTACGATCCAAGGGCTCGGCACTGTCCAGACCATCCTTCAGGCGAGTGCCAGCTACGACACGGCCACGAACCGGGTGTTGCGCGTGACAGCTGCAAGTACTGTCACGCTTCGCGACCTCACCATCCGGCACGGCAAATTGGAAAGCTTCCAGGGTAAAGGAGCTGGGATCTACAACCAGGGCAGGCTCACGCTGCTACGGTGCCGCGTGGATGATAACCTCATGCACGATGAGGCCTCTTCGGCTCATGGCGGCGCCCTCTACAACGAAGGCACATTGACGATTGACACGTGCCGTTTCAAAGGCAACATCAACGACGCCAGCGGCGGTCTCGGGGGCGCGATTTTCAACAAGGGATCGGGTGTCCTGACCATCAGCAACAGCTTGTTCTGGCAAAACGAGATCCAGGGTAGCTCGAACAAGGGTGGAGCGATCTACGCCAACGGCACGACCACGATCACCAACACGACGTTCTATCAGAACAGGGCGCCTGAATTTAAGGGAGAGGGCGCGGCTATCTTCGCCAACAGTGGCACGATGACAATCAATCACAGCACCATCTCCAACAATACGGCGACAGGGTTCAAGGCGGAAGCAGGAGGTATTTTCAAGAACAACGCCACGGTCACGCTGCGCAACACGATCCTCGCCAACAACAGTGGGGATACCGGAGGGCAAGACTGCCAGGGCACCATCACCTCGGCGGACTTCAACCTGATTGAGAACCTTGCGGGCTGCACCTTAGACGGGACGACCACCAACACGATCACGGGGCAGGACCCGCAGCTCACCACCTTCGCCAACCACGGCGGACCCACACAGACGCTGGTCTTCCAAACCGGCAGCCCCGTCATCGACGCGGGCACCTGCACGGATACCAACAGCCAGGTCGTCGCTACCGATCAGCGCGGCTTCGGTCGGGACGACGGCGCCTGTGACATCGGCGCGCTCGAAGGGCTGGGCACGGCTCCCACCCAAAGCCACGCTCAGGCCGTCAGCGCCAACGGTGCCATCGACTTCAACCAGAACGGCCAGACGCCGGGCGTGACGGTCACCTTCGCGGGTGTCTCTGGGACAGGCACCGTGACGGCGCAACGCTTCGGCAGCCGTCCGCTCAACGTAACGGGCATCAGTGGCTACGTCATTCCTTTCCGCTGGGAGCTTTCCGCCGACGGCACCCTGGCGTTTGGTGCGAGCACCGAAGTGTGCTTCGACCTGGACGACGCCCCGCTGCACCAACTCACCGATCCTGCCAACGCCATCCTCTACCGCCGCGCCACCATCGGCACAGGCACCTGGACGGCGATGGTGACGACCTACAACGCAGGCACCAACCAGCTCTGCACCACCACCGATCAATTCAGCGAGTGGACCGCCGGGGGCACCGGAGCCGCACTGCCCGTAGAACTCGTCGAGTTCGCAGCACTCCCTGACGGCCCGAGCCGCGTGCTGCTGTCGTGGAAGACCGCAAGCGAGACGAATAACGCGGGCTTTGCTGTGGAGCAGCTTGTGGAGGATGACTTCGAGAGCCAATGGTCGGAGGTTGGCTTCGTGAACGGCCAGGGCACGACGCTCGAAGCGCAGCGCTATGTGTTCTCGCTTGACGATCTGGAGGTCGGTCGTTACCAGTTCCGCCTGAAGCAGGTCGACTTTGACGGAACGACGGAATACAGCCCCGAAGTGGAGGTGACGGTAGAGTTGGCGGAGCGCTTCGTGCTGCACGCCGCGTATCCGAATCCGTTCACCACGCAGACGACGCTCCAGTTTGCCGTGCGTGAGCCCTCGGCGGTGCGTGTGGTCCTCTACGACGCGCTCGGGCGGCGCGTGCAGACCGCGTTTGAGGGCGAGGTCGGCGGCTCGCAGATGGTTCGCCTCCGCATCGACGGGGCGACGCTGGGCAGCGGCGTGTACGTGGCGCGCCTTGAAGGCGAGGGCATCAGCGCCATACAGCGGCTAACGCTCGTCAAGTAGCGCTCACGGGCTGGGCGTCAGGCTCGATGGGTCTGGCGCCAAGGTGGTCAGCCGGAAGGTGTTGATGCGGTACACATCCGCGCTGCCCGGCTGCACCGCGCCGAAGCTACCGCTTTGGTCTACCATCGCCAGTGAAAACGTGGTGCCGTCCGTCTGCGTGATAGCGATGCGGTGCGTGGCATCCGTGCGGATGGGCTCGACGTCAGCCTCGCTCACGAAGCCGTCGGCGTTGACGGGGGCGAAGCGGAGGAGCCACTGCATCACGCTCGCCGAGTCCGCCGCGGCGCCGTCGACCTGCCAGCCTTGCGGCGTGGCAGAGAGCATGTAGCTGTGTTCAGGAGTCATGACGCTCGCCGACTGCACCGCCGACGGGTCGATGGCGAAGATCGTCTTGTCGCGCCACGTGCTGAAGTCGGTGGGCAGCGTCAGGCGCTCGGTCGTGAGGAAGACGCGCGGATCATTGGCAAGGCGCACGTACACCGACCGGAAGTCGTTGCCCTGGCGCCCGACGAACATCGCCGTGTCATCGCCACCCGCTGTCGTCACGCGCACCTGAGCCGCTGTGGAATCGACGCCGAACTTGGCGTAGCGTTCAGGATTCGTCGAGACGACTTCGCTCAGCTCGATGGCCTGGACGCTCTCGATAAAGCGAGTGACGACGGTGCTGTCGGCGAGCGTTTCCATCGGTGCCGTGAGCTGCCACATGCCAGAGCTGTGCTCGGCGGTAGATGTCTCGCCGTTCTGCTCGATAGTGACGGCGGTAATGTCGGCGTCGGCGAGGCGCAGGTCGGGCACTTCGAGCGTTGAGGGTGCGCTGTTGAACGCGCCGCCCAGCCAGGCGATGAGCAGCAGGGCGAGCAGCGCGCCGGTCAGCAGGCCAATACGATTCTTATCCATGTGTGCGGTCTGAGGTCGGCAGGTCTAAGGTCGCAGGTCGAGGAGCATCTAGCCGCGCATGATTTTGGCTTGCGCTTGCCGTACGCGCCAGCGGACGAGGCCAAACGCGACGACGAGCAGCGTGGGGAAGAGCATCATCGCGTACTTGATCCACGGGCGGGCGCTCTCCTCCACGAAGTCGAGCTGGCGAGGCGCGATGGACTTCGAGCGGATCGTCAGCAGGTCGTCGTCTTGGGCGAGGTAGTCGATGAGGTTGAGCGCGAGTTGCAGGTTGCTCGGCGGCAGCTGGCCCAGGATGCTTTGGTTGAGCCAGTCGCCATCGCCCACGGCCACGAGGCGCGTGTCTACGCTGGAGCGCCCCAGCTCGAAGGCACTCGGGAAGCTGCCGTCGTACGCCGCTGCCATCACAAACGGGCCGCCCACGAACGGACCTTGCAGCATCTGCGGCTGGATCATGAAAAACCCTTCCTGTGTGCTGCTGCGCTCGGAGGAGGCAATGAGCGGTTCAACCGTCACACCGTCTACCACGAGCGACGTGTCAATGGTGCTGGCGAAGTAGAACAGCGCCTCGCGCAACCGGCTCACGGCGATGTTGTCGGGGCTGAAGTTGGTGGCGATGGGCAGCAGCGGGTAGTCGATGCGCTGCACGAAGCGGAAGCCGCCTTGGTTGTTTTGCACGCTCACCGCCGAACTCTGCTCGTCGGCCACAAGGTCTTCGTTGATGCGGATGCCGTAGCTTTCCAGCACCGGTTCCAGCCCCGTCCCAAACGCGGACGCCTGACCCATCTGTAGGTTGGCGTTCACGCGGTTGAGGAAGAAGCCCACGCGTCCGCCGCCCATGATGTAGTCGTCTATGGCGCGGAGATCGGCTTGCGGCAGCGAGTCAGTGGGTGCCATGACAACCAGCACATCAGGCGATACGGAGAGCGCGCCCGTGGCATTCACGGTGACGTTCTGCACATCGTACGTCCGCGAAAGCACCTGCTGCACGGTGCTCAGGTCCTGCGCCAGCGACGGCTCGCCGTGGCCGCTCAGAAAGCCGACCACGGGCAGCCGATCCCGCGTGAGCTTCTTGATAGCGCTCGTGATGTCGTACTCCAGCGTCTCCATGTTTTGCACGACCGGGATGACCTCGCGCTCGCCGCCGTACGAGATGCCAAGCCCCATGTACGCGTTCTTGACCGACACCTCGTCGTTCTCCACGGTCTGCACCTGCACGGGCGGAATCTGGAAGCGCGCCGCCTCTTCCTGCATGGCTTCGTCGCTGACCGGGTCGACGAACTCGTACTGGATGAAGTCGCCGCCGTATGCTCGGTAGTCGTCCAGCTTATCCTTCAAGAAGCGGCGGTTGCTGCTGTACGGCGCAGGCAGGTCATCGGTGAAGAACGCTTTGAGCGTGACCGGGTCGTCGAGGTTTTCCACGAGGCGGATCGACGCATCGGAGAGCGAATACACGCCGTCGTCCGTCAGGTCGGCGCGGACGAAGAGGTTGACGGCGATCAGGTTGAGCACGACCAAGATGCCGCCCACAATCAGCAGCATCGTCCGAGAGGTCCAGTCGCGTTTCATGTTATGAGGTCGTTGATGCGTGTTTGCGTGAGCGCGTGTGCGCGATGGCTGAGGACAGGGGCTAATCCGCGCGGCGGGCGAGGTTGTAGCCCGTGAGCAGGACGAAGAAGGTGGTCAGCGAGAGGTAGTAGATGATGTCCCGCGAGTCGATGACGCCTCGCAGCAGGTTCTGGTAGTGGAAGTCGGTGCTGAGGTATTCGAGCGTGCCCGCCATCCAACCGGGGACGAAGAACGTGGCTTTGTCGAGCATGAAGAAGAAGAACAGCAGCGCGAAGCCCAGGATGAACGCCACGATCTGGTTGCGCGTCACGCTCGACGCAAATAGGCCGATGGCTGTGGACGCGAGGCCGAGCAGCAGCAGCCCCAGGTACCCGCCAAACGTAGCGCCAAAGTCGAGGTCGCCGAAGCTGGCGACGGTGAGCGCAAAGATCAGCGTCAGCCCCAGCGCAATCGCCAGCATCGACGTGACGGCGAGCAGCTTGCCGAGGATGACTTCCCAGTCGCGCACGGGCATCGTCAGCAGCAGCTCGATGGTGCCTGAGCGGCGCTCCTCGGCGAAGGTCGCCATCGTGAGGGCGGGGACGAAGAACAGGTAGATCACGGGCACAAGGCCAAACAGGTTGCGCAGCGAGGCCACGTTCTCCAGAAACAGCGCGTTGCCGAAGAACCACCCGGTGATCAGCAAGAACAGGCTCAGCACGATATACGCCGCCGGGCTGTCGAAGTAGGATCGCAACTCGCGACGGGCTAGGATCCAGGTCATGTTAGGGTCTCAGGTCGAAGGTCGGGAGGTCTCAGGTCGTCTCTCGTGAGCGCGTTTTCGCGTCGGCGCGTCAGGCGGTGGTGAGTTGGCGGAAGACGTCTTCCAGGTTGACTTGGTCGCGGTGCAGCTCAGTCAGCGTCCAGCCGTGCTCCACGGCGAGGCGGAAGAGGGCAGGGCGGAGGTCGTCGGGTGCATCGGAGAGGAGCGTGTAAAGCACCGTGTCGCCGTCCATCTGTTGGTCCTGGATGGTGACGTGGCCCCAGCCGGCCAGTGTGTCGCCCACGTTGGCGGCACCTTGCTGCACGCCGAAGCGGATGCGCTGCCCACCCGTGGCCGAGGCCATCAGATCGTCCGGCGTGCCGTCAGCGACGATGCGGCCCTTGTTGATGATGAGCACGCGGTCGCACGAGGCCTGCACCTCGGAGAGGATGTGTGTGGACAGGATCACCGTTTTCTCCTCGCCCAAGCTGCGGATCAGGTCGCGGATCTCGACGATCTGGTTCGGGTCCAAGCCCGACGTCGGCTCATCGAGCACCAAGATCTGCGGGTCGTGAATCATCGCCTGTGCCAGCCCGACGCGCTGCTTGTAGCCTTTCGAGAGCGCGTGAATCGGCTTGCCCAGCACATCGCCGAGGCCGCACACGTCGGTCATGGCGGCAATGCGGCGGGTCTTGTCGGTTTTGGCTACGCCGCGTACATCGGCGGCGAAGCCGAGGTAGTCGTACGTGGTCATATCCTGGTAGAGCGGCGTGCTCTCGGGCAGGTAACCGATGCGCTGGCGGATGGCGAGGCTGTCGGTGCGCACGTCCAGCCCGTCCACCTTGATGGTGCCTTCGGAGGGGGGCAGGTAGCACGTCAGCACCTTCATCGTGGTGCTCTTGCCCGCGCCGTTGGGGCCGAGGAAGCCCAGCACTTCGCCGGGGTTTACGCTGAAAGAGAGGTTATCGACGGCGCGCTCGGGGCCGTATTTCTTAGTGAGTCCTTGGACCTCGATCATGATGCGACGGGGCGCTGGCTGCTGCTGGCGTCAAGAATGCGGCGCGCAGAATGGGGAAATGCAGCCGTTTGTTCCTACTGGCCTAGGTACACGACAAAAACCGTAGCGTCCGTCGGAAGGCTCGTTGCTGCCCTGTAGGGTTGAGCAGCAGACGCCGCAGATGATCCAGGCCATATCGAAATACGCTACAACGGCGACGGCCATCACGGGCACGCCTGATCT
>JBCDJT010000007.1:0-67237 GCA_038747545.1 Bacteroidota bacterium
CCCAGGTGGAGTTCGGTTCGTAGGGTGGACTCGATGCTGGCCGTCACGGGCGGGCGGGTTGAAGCTGGTAGGTTCGCAACTCCAAAATCAGCCGCCTGCCTGGCCAGTGTCAATCCACCTCAAATCTGTCCGCAGTATTGAAGCTAAGAATGTGTTGTAAATGGCTGAAGCGCCGATGGGTCGCCTGATGTTGTGGGATGAACGTGACGTTGGGGTTCGGATGGTGACACGTCTATGCATGTAAGGTGCGACCTAGGGCCATGGATCGGGGAATCCAGGCACCTGGATGGGGCAATTCCCCCTAACCATGCTACGACGACACGTCGATACGGAGTCTACGAAGGTCCCTTGTAGTGTTCATCCAAATGCAAGTAGTATGATAAAGCGCATCCGCAGTAGTATCACGGGCAAGCTCATCTCCCTATTGGTGTTCATGCTCGCGCTCGATGTAGTCCCAGTTGTTCTGGTCGTGTCGATGGTGCAAGAGCAGCGCACCGACAGCGTGGTCATCAACGATACCGGCAAGCTGCGCATGCTGAGCCAGCGGATGGCGAAGTCGGCATTCATGGCGGTAGCCGGGCATCCCCAGGCCAAGCGAGAACTGACGGCGACCGCGGACGAGTTTGAGGCGCTGTTCCAAGGCATCCGCTTCGGCAACCCGGAGCGCAACATTGCCCCCGCGCCGGCTGCGCTCGAGGATCAGCTGAGCACGGTGAGCCAGGTCTGGGTGGCGTACCGTGAAGAGGTGCAAAATTTCGCACAAGCCGCAGACGGTAGCGCCATGCAGCAGGCCGCTTTGCAGCACATCATCGATACTAACCTCATATTGCTCAAGGAAGCCAACACGGCTGTGCAGCAGTTCGAGCAGCGCGCGCAGGAGAAAGTGAGTAGCCTCATCGAGCTGATGTTCATCATCCTGGTAGCCAACGTGGCCGTGTTTGGGTTTGTAGCCTACAGGGTAGTTCAGGCCATGCGGCCGCTCGGCACGCTCAACACGGCGGTGGCCTCGGTCGCTGAGGGCAACCTGGACACCCACGTTGAGATCGAAAGCCAAGACGAGATAGGCGAAGTGGCGGAGGCGTTCAACGTGATGGTCGACCGGATGAACCGCAAGATCATGGAGGCAGAGACCATGAGCCACTTGGTTGAGCTGGTGCGCGACACGGGCCTGGAAGAGGCCCTGACGACGGTCATCAAAGGCGTGCGCGAGATCACGCAGTCGCAAGATGCGTTCATCTGCACCTACACCATGGACGAAGAGACGGGATACTTCCGTATCGAGGGCGACCCGGAGCCCGGAAGTACTACACTGGAGTTCTTGCAGCACCGGGCATACCGCGAATGGCTGAAGAGGGATGAGATCACATACGTAGAGGACCTGGAGGCGCATCTGGAGGAGCAGGGCTTCTCTACCGAAGGTATTGGTAAGCAAAGCGTGATGGTGTCGCCGCTGCGTGCCAGCGGGCACACCGTGGGGGGCATTGTACTCTTTGAGGCCGAGGAGCACGACCGCGGGTACACCAAGCAGGACCTCAAGTTTGTGGAGAACGTGTCGCAGTTGCTCTCTGTGCTGGTCTTCCAGCACTACAAGCACCTGAATGACAGCGAAACCCGGCAGTACTTGGAGCGCGAAACCACGCGGCTCGTGGGCGCAATCGAGCAAGTGGCGGTGGGGAATCTCACGGTTGACATTGGGTCCGGTGGGCACAGTGCCGAGCTGGCACGCCTCAAGGATGCGCTGCGGCAGATGCTCGGCAACCTGCGCGCCATCATTGCTCAAGTGCAGCAAGCAGCCTTCACCACCGTCACCACCGTCACGCAGATGTCAGGTGCCGCCGAGGAGATGGCCGTCGGTGCGCAGGCACAAGCGACACAGGCCACCGAAGTGTTCAACGCCGTGGGTGCGATGGCCGAATCGGTGCAGGCCACCGAAGCCGCTGCGCTAGAGACGTCGGCGGCGGCCGAGCAGAGCGGTACGGCGGCGCAGTCGGGCAGGCAGGTGGTACAGCAGACCATCGAGCGCATCGAAGCCCTCGCTGGTGCCGTGACCTCGAGCGCGTCGACGGTGGAGCGCCTTGGCGACTCCAGCAAGCAGATCAGCGAGATTGTCTCGGTGATTGATGAGATTGCCGATCAGACGAACCTCCTCGCGCTGAATGCCGCGATTGAGGCCGCTCGGGCTGGGGAGCAGGGCCGGGGCTTTGCCGTCGTAGCCGACGAAGTGCGCAAGCTCGCTGAGCGAACGATGAAAGCCACCCGGCAAATCGCGGATACGATTGGTGCGATCCAGTCGGAGACGGAAGAAGCGGTTGCTGCGATGCGCGCGAGCCGTAGCGAAGTAGAGGCGGGCCTACAGCTCGTTGGCGAGGCCGGGCAGTCGCTCGAGGCCATCGAGACGCAGACAGGGCGCGTGCTCAGCCGTATCCAGCGTATCTCAGAAGCTACAAAGGAGCAGTCCAGCGTCAGCGCAGGCATCAGCGAGCGGGTGGAAGCCATCTCTGCCGCCAGCTTCGAGTCGGCGCAGCAGATTAGCGAGGTGGCGCGTGGGGCTGAAACGCTCAAGGGCATCGCCGACGGGCTGCGCGACTCGGTGGCGCAGTTCCAGCTGGCGCATGAGGGTGCGCACGAGCCATCAGAGGCGCAGGGGCGGTACAAGCGGGCGGCCTAGCGGATCACAGCGATCTTCCCGTAGGCCGTGCCTTCCCCCGCGTTGCTCACGGCGACCACCAAGTACATGCCCGAGGGCACGAGCGCGTTGCTGCGGTCGCGGCCATCCCAGCGGATCCGCCCGCCCCGGGCAGGGACTTGCGCCACCACATCGCCTGTGATAGTGAGGATGCGGACGTCCGTGTCATCTACCAAGCCTTCGATGAAGATCGTGGGGGCGTCTACCTCGGACAGGCGCACCGGGTTGGGGTAGACGAACAAGTCTTGCACTTCCGCGGCGGGTTGTACGGCATCGCCCTGGTAGCTGATCAGCCCGCGGTCGGTGGAGAAGAACACCCGCCCGCTTACGGGGCTGACGGCTACGTCCAAGACGGTATTGGAGAGCAGCGGCGAATTGGACGCTGTGAACTGCGCATCGATCACGTAGCCGCCTTCCACACTCTGCACTAAGAACGCCCCTTCGTCGGTCGCGGCCCAGATGCGGTTGGCGGGGTCAATGGCGATGTCGTTGACCTGCAGGCCACGCAGCAGGTACGGATCTTCGCCCTGCTGGCGGTTGGCCCGCGCTGGCCAGATGGGGAGCGCCGAAGGGTCGCGCGCGACGATGCCGTTGTTCAGCATGAACGCGATGCCGTTATCTGTAGCCATCCAGATGAGGCCGTCGTTGTCTTCCACGATGGCATTGACACCGATGCTTGGCAGGCCACTGCCCGCACCGCCTTCGGTGCCAAAGAAACGGAAGCTGTCGTCGCTTTGGTCAGTGGGGGTGGTGCCCGTGTCTATCACCAGCAAGCCCTTGGTCAAGCGCAGGTTGTTCTCGTTGCGGACGATGATCCACTTTTGATCGAAGGCATCGATGTAAATGTCCCCATAGGCGGAGGCCGTAGTCCCGAGGCCATCGCCTACGTAGGGAAAGAGGGCGGTCCACGTATCGTCCGGTTGGTAGACGTGGAGCGGCCTGCGGCTCGCGCGCGTCGTCACCCAGACCACGCCATCGCGATCTTGGGCCGCGCCACCGCCGATGATGAAGTCGCTGGTGCCGGTGGCGTTGACCAAGGAGGAGTTTCCGGCATCGAAGGGCGTCAGCGTGCCGTCGGGGGCGAGGCGCAGGATGCCGTCGCCTTCTGAGGCTGCCCAGATGGTGCCATCGGGCGCGGCGAAGATCTTAGTGTAGTTGTTGTCGTCGCCCAAGCTGGGGGTGGTGATTCGGTTGATGCTCGTCCACTCATCGCCCGGCGTCCTGCGGTAGATGCCGCCATCGCGTACGGCCGCGCTTGTCCACAGATTGCCCTCAGCGTCCATCGCAAGATCGGAGAAGTCACGATGGTAGGGGCCGCTCGGTGTAAACGTGCCCTCGATGGTGAGGGCGGTTTGCGTCGGGGGCTGGATGCGCACTAGGCCTTGGTTCAGGTCGGCCAGCCATACGCTGCCATCGGGGCCTGTCGTAACATCTTGCGGGTCCTGAAACGTGTCCTCGGTGTGCCCTGTGCCACGCCCATCGGTGTCCACCGAGAGAAAGCGAAACCGCTCTGTAGCGTAGAGCGCATCTGGCGTTGTGTGGAAGGCGCGCACGCCCCGCCCCGTCAGGTTGAGGCGCGTGTAGCCACGGGCATCGCGCCGCCGGAGGTCCTGGCTGGTGCCCGCATAGACGGCGCCGTTGAAGAATGCCAAGGCGAAGACGCTCATGGGTTCGTCCGCCACACCCTCAGTGGTCCAGACGCTGGGGTCCTGGAGGTTGACGCCGTTGAGTGGGGCATAGGCAATGCCTGCGGCCGTAGCCACCCACAGGCCTGCGCGGCCATCGGGCAGCGGAGCGACCAACGCATCGAAGGCTGCGGTGCCACGGTCAAAGTCGGCGAACCGGGTGTAGGCATCGCGCACCTCGCCGCGTATGGCATCGAAGACCACAACGCCGAAGCCTGTGGCGATGAGTAGGGAGTCGCCCTGCAGCACGATTCGGTTGATGCTTCGCTGCGCGAATTGCTCAGCCCGGGCGATGTCGAGGAAGCTGGTGACCGCGTCGGTTTGTGCGTCGATGCGGTTGAGCACGCCGTTGCGGAAGCCGACCCACGCAGCGTCACGAACGGCGTCGTACGCCACGGTGCTGGTGTCGGGCGCGCTGAGCCCGTCGGCGGGGCTGAAGCGCCGCACTTCGCCGCTGCTGGGCGCGTAGCGGTACACACCACCCGTGGTAGCCACCCACAGGTCGGTAGCGCTGCTGGCGATGCCTGTAGCTTGGCGTAGCGAGGGGTGGGCCTGCCATGCGCCGGACTGTGCCGCAGCGGCGACAGGGAGCATGAGAAGGACGAGGAGGAACGCGGGGACGCAGCGAGCCATGAGCCTACACCTACGAGTCAGGGATGCGAAACCAGGAGGAGTAGCGACGGTCAGGCGAAGGCAGCGAGTTGGTTAGAGTAACAGCCGGATGTCAGAGCTGGCGGAGGAGGTTGACCATTTCGATGGCGCCCGCAGCGGCCTCGCCGCCTTTGTTGCCCGCCTTGGTCCCCGCGCGCTCGATGGCTTGTTCAATCGTGTCTGTAGTGATTACGCCGAAGATGGCGGGCACGCCCGTCTCCATGCTCACCTGGCCCACGCCTTTGCCGACTTCGCCAGCTACCAGGTCGTAGTGCGATGTGGCGCCACGGATGACCGCGCCAAGGCAGATCACGGCATCGTACGCGCCCGACTCGGCGAGCTTCTTGGTCACGAGCGGAATCTCATACGAACCTGGGCACCAAGCTACCGTCACCCGGTCCATGTCGGCGCCGTGGCGGCGGAGCACATCCAGGGCGCCGTCGAGTAGTTTCTCGGTGATGAACGCGTTGAAGCGGCTGACCACAATGGCGAAGCTGGCGTCAGTAGCCACCATGTGGCCTTCAATCATGTCCGGCATACGGTACGGTAAACGGTCGGTGCATGGGTACTACCCGGAGGCGGCCTCCCATACCTATGGCGTCGGCAGATGTTGCAGCAGGCGCTCGGCCCACGTCACGGGGATGGCGTAGCGCCCGAGGTTGGCCTCGTCGCCCGGGCGGCCGTGGAAATCGGAGCCGCCAGAGGGCATGAGGCCGTAGTCGCTGGCCGTGCGGCGGTAGAAGTCTTGCAGGTTGGCGTCGTGAGACGGGTGGATGACTTCGATGCCGTCTAGGCCGCCGTGGAAGAGGGTGTGGATGGTTTGGTCGCTCATCCAGTGGCCCGGATGCGCAAGTACCGTCACCCCACCCGCCGCATGGACGACCTCGATCGCCCGGCGCGCGTCGAGCGTCGGCTTGCGGACGTACGCTGGGCCGCGATTGTTCAGGTACTGGTCAAAGGCGTGGCGCACGGATGTCGAGTAGCCTGCCGTGACGAGCGCCTGCGCCAGGTGCGGGCGGGCGATGATGACGCCCACGGCCTCAGCCCGCACCTCGTCCATCGACAGCGTCACACCCAGTTCGTTGAGCTTTGCCACCATGGCCTCCGCCCGCTTAATGCGGCGGCGCTCGAACGCATCGAGCATGGCCCGCATCGTAGCATCCGACGGGTCGAAACCGTAGGCCAGCATGTGAACCTCCACCTCGCCGACGCCCACGCTGAGTTCGGTGCCGGGGATAAACTCGATGCCTGCCGCCTCGCACGCCGCTGCCGCCTCGGCCACACCCGCAATGGTGTCGTGGTCAGTGAGCGCCATCATGCTCAGCCCCGCCTCGCGTACCTGCGCCACGAGCTGGGTCGGCGAGAGCAACCCGTCGGAGGCGGTGGAGTGCAGGTGAAGGTCGGCGCGTGGGGTGGGCATAAGGCGTCAGGCTGGGCATGGGGCAACAAACCCTCAAACCCCAAGCGTCTCCCAGAGATCAGCTAGGAACGCCGCTTCATCGATTTTTGTGTAGACCGTGAGTTCGCGCTGGGTGTTCTCCGGCGGCGTCATCACGCGCTGCGTCTCAGCTTTGTCGGGGTGGATCATCGCTTGGATGAGTGCGAGGTCCCACAGGATGCGCTCGGCAGAGGAGGGGTCGTGCGAGAGCCACTTGGCGGCGAGGTAGTCGTTGATGGGCGAGGTGCCCGTAAGCCGCTCGATGGATTCATCGAGTCGCACCTTGAAGTCGAACAGGGTGTTGATGGGCATCAGGTGGATCTCAACGCCCTCCGTGTTGAACAGGTAGTTGATGGCGTTGAGGTCGTTGCGCAGGTTGAATTCGTCCTTGTCCCACACGTTGCGGTCGGGGAAGTAGCGTCCGCCCAGGTGGTGGCAGCGGATCTTGCCGATGATCTCCGGCGCCATCTTGATCGCCGACGCCACGTTCGTCGCCGCACCCAGCGTGACGATGTCGAGCCGTTCACCGTCGGGCATCGCCTTGGCCATGCGGATCATCAGGCGCGCGGCGGGCGAGTTACGGGGCTCCTCGCCACCCCACGGCTTGCCCATGATCATCTCGGCACCACGCGGCATCGGGATGTCATCGCGCCCCATGATGCGCAAGATGTCTTCGTTCAGCTCTTGGCTCAGCTCCACGGTGTTGGGCGGCGACAGCCGGTGGTTCCATTGCGCTGAGGACACGGCGACCACATCGAACATCGGCGCCCGCAGCGCTCGGACGATGGCGAAGAGGTCGTCGATTTCGTTAGCCGTGTCGGCATCGATGAACATCGGTTGGGTGGTACGGCCCCAACGGATCGGCATGAAGGGGGCGAGGCCCAGGACGCTGGCGGTGTGGAGGAAGGTGCGACGGCGCATGGCTGATGGCGGACAACTGGAGGTGACGAGATTAACATAAGGTACACACAGCAAGGCCGCTCTGCGCCGTCGATGATGCAACAACGCCGATGGCCCACGCGTGGATGCGCGCCATCATCCCGGTTGCCATGCTTTACCTCGTCCTCGCCATTGCCAGCAGTCTTGCCATCGGCATGATCTTTAAGCACGCAGGCCTGCGTGGCATGGACGCCGTGGCGCTGCTCGCCGTCAACTATGGCGTGGCGCTCGTGCCGGGCATCATCGCCGCCTCACAGCAGCCCGTCGATGCGGCTGCGCTCACCCCTGGCTTCTGGGCGCTGGCCGTGGCGACGGGTGTGCTCTTCATCTTCGGCTTCTGGATTTATGCCAAGGCTACCGAGCGCGCCGGCCTCTCGCTCGCCATCGGCGTCATGCGGATCTCGGTCGTAATTCCATTCGTGGCGTCGTGGCTGATCTGGAACGAGACGCCGTCAATGGCGCAGCTGCTCGGGATGGGCCTCGCTGGCCTCGCCTTTTTCTTGATCGCACACAAGCAAGCCAACAACGCCTCGTCGCCGACCGAGCACGCGGGGGCGCCGTGGATGCAGGTGGCGCTGCTGGTCGTGCTGTTCATCAGCGGCGGGCTGGTAGACGTAGCGCTCAAGACATTCGACGAGGTCTACGTGTCCATCGTTGGGCGTCCCATCTTCTTGCTCGTGCTGTTCGGCGTGTCGTTTCTCCTCGGCATGATCTACGTGGTGCGGCGCGGGCTGCAAGGGCAGTGGCCCACGCGCGCCGAGATCGCTTGGGGCATCCTGCTGGGGCTTATCAACTACGCCTCCGTCGAGTTCTTGCTGCTGGCCGTAGAAGTGCTCTCGGGACCGTTTGTCTTTCCCGCCAACAGCATCGCGCTGGTCATTGGCGGGGCGCTTCTCGGCGTGTGGATCTGGGGCGAACACCTCTCGGCGCGCAACAAGGTCGGGCTGGGGCTGGCCGCTGTAGCCTTGCTGCTGCTGAATCTGTAGCCTACGTCAACATCGGCGTGTGGCAGGCGTAATACCCTGCAGATACGATAGTGGGACGCCGCGCATGTTTCGTTCGTACAAGCTGCTCTTTCGCCTTGTGGTCCTGCTGCTGCTCGTGGGCGGCGGCGTAGCACTCGGCATCTGGCTGACGCATCCGGGGTGGACCGAAGAAGAGGTACAGACGTCAATTCTGACCACACTGGAGCGCGAGACGCCCGAGTCGTTCCTGATCACCGGCTCGGTCACCATCAACGCGGAGGCCGAGGTCAGCAACACCCGTTGGTTCTTCCCGATAGTGGTGCCGCCCGTCAGTTTGGGGTACCACCACGTCCACCGTGCGGCTGCTGGGACGGGTATCGTACGGGTTCGACGTGCGCACGCTTACGGCCGAGCACATTCGTGTAGCGGATGACGGTGTCGTTGAAGTGGCACTGCCCGAACTGACGATCTACTCGGTAGAGCCCAACCTGGAAGCTGTGGAGGTGCGCACCGAGGTAGGGTGGGCCAGGACGCGTGCTCAAAGCGGTGAGATAGCCCAGCAGGCGGCGTTTGCCGAAGTACAACGCGCCCTCCGCACGCAGGCTGAAGCGCATCTCGCCGAAAACACCCAGCCGCTCGTCAACACCACTGCGGCGCTCAAGGCCATGTTGGTACCCGTCTTGGAAAGCTTGGGCATGGAAGCACCTGAGATGCGGGTGCAGGTACCTAGCGTAGGGCTAGTAATTCCAGAAGGATAGGCGCTGCGAAACGAGGCTCCGCCGGAATGCAAGGTTCAAGCAAACTTTCAGAAAAAAGTGAAACTACGTATTGGCGGACTCGTTTAAAATGTAACTGGGTTGTATCATAAGCTGCGTAAACAACCGCAGCCCCTCGCATGGCTCACGCCACTACCAATGCTCCGCCGCGTTACGTAGACACCCCCAAGGGGTTGTTCACGGCATCGGGGCAGTGGTTTCGGACGCGGGAGGCGCAACTCGAAGCGTTCGCCGGGGCAGTGCTCGAGAAGCGCCCGGTGGCTGACCTGATCGATGACGCCGATGCCGTGCTCGCGTGGCCTACGACACTCACTGTATGGCTGCTGCCGCTCCTCGCCCTCGCCTTGCCATGGTGGGCTGTGCTCTCGGTGGGAACGGTCTTGCTCCTCGCCGCCCATCTCGTCACACCTTCTATGCTGACGGTGTTGCAGATCCAGTGGGCGCGATGGCTCCGCGTTGCTTGGGCACAGGGCGTCTACTACGTGCTGATGCTGAGTGTGCTTGCGCAGGTTGGCGCATGGCCCGCCGTCGCCGTGCTGATCGGCAGCTTCATCGCGCTGCGCTGGGGCTGGGCCGATAGGGCTGTGATGCCTGCCGTGCAGCCTCTGTTCAAGCGGCTGTACCCGCTGCCGCGCCCCGACCAGGCCCTGCGGTCAGTCATTGTGCGTTATGCCCTCAAGTACCGCCTTCCGTTGCCCGAGATCGAGGCGATGGAACGCGCCCTCCTCAAGAAACTCGTGTAGTAGCTCCGCACCGTATGAAAACGACTACGCTCCATCTGGTTCGGCACGGCGAAACCGATTACAATCGCAATCGGGTTGTGCAAGGGCGTGGCATCAACAGTGACCTCAACCGACGGGGACGGCAGCAAGCCGAGGCCCTAGCGCAACGCTTCACCGGGGTCCCGCTCGATGCGATCTACTCCAGCACACTGAACCGCGCCATCCAGACCGCCGACCGCGTGGCTGCGCACCATCCCCGGACGCCGCGCTATCAGCTCCGCAACCTGGAAGAGATGTCGTGGGGCGTCTACGAGGGCGAACCGCCTTCAGAGGCCATGCGCAACGTGTTCGCCCGGTTTTACGAGCAGTGGTCGGGCGGGGTGTTCGACGAGCGCATCGAAGGCGGCGAATCGATCTTGGATGTGCAGTACCGCGCCATGGTGGCGTTGCAGCACATCACGCAAGCCCACGCAGGGGAGACGGTCTTGGTTGTCAGCCATGGCCGCATGCTGCGCGTGCTCTTGGCATCGGTCTTGCCTGCCTACGGGCTAGAGCGCATGCACGACATCGCGCACGCCAACACGAGCGTGAACACCGTGCGCTACTACAATGGATTGTACACGGCCGACGTGCTCAATGACACGAGCCACTTGGACGCTGTCGAACTGATTATGGTGGAGTGATGGAACAAGGAGATGGATTCGATAGCGCCGCTGGTGCTACGCTGAGCAATATGATGCTGGCCCCGCCCACTACGTCTACGACGTGGGGCCGCGCCTACCGGATGCTGCGTGCCCGCGTGCGCCAAGCGTTGGCCGGGCACCACGATGCTGCCATTGTGCAGGTGAGCGTGCCCGTAGACACCGTCGATGTGCTGCACTGGCTGGCCGCGCAGACCAGCCGCGAAAAGGGGTATTGGTCAGGCCGTGATGGGCAGCAGCGCACGGCCTGGGTGGGGTTGGCTGATGTCCTCTCGGATGGCGAGGAAACGCACTGGTCACAGCTGCGCCAGGCCCTGCAGCAGCGGCTCGAAGGCACTGCCCCAGCGGTGCGCTACTTCGGGTCGCTCTGGTTTGACGACGATCGCCCGCGTGCCACGTACTGGCGGCCCTTCCGCGCGCAGCGGTTTGTGCTGCCACGCGTACTCCTAACCGCCGACGGTGACCGGGTGGCGCTGTCCTGCAACCTTCGCCCCGACCATGACCACATCGACGCGGTACTCGCGGAGCTGCGCCAGCTGGAGAGCCCGGCTGCGGTCGTGTCGCCTGTGCAGTTGCCTGCTCCGCTCGAACGGCGCGACTTTCCCAACTACGCGGGCTGGGCGGCCAACATTGCCTGGGCGCTCGAAGCGTTCCGGCAGGGCGCGCTAGACAAAGTCGTGCTTGCGCGCAAGGCTGTCTTCGATTTCGCTGAGCCCTTGGATCCGTTTGCGTTGCTGCAGCGCTTGCGTGAGGATGCTCCGAACCGATTCCACTTCTTGCTGCAGCCCCGCCCGGGTCATGCCTTTGTGGGGGCCTCGCCGGAACGGCTGTTCTGCAAGCGTGGCCGGACCGTGCTGAGCGAAGCCGTGGCGGGCACGCGCCCCCGTGGCGACTCCGAACTGACCGATGCACAGCTACGCAGCGAACTCCTCGGGAGCGAGAAGGACCAGCGCGAACACGCGTTCGTGCGGCGGCAAATCCGCGCCACGCTCCACCCGTTGACAACCAGCCTAGACGTAGAGACCGTCGCCTCTGAGATGAAGCTCGCCAAGGGGCGGCACCTCGTTTCTCGGGTCAACGGTACCCTCCGCGACGACGTGACCAGCCTGGATGTGCTTCAAGCGCTGCACCCGACGCCCGCCGTGGGCGGGACGCCCCGCGAAGGCGCACTCGATGCCATCCGCCGCCTCGAACCCTTCGACCGTGGCCTCTATGCCGCTCCTGTCGGCTGGATCAGCGACGACGATGCTGAGTTTGCGGTGGCCATTCGCACGGGCCTCGTCCAAGGCCACACGCTCGCGCTCTACTCCGGCGCGGGCATCGTGGACGGATCGGACGCACGCGGCGAGTGGGACGAGATCGAGCACAAAATCATCGACTTCATTAATGTCTTCGGATTGGACGTGCGCCGCGCCTAATGCCAACCATGTGTGGGCACGTCTGCTGATTGATGAGTTGGTGCGCTGCGGCGTGACCACGTTCTTCGTGGCGCCGGGCTCGCGCTCTACGCCCCTCACCGTCGCTGTGGCGCAGCATCCAGAGGCCCACGCCATCGTCCATTTCGACGAGCGCGGGACCTCCTTCGCAGCCCTCGGCTACGGACGCGCCACGCGGCACCCTGCGGCTTGGATCACTACCTCGGGTACGGCGCTTGCCAATGGCTATCCGGCTGTCATCGAAGCCTCCGTCAGCGGCGTACCCATGCTGCTGCTCACCGCCGACCGCCCGCCCGAATTGCGCGACACGGGTGCCAACCAAACCATCGACCAGCCCGGCATGTACGGCGGCTACGTCCGATGGCAGTTCGACATGCCCGCGCCTTCTGCTGCGGTACCCGCTGCGTTTGTGCTAACCACGGTTGACCAAGCTGTGCATCGTGCCACGCAGGAGGGGGGCGGCCCCGTGCATCTGAACTGCATGTTTCGCGAGCCGCTGGCGCCGATCAATGACGGTTTCCACGCAGAGGCGTATCTGAAGCCCGTCACCGGGTGGCGCAACCATCGCAGCCCGTTTACCCAGTACAGCAGGCCACGCGTTGGGTTGGACGCTTCGGATGCTAAGGCTCTGACGCTCACGGTACGCGACGCCCAGCGCGGGCTCGTGGTTTTGGGTGAGCTGGCTACGCGTGATGAGGCCGAAGCGGCCGTCCAGTGGGCAGCACGCCTCGGCTGGCCCGTCTTCACCGATGTGCTCTCGCAGGCTCGCGGCTTGAGCGGTGACACGCTCATCCGTCACCACGACCTGGTGCTGGCACACCAGGATTTCGCTGGTGCCCATGCGCCCGACGTCGTCGTGCATTTCGGCCGCAGAGCGACGTCGAAGCGGCTGCTGCAATTTCTGGAGCGGATGCAGCCCACGTATATCTGGGTCAAGACCACGCCTGATCGGCTCGACCCGTGCCACCAGACCGCGTGGCAGGTCAAGGCCGACATGGCCTCGTTCTGCGAGCAGGTCCAGCCGGCAGCATCTGCACCCACTGCATGGACAACGGCGTGGATGGAGGCGGAAGGTCGGGCCGCCGCGCAAGTGAAGGCGCACCTCGAAGCAAGCCAGCAGCTTACCGAGCCCACTGTGGCACAGGGCATCGCGCAACATATCGACCCGACGCATGGGCTATACCTGGCAGCGAGCATGCCCGTGCGCGATATGGAATTAGTAGGCGGCGCAGTCGATGCAGCGCTCGTGGTGGCAAACCGGGGCGCGAGTGGCATTGACGGGACGGTGGCATCAGCGGTGGGGCTGGCCGTGGGGTTGCAGCGACCTGTCACGCTGCTGATGGGCGACTTGGCACTCCTGCACGACCTCAATGCGTTGGCGCTCGTCCGAAGCAGCCCGCAGCCCATCACCATCGTGGTGATCAATAACGACGGGGGCGGCATCTTCTCGTTTCTGCCGATCGCCCAGCATGAGGACGTGTTTGAGCCCTACTTCGGCACGCCGCACGGGCTCGACTTTGCCCATGCTGCTGCGCAGTTCGGCCTACGCTATCACCGACCGACGACCACTGAGGCGTTTACGGCAGCATATTGCGAAAGCCTTGCGACGGGATCGGCAGTGATCGAAGTGCAGACGGACCGGCTCGAAAACCACGCGCTGCACCAGGCCTTGTTGCGCCTGCTGCAGCTGTGACGATGATGTTAAATGTTGGATAGAGGCTGAGTGGTAGCGCTATCAGCGTTGAACCCTCGATGTATCATGGGGTGAAAGCTGCGAATCCGTGTTCCACCACTTAACAAACCCTCCTCCGAACCATGAAGAAATCCCTCTCCTTCCTTACGATGGCCCTGCTCATCGTAGCCGTCAGCGCTTGCGGCGACGGCGTGGGCGATGCCCCACAAGCCACCACAGGCGACGCCGTAGCCGCGGATGCTGCCGCCACTGGCGTGTCCTACACCATCGACACAGAGGCCAGCGCACTCAACTGGCGCGGCGCTAAAGTCACCGACGCACACGACGGCGGCTTCAACGCCTTCAGCGGCACCATCATGGTGGATGGCGAAACGGTCACCGGGGTCGAGATCGAAGTGGACATGACGTCCATGTGGAGTGACAACGAGCGGTTGACGGGCCACCTGATGTCCGAAGACTTCTTCGAGGTCGAGACCTACCCGAAAGGGCTGTTCGCACTCACCAGCATTACCCCTGGCGACTCCCTGCACACCGCCATGGGCAACCTCACCATGCTCGATTCCACGCGAGGCATCTCGTTCCCCGTGGACGTGGCCGTCGTGGACGAGAACACCGTCACCGCCAGCGCCGACTTTATCATCGATCGCCAAGAGTGGGGCATTTCCTACCCTGGCCGTCCTGACGACCTGATCTCTGACGACGTCCGCATTATGTTTGACGTGACGGCTCGCAAGTAAGCGGTCTGCCCTCGAACCGCTCTACAGCGCTCCAGCCGGAGTCCGACCAACGTGCCGGGCTCCGGCTTCGCCGTTTACAGCGCTTGGCGTGCGAGCCAGCGCGCACTCAACGGCCCCCTCAGCCCTCGGAGAGTGCATCCAGGAAGCGCGCGTGGATGTTGCCGAAGCCGCCATTGCTCATGATGAGCACGACGTCGCCCGGTTGAACGGCATCCAGCAAAGCAGGCAAGACCTCGTCGGCGCCAGCATGCTGCGAGGCTGCTGCGCCGCGCGCGGTGATGGTAGCAACTACGGCATCGGTGTCCATGAAGCGGCTGGGGTCGTCGTTGTGGCGGAACGGCGGCGTGCTGATAAGCACGCGTGCCGCCGCGTCGAACGCCTCGCCGTACGGGGTTTCGAAGAGCTTGCGGCGGCTGGAGTTGGAACGCGGCTCAAACACCGCCACCAGCCGACGCTTGGGCCACCGCTCGCGCACAGCCCGCGTCGTCTCGCGCACAGCGGTGGGGTGGTGGGCAAAGTCGTCAAGGACGAGCACCCCGGCGGCTTCGCCCCGCACTTCCTGGCGGCGCTTCATGCCTTTGAACGACGCGAATCCATCGGCGAGCGCCATCGGCAAGACCCCTTCGTGAAGGGCGATAGCGCTCACGGCCAGGGCGTTGCGCAGGTTGTGCCGCCCGCTCATCGGCAGCATAATGGATGCGACCGCCGTACCTTCTACCACCAGCGTGAACCGTTGGCCGCCTTCCACGGGGGTAATGTCGGCAGCCGTGACATCCCAATCGCCGTCGAGCCCGTATGTTCGAACAGCGGCGCTTGTGTGGACAGCCAAGGCCCGGACGGGCGCCTCGTCGGCACAAAGCACCATGATACCGTCGGGGGCAACGGTGCCCGCAAAGGCCTCGAAGGCTGCACGGTAATCGTCCCAGTCGCTGTAAATGTCTGCGTGGTCGAACTCCATGGACGTGACAATGGCGCTGGACGGCACGTAATGCATGAATTTGGGGCGCTTGTCGAAGTAGGCACTGTCGTACTCGTCGCCTTCGATGACAAAGTGCTTGCCCCCGCCCACCGCGTAGCTGACGTTGCCATTGACCATCACACCGCCCACGAGAAAGCCGGGATCGAGCCCTGCCGAGCGTAGCACATGCACCAGCATGCCCGTGGTCGTCGTCTTGCCGTGGGTGCCCGCCACGACCAGCGACGTGGCATCTTGCAGGAAGAAGTGGGCCAACGTCTCCGGCATCGAGAGCTGCGCCAAGCCTTGGTCGCGGGCATAGGCTGCCTCGGGGTGTGTGGGCGTACACGCGTTGCCTACGATGACGAGGTCGGGGGCGGGCGTGAGGTTGTCGGCGGAGAAGCCTTTGGCAACGGGGATGTCCATCTCAGCCAGCCGCGTACTCATGGGCGGGTAGACGTTCTGATCGGACCCGCGCACAGCGTAGCCCGCTTCTTTCAGCAGGCCCGCTAGCGCGCCCATCCCCGTACCGCAGATGCCCACGAGATGCACACTGCGCAGGCTGTTGGCCTCCGGCGGGGCAGGGCGGTCGAAGATGCGCAGGTGCGCATCGGGGAAATCTGTGAGTTTCTTCATAGATTGAGCAGGCGTCAGTAAGGGCGGTGCCGTGCGAAAAGCACCACGCGACGGTGCCGTTTTCCGAACGTTTGGCTCAAGATAGGGCCACCACAGCACCTGCGGCCCATGCGTGTCCCACTACTTATTGTCGTCTTCATCTGGGGCTGTACAGGTCCGCCCCCCACGACGGAGCCGCAGCTCCCACCTCCCGGCGATGCGCCCTTTCTCGTCGTGCTGGGCATCGGTCAGGACGGCGGTGTCCCGCAGGCGGGCCATACCGCAGACGATGGCTGGAGCGATCCATCGAAACGCCGCCATGTGGTATCGCTGGCCGTGGTGGATCCGCTATCGCAACAGCGCTGGCTGTTCGACGCGACGCCCGACCTGCCCGAGCAACTGTATCACCTCGACCAAATAGCCCCTACCGATGCGCCGAAGCCAGGCCTTGCAGGCGTTTTTATCACGCATGCACACATGGGGCACTACACGGGGCTGATGTACTTTGGGCACGAGGTGATGGGCACGCAGCGGGTGCCCGTCTTCGCGATGCCGCGCATGACGGACTTCCTGCGCACCAACGGTCCGTGGAGCCAACTCGTCCGCTACGACAACATCGACCTGCGCGGATTGCGTGCCGACAGCGCCGTGGTCATCAACGAACGCCTGCGCGTGACGCCGCTGCTGGTGCCGCACCGGCAGGAGTTCAGCGAGGTGGTCGGCTTCCGCATTGAGGGGCCGACGGCCAGCGCACTCTTCATCCCCGACATCGACAGCTGGGAGGACTGGGACGCCGAAGGCACGCGCATCGAAGACGAGATCGCCAAGGTGGATGTGGCCTATCTCGACGCCACGTTCTATGCCAACGGCGAGATCCCTGGGCGCGACATGAGTGGCTTCCCGCATCCGTTCATCACGCACAGCATGGAGCGCTTCGCCGACCTGCCTGCCGCGGAGAAGGCAAAGGTGCGCTTCATCCATCTCAACCATACCAACCCGGCCCTCTGGGAAGGCACCAAGGCACGACAGACCATCGCCGAGAACGGCTTCCGCGTGGCCGAGGAAGGAGAGTGGGTCGGACTATGACGCCGACGCGGGCTCAAACGCCTCGATAAAGGCGGCGGCCTCATCGATGTCGTCGGTGAGGAGCACGTAGCGGTCGAAGCGTTCACGCCCGAACAGGGCGCTGAGGACGTCGGCCACGGGGTAGCGATGCGTCCAGTAGTCGATGTCGAGCAGGACCATCGGGCTGAAGTGGTCGAACGTCTCGTAGTAATTCTGGGCGCCGTCTTGGAAGATTTCCTGGATGGTGCCCGCACGCCCGGGGGCGAATACAATCCCTTGCTGGGCGATGGCGAGAAGCCCATCCTCGCGGATGCTGTTCTGGAAATACTTGGCGATGTGCGAGGCGAGCGGCGTGCTGGGCTCATGGCCGTAGTGCCATGTGGGCACCGCTAGGCTCGCGGGCTTGTGGGCGACCCGCTGGCTGATGGCGAGCGCCGGGGCGAACCACGCGTGTGCGGCGGCCACGAGTGCTGGATCTACCGAGCCATCAGGTGAAACAATAGCGCTCAGGTTGGGCACCTTCGGCACGGCGCGCAACGCGCCGATGGCGCCATCCAACGCGGCATCGGCGAGGTTGGCGTGCGCTACGCCGAGGTGTGCGGCTTCCATCGCGCCAGGGCCGCCGCCTGTGCAGAGCAGCATGCCGCTGCGCGCCAGCCGACGCGCCAGCCGCGCCACATCAGCATAGCTGGCCGAGTCGCGCGCGAGCTTGTGCCCACCCATCACCGCCGCGACTTTGTTCGGCTGCAGCAGCGGTTGCATGGCCTGCGTGATCGAGTGGTCGTGCAGCGACTGCATCATGGCCGCATACGGATGGCGGTGCTTGGTGCGCCCCGCGCCGACGTAGTGGCGGTAGATCGCGAAGTCAGGCGTGGCTGCGAACGACGCCGGGGCCCGCGCATCGAAACCTGCAAAAAGCTGCGCCGCATCGTACAGCGACCAGCGAAGAGGGGCAAACGGCAGCGCCGCCGCGTCGGAGGGAGGTGTTATCATGCAGCGAGGGCGAGGGCTTGGGAAATTTGATCCAGATGGTGCTGGTTGTGCCACGCGACCTTGTCGAACTCATCTTGAAGTGTACGGCGGCCCGTCTCGCTATGGACGAAAGGTAGATGTCCGTCGCGTTCGTAGTGCTGCGTGGCATAGTAGATGACGCCCTCACGGGTCGAACGGTAGAGCGACCGCGAAAGCGCCAAGGGACGTGTGGCATAATCAAGCCCGCCCGCCCAGGCGTCTTGGTCGAAACCCCAGATAACTTGGCCGGGCTTGCTGATGACACGGCGGATGCGGTCGAAGAGCACGGTCTCGGCATCGGCGAGGTGGTGCAGCAGGTATCGGATGTTCCACTTGCCGGGCGCATAGGTGAGCACGAGGTCGGTAGTGCTGCGTTCGAAGTGCGCGAGCGTCACATCGCGCGTGTGGCTCAGCTGGGCGAGCAGGTGAGGGGCGGATGGCATCGGCATCGGCGAAGGTGAACGGCGTATCGCAAAGATAACGGCTTGCTCCAGCACCCGCCGTGCGAAAAGTCAAGTAAAAGAAAGCGCTTCCCGTCTCTATATTTGGTTTCATGACTATGGCATTCAGGGGGTTCAGCTTAATACTTTAGGCGAAGTGCCGTTTCCCCCCACCTACCTCCTCACTACCATGATACGCAGAGGTGTATTCCTCCTAGCAGGCCTGTGTCTCTTGACCACGCCTGGCGTCCATGCGCAAGACGCCGGAGCCATCAGCGCTGCCGACACCGCCTGGATGCTCGTCGCTACCGCGCTTGTGCTCCTCATGACGCCAGCACTGGCGTTCTTTTATGGCGGGCTTGTGCGTGCCAAGAATGCCCTCAACACGATGATGATGAGCTTCGTGGCGCTGGGCCTCTCCGGCGTGCTGTGGGTGGCGCTTGGCTACAGCCTTGCGTTCGGCGAAGGCAACAGCTTCATCGGCGACCTGTCGATGGCGTTCCTGAGCGGCGTAGGCCTGGAGGGAGGCGGCCACGGTGCCTATCCGCACCTGCTGTTCATGGCGTTCCAGGGCACCTTCTTCATCATCACTGCTGCGCTGATCTCGGGCGCCGTCGTAGAGCGGATGCGGTTTAGCGCTTACGTGCTGTTCATCGCGTTCTGGGGACTGCTCGTCTACGCACCTGTGGCCCACTGGGTATGGGGCGGCGGCTGGATTGCCGACCTCGACGCGCTCGACTTTGCGGGGGGCGCCGTGGTCCACGTCAACGCCGCTGCCGCGGCTGTGGTGGCCGCGCTCATGCTGAAGCCGCGCAAGGACTACGGGCGGCAAGCGCTGCTGCCGCACAACGTGCCGTTCGTGCTACTCGGCGCCGGGCTGCTCTGGTTTGGCTGGTTCGGCTTCAATGGCGGCAGCGCCCTCGCCGCCGACGGTATCGCAGGGCTCGCCTTCGTCAACACCATGCTGGCGCCGGGGGCTACGCTCGTGCTCTGGGCTATCCTTGACTACGTGCGCAATGGGCACGTCACCGCCGTCGGAACGGCCACGGCCATCGTGGTGGGGCTGGTAGCCATTACACCCGCAGCGGGCTTCGTCGGGCCGATCTCAGCGGTGCTGATCGGCGCGATCGCCACGTTCCCCAGCTACTTTGCCATCGACTGGCGCGCCCGGAGCGGCTTCGACGACTCGCTGGATGTGTTTGCCGCCCACGGCATTGGCGGCATCACAGGCGCGCTCCTGACGGGCGTCTTTGCTTCGACGGCTTGGGGCAGTGCATCAGGACTCATCGAGGGCAACGGCATCCAGGTAGGCATCCAGGCGCTCTCCATCGTCGTCGTGTTCATCTACAGCGGCGGGCTTACCTTTGTCATCCTCAACACCATCAACCTGTTCATCCCAATCCGTGTGGAGCGCAAAGAAGAAGCCTTCGGCATGGACGTGGTGAACCACGGTGAGCAAGGCTACACGACCGGTGAAGGCGCTGTGCTCGTCCGCATCGACGACTAACGTCGCACGCTACAACGCAAAGGAATCAACGATGAAACTGATTAAAGCGATTATCCGGCGCGAGCAACTCAATAGTGTGCTCAAGGCACTATTTGCCATCGATGTTAAGGGGATTACCGTGGTCGATGTGCGCGGCCACGGCGGAGAGACGGAGCGCATCGAGACGTACCGCGGCATGCGCGTCAAGATGGAACTGACCGAAAAGGTGATGCTCGAAATTGGCCTCTCGGAGCCCTTCGTCGATACAACGGTCAAGGCCATCATGGAAGCGGCGCGCACGGGCGAGGTCGGCGATGGCAAGATCTTCGTTCTGCCCATCGACAAGGTGTACCGCATCCGCACGGGGGAGGAAGACCGTGCAGCGGTGACGCCCGTCGAGAGCTAGCGCCTGCGCCTTGGGCGAGGCTAGGTCAAGATGTCCTTGACGATGTGGCCGTGGACGTCGGTGAGGCGGAAGCGGCGACCCTGGTGCTTGAACGTCAGCCGCTCGTGGTCTACGCCCATCAGGTGCATCAAGGTGGCCTGGAAGTCGTGGACGTGGACAGGGTTCTTGATAATGTTGTAGCCGAACTCGTCCGTCTCGCCATAGATGAAGCCGGGCTTGACGCCTGCGCCGGCCATCCAGATGGAGAAGCAGCGCGGGTGGTGATCGCGGCCGTAGTTGTTGAAGGTAAGCTTGCCTTGCGAGTAGTTGGTCCGCCCAAATTCGCCACCCCAGATGACGAGCGTATCGTCGAGGAGGCCGCGTTGCTTCAAGTCAAGGATGAGCGCGGCTGAGGGCTGGTCAACGTCTTTGGCCAAGCGGCGGATGTTGTCGGGGAGGCCGCCATGGTGGTCCCAGCCTTGGTGGTAGAGCTGGATGAACTTGACGTCTTTCTCGGCCAAGCGCCGCGCCATCAGGCAGTTGGCTGCGAAGGTGCCCGGCTGCCGCGACTGCTCGCCGTAGAGGTCGAAGACGTAGTCTGGCTCATCGCTCATGTCTGTGACGCTGGGCACTGAGGTCTGCATCCGGTACGCCATCTCGTACTGCGCGATGCGGCTGTTGATCTCGGGGTCCATGACGCGCTCGTGCTGCTCGTGGTGCATGCGGCGGAGGGCGTCGAGCATGCGGCGGCGCGAGGTGCGGCTGAGGCCGCTCGGGTCGTTGAGGTAGAGCACGGGGTCAGCGCCGCGCCGGAACTGCACGCCCTGGTGCTGCGAGGCCAGGAAGCCGTTGCCCCAGAGGCGCGAGTATAATGGCTGGTCGCCGTCGTTGCTACGGGAGAGCATGACGGTGAAGGCGGGCAGGTTCTCGTTGTCGCTGCCCAGCCCGTAGCTGACCCACGAGCCGATGCTCGGCCGCCCGGGCTGCTGGTGGCCCGTCTGGAAAAAGGTGATGGCGGGGTCGTGGTTGATCGCCTCGGTGTGCATCGACTTGATGATGCAGAGCTCGTCAACAATCTGGGCGGTGTACGGCAGCAACTCGCTGATCCAGACGCCGTTCTTGCCGTACTGGGCGAATTCAAACTGCGCGCCCGCCATGGGGAACGACTTCTGGTTGGCCGTCATGCCCGTGAGCCGCTGCTCGCCGCGCACCGAGCCGGGCAGTTCTTCGCCGTTGCGGTCTTGCAGGAGCGGCTTGTGGTCGAACAGCTCCAGTTGCGACGGGCCGCCGCTCTGGAAGAGGTAGATGACACGCTTGGCTTTGGGGGCGAAGTGCGGCTTGCCCAGCGCGCCTTTCGTGTCATCGCCCAGCATCTTGGCAATGGCGTCCACAGGATTCATCATCGACCCAAGGGCGAGAGCCCCGAGCCCCAAGCTGGCCCGCCCCAAGAAGTGACGGCGCGTGCTCAGGTAGCGGATGTCTTCGAGGGGGTGACGGGAGTTGTGATCGGCCATGATGGAATCGAGAAACTACGTGGACTACAACCGAAGCGGGGCCTGCTATGCAAAGCGCCTCTCGCAACACCATAGATACGAGAGGCGCGACAAAAATGGTAGCGGTTCCGGTAACGAAGCCGCTGTTTATGGTGCGTTTGGCGCACCACAAGGCGTAAAACGTGGAGCGCTTACTTACCGAAGAGCTTCCCGAGGGTCCCGGCGATGTTGCCGAGGTCGTCCATGGCGTTGCCGTCGCCGTCCAGGTCGAGCATGCTCATCAATCCGCCTGCGCCTTGCGGCATGCTCTTGGCCGCTGCCGTGCGCTCGTGCTGCAGCACGTTTTGCAGGTCGTTCGGGCTGAGGTTTTGTTGCTGCTTCATCTTGCCCAGCGCGCCCATGACGACCGGAGCAAGCATCGGGAGAAGCTGGGCCACTTTGCCCACGTCGAGGCCGCTGGCTTGGCTGATCTGCTGCTCCACGGCGGGCTGGCTGCTACCGAGCATATGCCCGAGGATGTCGCCGCCGTTTACGGTGCGGTTAGAGACTGAGTTGCCGAAGAGGGAGGAGGCCATGTCTAGCAGGCCGCCTGCGCCGCCCTGGCTGGAGCCCCCGCCCATCATGCCGGCCAAGCCACCAAGCATGCCGCCAAGATCACCGCCGCCCGCTGAGGCACCGCCCCCGCTGAGCGCGCCAAGCAAACCGCCCACGTTGTCGAGCACGCTACCGTCGTGGTCGCGTTCCAACGCCGAGGCGAGCGATTGGGCGCCCTGCGGCGATTGTGCATTCTTGGCCAGCGCGCCCACGAGTGCTGGGACGGCGGCTTGCATGGCTGTCTGAACCTGCTGTGGGTTGGCGCTAAGCTGTTGGCTGATCTGCTGTGTGGTGCCGCCGCCGAGCTGGCCAGCAAGCAAGTCAAGGAGTCCACTCATAATCTAGGTGTACGGTTGGGTAGGAGTTGCCGAGCGCGAAAGCTAACCAAAACCGACCGCAGACACCAACGGCATCAGTCACCAATGCCGCAGACTTCGCGGACGACCCCATCTTCCGTGTCAGCATCCATGAGCTCGCCGTCGAACGGACAGTCCAGCGTTTGCTCGCGGCACGCGCCGTCTAACGTGCCAAAGATCTGAATCCCAAAAGTTGGGTCTGCATCGTCGTCGTCGCTCGCGGCTTGCGCCATCGTGTAGCGGATCTCGTCGAAGCCGATGCGGCAGCTGCCGGTGAGCTGCCCATCGAGCCGGACCGTGGTCGCCGAGTCGTAGCCGTCGATACCGCTGTTGCCCAGCGCACGCCGCGAGGCAACGATGGTGCCATCTACACCGTTGCAGTCTTCCAACGTGACGTGCTGACCGTTGGGGCGCGTCTCGAACCGGGCCGTACCCGTTGCTGAGCAGCGGAGAAACGAGGGCGTACTGGTAACGGTGGCCGGCAGCACCTCGCGGAGCGCCGTCAGGGTGGGCAAGGCCGCGTCGGGCGCGTCGTTTGTCGAACTGTCACACCCGAAGAGGGTGCCCACACAGAGAAAAAGCAGTAGCAAGCGCCACATCGCAAAAGGCCGAGTACGTGAGGAGGTATTTCCCGTACTCGGCCTTGCATCAAAAGGTTGGCGCGTTACGTCCTTTGTACGTTTCGGGCCGAAAACGCTCAGTTACAGGCGTTAATGAAGGCGTTGTTGTCGCCCGAGGCGAACTCGATACCGTTGAAGTTGCACGTGGTGGAACCGCCGTCACAGCTGGCCGAGATCTGTCCATTGAGGGTACCTGTGAAGTCGCCTCCCGCGCCGCCACTCAGGTTGTAGCCGAAGTTGTCATAGTTGACGGAGCATGGACTCGACAGGTCACCGTTGATGCGCATGTTGTAGGTGAAGGTGTTGTTGTTGAGGTCCACGTTGGTGCTACCGCCGATGGTGAGGCTGCCCGTGATGCCGCTGCAGTTGTCGAGCGTCATAGACGCGTTGATGCCCGTGCCACCGAAGCTATTGGTCACATCGGCCGTGCCACCGCCCTGGCAATCGATGATGGGCTGTGCCTTGGCGGCTTGGTCCACGGGCGTGGCCGAGAGGGCTTGGACAAGCACCACTTGGAGGTTGGCAAAGATCTCGGCGACCTCCTCGGCTGGCGTGGCCTCACTGTTGCTGTCGCAGCCAGTGATGAGGCCGAGCGCCATAACGAGCATCAGGAGGCGAGTAGGTAGCGTACGCATAGGTAAGACGGGTTGAGTGAACAGAGCGATGAGCACGATAGAGGCAGTCTAGCAGCCGCGCAGGTAGCGGGCAATCCCCCGACGGGGGTATTCTGAGCAGCTCCCTTCATGGCAGCATGGCCCGCATGAGAGTAAGCAAGATCAGACAACCCCAGTACGGCTACTGATGCGTACTAAAGTGCTCTGCTCGCTGGTTTGCGGCACGTTGCTCATCAGTCTCGATCTTAACTTGTCTTATGTCTGCACTCAATCTGCGCTTGGCGTGGCGCCGCGTGCGCCGTCAGAAAGCCTTTGCTACCATCAACATCCTCGGCTTGGCGCTGGGCATGGCGGCCTGCTTGCTCATCGTGCTGTTCGTGCAGGATGAGCTGAGCTACGACACGCATCTCCAAGATGTAGACCGACTATACCGGGTCACGTATCACGCGACGATGGGCAATGACTACGCCCGCGTGCCGCCGCCCATCGGGCCGCGTATGCCTGAGTTTTTTGGTGAGGTGGAGGAGAGCGCGCGCGCCTTCTCCGGTAACATGAGCGTTGCCGTGCCAGCCACGCTGCCTGGCCAAGCCGATGCCACCTTCGAGGAGAACGTCTGGTTCGTGGATTCTACGTTCGCCGATCTCTTCCCGATGGAAGCCGTCCAAGGCATTGCGCCATCGCGGGCGATGCAGCCGTTCCAGCTGTGGATCAACGAAGAGGTCGCCGAGCGCTTCTTCGGCGAGACCAACCCCGTGGGCCGCACCGTGCAGATGAGCGGCGACTATACGTACACCATCGCAGGCGTCATACGCGACTTCCCGCCCAACACGCACTTCCACATCGACGTGCTGGCGCGGTACGACGACATGTTCAGGGTAATGGGCGAGCAAACGGGGGCGTTCATGCAGAACAACCTCGCGCAGAATTGGGTGATCTCGCACTCGTACACCTACGCTAAGCTGCTGCCCGGCGCTGACCCGGCTGCCGTGGATGCGCGCTTCGCCGAGCTAGTGGAGACGCAGGCGCCCGAACAGCTCCGCGTCGGGCAATCGTTCTCGCTCATGCCCGTGAAGGACATTCACCTGCGGGGCGACACGTTTCTGGAGCCCGAGCCGCAGGGCGACATCGCGAACGTCTATCTGTTCAGCCTCATCGCGGTGCTCACGCTGCTGCTGCCGTGCTTCAACTTCATCAACCTGGCCACGGCGCAGTCGATGGGCCGCACCGCCGAGGTGGGCGTGCGCAAGGCCATCGGCGCACAGCGTGGTGAGCTGTTCCGGCAGTTCTTCAGCGAGTCGATGTGGATCGTAGGTGTGGCGTTTGTGCTCGCCATCGGGCTCGTGGTCGTGGGGTTGCCGTACCTCAACACCCTCACGCAGAAAGAGCTGTCGGCGCTGGCGCTGCTGGACCCGGTGATCGTGCTGGGGGCTGTGGGGGTGTATGTGCTCACGAGCCTGCTCGGTGGCAGTTATCCGGCGTGGCTGATCGCAAAGACCAACATCGTGATGGCGCTGCGCGGGCGCGTCACGCAGGCCATGGGGCGTCGCTTTACGCTGCGGCGCGTGCTGGTGGTGGCGCAGTTTGCCATCTCGCTGGTGCTGCTGGCGAGCACGTTCCTCATCTACAAGCAGGTCAGCTTCCTCACGAGCCAGTCGCTGGGGTACGAGCCCGAGGGCGTGGTGGCTGCGGCGCTGTACAGCTCAAACATGAACAACCTGTTCACGGGTGTCGATGGCGAGATGCGCTCGCGGCTCAACACGCTGGAAGCCCAACTGGCCGATGTCCCGGGCGTGACAGGCACGACGCTCTCGCGCACCCCGCTCGGTTTGGGGCACGTGTCACGCGGCACCACCTACGAAGATCAACCGGACGAGACGCCCATCTTTGTCCCGGTCATGGCGGTGGACTATGATTTCCTCGATATCTACGGCGTCGATATGGTGGCAGGACGTGACTTCGACCAAGATCGCGGCACCGATCATACCGACGCGTTCATCGTCAACGAGACGGCGGTGCAGCGCTTCGGCTGGGGCTCGCCCGAGGCAGCGCTTGGCAAGCAGGTCAACGTAGAGGGCAAGGATGGGACGGTCATCGGGGTGACACGCGACTTCAACTTTGCGACGCTCCAACGCGCTGTAGAGCCCGCCATATTCGAGGTCAGCGTGCCGTCCTTCCGCACGCTCTCGGTCCGTGTGGCTACGAGCAACCTGTCCGAGACCGTGGAGCAAATCGGGCAGGTGTGGGCCGAGGTGTTTCCTGAGCGCACCTTCACGCCGGTCTTTGTGGATGAACAGATGGCGACGCAGTACGAGAATGAGCAGCGGCTAGGTCAGCTGGTGCGTGTCTTCGCGGTGCTGGCCATCATCGTATCGTGCCTCGGTGCGTATGGGCTGGTGCTGTTCAACGTGCGGCGGCGGCGGCGCGAGATCGGGGTGCGTAAGGTGCTCGGTGCTTCGCTGGGCAGCGTGCTGGGCTTGCTCTACCGTGAGATGGCGTTGCTCTTTGGCATCGGCGTGGTGGTCGCCGTACCGCTCGTGTATGCCGCAGGCCAGTTCTGGCTGGAAAACTACGCCTACCGCACAGGTATCGGTGCCGATGTCTTTGTCTGGAGCACGCTCGTCCTCCTCGCCTTGGCCGCGCTGACCGTGAGCTATCAGTCGCTCCGCGCCGCCCGGCTCAAGCCCGTGGACTGCCTGCGGGACGATTGAGGTGGGCTGGGGGCGCAGCCCCGCCGTGCGTTCGGGAACGTCGGTTTGGCAGGAGTCAGCGGTGCGCTGTATCATGCAGCCCCGATTCCTCCGACCGACGATACCTCGATGCCCATGCGCACCCTCTGGAGCCTCCTTGCCCTGCTCACCGTTGCCGTCACACCGGCGCTGGCGCAGCAGCCCGTCTACCATGACATCCACTCGATGGACATGCCGCGTCCGCCCGTGGTGACGCCGGGCACGGCGACGAACGAGACCATCGCGCCCCCGTCCGACGCCATCATTCTCTTCGATGGGACCGACCTCTCGAACTGGGTCAGCCAGCGTGAGGGCAACGCCCCGGCAGAGTGGATCGTGCGCGACGGCTACATGGAGGTCGTGCCCGGCACAGGCGGCATCCAGACCAAGCAGATGTTCGGCGATGTGCAGCTACACATCGAGTGGGCCTCGCCCGAGGTCATCGAAGGCGACGGGCAAGGGCGCGGCAACAGCGGCGTCTTCTTCATGAATACCTACGAGGTGCAGGTGCTCGACGTCTACGAGAACGACACCTACCCCGACGGCCAGGCCACGGCGATCTATGGGCAGCACATCCCGCTCGCCAACGCCATGCGCCCACGCGGCGAGTGGCAGTCGTACGACATCGTCTTCCGCCGCCCGCACTTCGACGACGACGGCAACGTCATCAAGCCTGCCCGCTTCACCGTCTTCCACAACGGCGTGGTGACGCAGGACGCCGTCTACGCCGTCGGCCCCACCTCGCACAAGCAGCGCACGCCGTACAAGGCGCACGCCGACGCGCTGCCGCTGGGTCTCCAAGACCACAGCAACCCGGTCCGTTTCCGCAACATCTGGATCCGCGAGCTGTGACGTAACGTTGGGCACGGTGCCAGCACCAAGCCACCATGCCCGACGACGCCACGCCCCAGAAACGACGCTTCAACTGGAAGCGAGAAGCCCTGGAATGGGGCCTCGTGATTGCCGTGCTGGGCGGACTGTACGTCAGCGGTCTGCACACCGAGGTGGCCGCACGGCTCCAGCAGGCCATCCTGTGGACGGGCATCATGCAGCCCGACCTCTCCATGCCCATCGACGAGCAGGTAACGGCACGCTACGATGTGGTGCTGCGGCCCCTCGCGGGCGAATCCATCGTGTTGGGCGAGTTCAACGACCGGCCTGTCTTCCTGAACCTGTGGGCCACCTGGTGTCCGCCGTGCTTAGCTGAGATGCCCGGCATCCAGAAGCTGTACAACGAAGTCGGCGATGAGGTCGCGTTCGTGATGCTCTCGCTCGACGAGGGCGACGAAGAAGTTGAAGCGTTTATCGAAGCCAAGGGCTACACCATGCCCGTGTATCGACTGGAAGGGCCGTTGCCGAGCGTCTACCAAGCGCCTGTGCTCCCCACGACGTTTGTGATCAGCCCGGAAGGACGCATTGTGCTGCGCGAGGAGGGGATGGCGCGGTACAACACAGATCGGTTCGAGGCCTACCTGCGCGGGTTGGTCCCGCAGCGCTGAACCATCCGACGGGCAGAGGCGTGCGATGGCCGCATCGGCACTGCCACAACGCTGCATCGACCATGAACGCCTGGACCCCCAATGCCCACAACGTCCTGCTTGTTGTGGCGCTGCTCTTCTGGACCTCCTGTGCTACCGCGCCACCAGCTGAGGTCGAAGACCCGCTCGCGGTCATGCAGGAGCGCATTGGGGCGGTGCTTGAAGCAGAGCTCGCACGCATGGACGCGGACGCCGACGCGATCGCACGCGTCCTCAAAGACCAGCCGCTGCTGAGGGGGAGTCAAGAGAGCCAGATGCGCCGCCAAGGCGCCGCACACATGACGCCCGCCCGGCGCCTCGGCATCACGCCCAACGCCGACGATGCCCAGATCGACAACCTGCTCGCGACGGGTGCGCTGGTGCCCATTGTGAAGGATACGACGTTCTGGATCGTGCGCGACCTCGACTACTCGGTCCCGTACGTGGTGCCCAGCAAGAAGGCGATGCTGGTGGAACTCGGCCAGCGGTTCCATGCCCGACTTGCCACTGACGGCCTGCCGCCGATCCGGTTTGAGATCACCTCGCTGCTACGCACCGCCGAGACGCAGGCCGCGCTGCGCCGGGTGAACACCAACGCCGCTCGCGGGACGAGCGCCCACGAGTTCGGCACCACCGTCGACCTCGCGTACAGCAGCTTCGCGGCGCCCGCCGCCCCGTATGTGCCTGATATCAGCGCGGCCGACCGTTGGCTGGAGCCGTACCTCCAGCAGGTGGCCACCGCCATTACCGAGTCAACCGTAGCGAAGTACTCGCGCGAGATGCAGGCGCTGCTGGGCGAGGTGCTGCTGGAGATGCAGCGCGAAGGGAAGGTGGTGGTGCTCCTGGAGCGCCGCCAGCCCGTCTACCACATCACCGTCGCGGACGACTACGGGCTGTAGCCGCACTGTTGCCTTTCGGCTGGACCCTTTCTGGGCGAGGTGCCGTAGATCCGCTGCGTTCCTCATTCCAGCTTTCCCAATTGCCATGCGCCTCCTCACCGCCGCCCTCCTGAGCCTCACCCTCGTGGCCTGCAGTTCCGATGATCGCGAGAAGCTGGTGATCTACTCGCCGCACGGGAAGGAGATGCTGCGCTACTACGAGGACGCCTTCGAGGCCGCATACCCCGAGGTCGATGTGCAGTGGCTCGACATGGGCGGTCAGGACGCATATGATCGCATCCGCACCGAGTCGGCGAACCCGCAGGCGAGCTTGTGGTGGGGGGGCGACAGCCCCGCCTTTGCCCGCGCTGCCGACGAAGATCTCCTCGCACCCTATAAACCTACATGGGCAGACGCCTTGCCCGCCGAGGCACACGACCCGGCGTACCGATGGGCAGGCATGTACTACACGCCTGAGGTGATCGCCTACAACACCCGCGCCTTTGAGGGCGCCGTCGTGCCGGGCTCGTGGGACGATCTGCTCACGCCCGAATACGCCGACCGCGTGCTGATCCGCTACCCGCTGGCCTCCAGCACCATGCGCACCATCTGGGGCGCCATGATCATGCGGCAGCCCACCGTGCAGGACGGCTATGCGTGGCTGGCCCGCCTCGACGTCAACGTCAAAACCTACACCGCCGACCCCACGCAGCTCTACCTCAAGCTGGCCCGCGGCGAAGGCGACCTCACGCTCTGGAACATGCCGGACACGTATATCCAGGCCAACCTCAACAACTATCCGTTCGGCTTTGTGCTGCCACAAGAGGGTACGCCCGTCCTGGTCGACGGCATCGCGATCGTGAAAGGCGGACCCAGCCCCGAGCGCGCACAGCAGTTCTACGAGTTCGTCACCTCTGCCGAGGCCATCATGGAGCAGGCCGAGCAGTTTCAGCGCATCCCCATCCGCACGGATCTCGATGAGGCACAGCTGCCCGACTGGATCACGCAAAGCCCAATCGTGCCGATGGATATCGCCTGGGACCGTCTTGCCAGTGAAGGGCCTGCGTGGATGCAGTACTGGGACGAGAACATCAAGGGGCGCGGCGCCGAGTGGCTGGCCGAGAACGGGTACGACCTCTGAGACGCTAGAGCCCGGCCGTAATCCCAATCCAGAGCGTCATGTGCTCCTGTGTGCCAGCGGGATGCGTACGGAACGGTGTGTTCAAGATATTCCGTAGCGCGACGCTCACCGTCAGGTGGTCCCTCCAGAAATCCTTGGTGAGGATGGCATCGATCAAAACGTAGGGCGGACGTTCTGAGCCAAACCGCCCGCCCGTCTGATCGTCGGCGGGGCGGAAGCTGACCCACTCGGTGGCGCTGCGGTAACGCCCGCGCAGGGCGACGTTGAAGCGGCGGAGTGGCGCAAACCGCACATCGAGCTGTGCCTGATGTTGGGGTAAGATCGCCCACGCCTCCCAGAACGCCACGTCGGTGCCTACGGGCCGCTGGTACTGGTAGTACGCCTCGGCCGTGACGCGCTCTATCACATCAATCCCCATCCGGGCGTGGCCACCCGCAACGTAGCCCGATTCGCCGATATGGAGCCGCACGGTAGCGGGGAAGGCGTAGTTCGTGGCCGTCGTGAACTCCTCGGTATAACTGTAGCGATACTCGGCAATGTTGAGCCCGCTGTAGTACCGAAACAGCCCACCTGCTTCTAGCGATGTGCTGCCGAGGGTCGACTGCCACACCACATCGGCCGACGCAAAGCGGCCACGCGTGAAGAACGGCGCGTTGTTGACCGTGGAGAGGTCAAGCCGCTCGTAGAAGCTGAACCCTTCGCTCTCCCAATACCACGGCATGGTGTACGACGGATGGATGCGGGTGGCGTAGCTGAGCGTCGTGCGTAGTTCGTGGGTGTCGCCCACGTACTGGGTCCACTCGCCAACGCCGCGCAGCGCGCTCGTCTCCAGCCGCCGCTCGATCTCACTGCTAAGGCGAACGATGCCGCTGGCGTAGCTGGTGTGCAGTAGGCCCGTTAGGCGCCCCGAGGTGAGGAAGGCGCGGGTAGGGTCAAGGTCGAACTGTTGGTGGTGGTCTACGGCTGCGCCGATTGTAGCGTAGGTATGCGGTGAGCCCGCCGTCCACGCCACCGAGCCGTGCAAGCTGGCGCGGCGATAGTCGACGAACGTCTGGTCGCGGTTGACGCGCGGGTCGTAGTCTTGCGTGGCATAGTGGAGGCGGTAGCGCAGCCCGTCCACGCGGTACTCGGGCGTGCCGCCGCGGAGCCCTACGTAGCGGTGCCGCTCGAACACGGGCAACTCGGCGCCCGTGCCAGGGAGCCAGCGGTACGGTTGGAGGTCGGTGTAGAAGGCCAGCAGGTGGTGCTCGCTACGTCCGCCGCGCCATGCGGCCTGCACCAACGCCGACTGCCGCCGCGTGATGGGGTTGACGGTGTCGCGGTGCAGGTAGAAGAGCCGCCGCCGCACCAGGGGGTCGGTGGGGTGGTGCTCGTCGATCGACGCCGAGGCGCGTATCGAAGCGCTGGGGCCCTTGCCGGAGACCTCCACGAACGCCACCGGGCCGCCGCGGTCGATGTTGTTGAGCGCCGGGTTGGTATACCGGTACGGCCCAGGGTCGTCGATCTCATTGCCGAGCGCTACATGTCCTCGCGCATGCCAGCCGTCCTGCAGCGGCCGCAGCGTCAGATCGAGCAGGCCCCGGTTGCGAATCTGACCGTAGCGATACACCGGGCGGGTGTACGTACCGACCTCGCCCAGCTGAGGCACGTGCAGCGGAAGCGCCTCCAGGTGCTGTTGCCCGAGCACGTTCAGCGGCACATGGTGCCCATCGACGAACGTGGCCCAGCGCGGTTGCTGGGGCAGCGACAACGCGCCGGGCGTGACGGTAGGCGTGTACGCATCGACAGCAAAGCCCGACCAGCCTGGCAGCATCGCCCACAGCTCGGTCAGGCGGTGGCGGCCCGACGTGTCCAAGGCATCGTCGGAGAGGTACTGGTTGGCATTGTCGGGTTCTTGGGCATGCGCGGGGAGAGCGATCCATGCGCCAAGCAGGACGAGGAGGCACCTCCGTATCATTCGAGCGCGGATTTGAGCCATGAGGGCGTAGGGAGAAGGTACGTCACGCCAGCCGAAGCATAGACGAGGCCTAGGCGAATGAACGTGTACGTGTGCTGGTATGTGCCGCTGGCGAAGAGGCCCAGGCGTGGCCCCAACGCGATGTCGCCGCGCAGCACAGCCGACGCTGTGAGTTCGCTCTCGGTGCGCACGCTCTCAAAGGTGGGCTCGTCGAACTGCATGCGGTACGAGCCGATGCGGCCAGCGAGCGACACGCTCACCGGACCATCGAGGAGGTAGAAGCCGTAACCCGCATACATGTGCAGCGCGTCGAACACGGGGACGGCTTGCCGAGCGCCATACGTATGGTAGGCTAAGCCCACCTCGAAGAAGCCGCGATAGAAGGGGGTGGCGACTTCAGCGTGCCCGCCGTATCCGGGTGACCACTGGTCCGAGAAGCTGGTTGGAGCGTCGAGGTTGAGGGTGCCGCTGGCCGAGAGGAGTAGGGTGTCGAAGACGGGCTGTGCGTGCGCCGAGGCGGTGAGGACGAGGAAGGCAAGGGGAGCGAGGCGCATCATAGCTGAAGCCGTAAAGGGCGGTCTAGCGTAAGCCAGATTCCGGCGTCAAGCAACCCCAAAAACCGCCAACCTAACGCACGCTCCTCTTGCGGCGTGCCTGTCACGTGGTTCGCGCCCAGGTTAAGGCGTATCCAGGCCTGAGGGTGCGGGCGGTAGTCTACCTCGACAGCCCAGCGCGTCGTACGCTCCAGCGGGTCGGCCAGTGTGGCAAATGCCGGGTCGCCAACGGGCGGGAACGCCTCCAGCAGGTCGGCCACGCCGCTGACGAAGTACTGCACCTGGGGGGCCACGGTGAGGCCCGGCAAGAGGGCGTCGGCGTAGAACTCGGCGTAGAGGGTGCCGAGGGCGTAGTTGTGGCTGAAAAGCCCGAGGCTGCGCTGGAGGTAGAGGTACTTGCCTTCCGGCTGCGCCGCGTTGTACGTCCGCCGTGCCGCCATCTCGAAGCGGACGCCTGTGTCGAGTGTAGGCAGTAGCCCGCCGCGCTCCGCTGAGCCCACGACGGCAAACGATGCATCCTCCACGCCGTTGACGACATCGAAGTCGTCCATCAGCAGCTGCCCGTAGAGCTGCCAGCCGCTCAGTGTGCCCTGGACGAGCGCGCCCACCATGCCGTTGTTCTCGTCGTTCTTGGGCGTGTTGTCCACCACGAAGAGGGCAGGATGCAGCGGGTTCAGGTACTTGAGCGAGAGGCCGCTGTTGGGCCCCGAGTACAGCACCGACTCCAGCAGCGCCACCGACCACGACGCGCTGAGGCGGATGTCCAGCCGATGCCCCACCAGGTAGCGCCGGAAGCTCGCGTCGTTCAGAAAACGTTCCCCCACGCGCCCGGTGAAGCGCCCGTCTTCGGTGATGCTGTCGAGTTCGCCGATGAAGCTCGTCAGGGCAAACCGCGGTCCGCCAATGCGTAGCCCGAGTTGGTCGAAGCTGCGGGCGTTGCGGCTCAGCAGGGGGGCGCCGTCGCGCAGTTTCGACCAGTGGCGGTCGAAGCGCCCGAGGTAGACGGACGCGAAGGCGCCGTCGTAGCCAACGTAGGTGTCTTCGCTGCGGATGAGGACGCGCTTGGCGGCGCGCAGGCCGTCGGGGTCGCCATAGTAGGTGCGGTCGTGGCGCAGCCCGGTCTGCGCAATCCATCGCCCCTGGCTGATGTACAGGTGGGTGTGCGCGTTGTGGTACGCCCTCGTCGCCTCGCCCAGCGGTCGCACGGGATCGAGCCGCTGCGTCTGGCCGCCGCGTACGCCACCGCCCAGGTGGCCGCCCCATCGTGGGGCCTCGGGCTCCAGGGCATCGAGGCGGCGCGCCACGGCGTCCAGCCAGCGCTGCGCCACAGGCGAGAGGTCATTCGTGTCGGTGCGCGCCACCGCCTCCGCTACGGCGCCGTAGGTGTACGGCAGGCGAGTGGGGTTGAGGGTGCCGAGGTGGCCGCGCCGCTGCAGCCGCTCGATGAAGGTGTAGATCGGGTCATTCAGCGAGAACAGCCGGGCCTGCTGCGCCCAACCGGTTTCGGCAAGGCAGAGGACGGCGAACAGGAGAGCAAGACAGCGCGGGAGCACAGGCAGATCGGGCTTCGTTGCACCAAACAGCGTCGGTGCGTAAGTTACGCCTGCGCCTCACCATTATCTCTTCCATCCGTTCCCGGTACGCTGCCGATCGACCCAACCGCTACGGATCTTCTTCATCTTCTCCTGCTCACGTGTCCAAGCGGACTGAACGTTTCGCGCTGCTGCTCGCCGATTTCCTGATGCTGGTGGCGGCGCTCGCTATTTACACCGTCGCTCGGTTTGAGTGGGGATGGTTGCCACAGCCCACCATCTTTGTCCCTGCCTCATACGTAGTACCTACGCTGGTCCTGGCAGGCTACTGGATCGTGTGTTTTCTCTTTTTCGGCCTTTACCAAAGCCGCTATGCCGAAAGCCGCTTTGATGAGCTGATTTCGCTGGCCAAGGTCGTCACGCTGGGGGTGCTGATCCTATTTTTTATTCTCTTTATCGAAAACCTCGACGCCTACTCGGCACGCCAGACGCTCCTTGTGCTTTGGTTGGCGGTGTTTATATGCGTGGCCCTGGGGCGCTTCGTGGTTCGGTCGATCCAGAAAGCACTCATCCTCAAAGGGTATGGCCGCCACAACACGCTCGTGGTAGGATGGAGTGACCGCGTGGAGGAATTGTACGCGGAGGTTGCGCGCTACCCGGCTGCCGGGCTCAACATCGTTGGGGCCATCCGGCTGAGCCGCGAGGGACACGGTGACGGGAGCTTCGTGGAGCCGCTGAGCCTGGATGCAGGCGATGGCAGTACCGTCACCCTTGCGCCTGCCCTGACGGCGCCGCACGCTACCGAGATCGAGGCGCTGCCGCAGCTGATCGAAGAGCTGAACATCCAGGATGTGCTAATCGCGCTCGGCTCAGACGATCATAAGCCGTTGTTCGATGTGCTGCGCCTCAGCGAAGGGCAGCCCGTGTCCCTCAAGCTCGTGCCCGACTTTTACCAAGTCATAGGCGGCATGGCGCGGACCGAGCAGATCTACGGCCTCCCGCTCATCGAGGTGCTGCCCCAGCCGATGCCCGCCTGGGAGCAGAGCACCAAGCGCCTGCTCGATATTGCCGTATCCATGACCTTGCTTGTAGTGGGCCTTCCCGTTTGGATCACCGTGGGGCTGCTCGTCCGGTTCAGCTCGCCCGGGCCGGCCATCTACAGGCAGACGCGTGTAGGGCGGCACGGCAAGCCGTTCACCATGCTGAAATTCCGCACCATGCGCCAGGACGCCGAAGCCGCCACAGGCCCCGTCTGGGCGCAAGCCGACGACCCCCGCTACACCGCCATCGGCCGTTGGCTGCGTAAGACGCGAATCGACGAGATTCCGCAGCTGTGGAACGTGCTCAAGGGCGAGATGAGCCTGGTGGGGCCGCGCCCCGAGCGCCCGTACTTCGTCGACAAGCTCAAGGATCAGATCCCGCTCTACAGCCGTCGCCACCGCGTGAAGCCCGGCATCACGGGCTGGGCGCAGGTGAAGTGGAAGTACGACACGAGCCTAGAGGACGTGAAGCAGAAGGTGAAGTACGACCTGTTCTACATCGAGAACATGAGCCTACGCATGGATCTCAAGATCCTCCTCAGCACTATCCGCACCGCGCTCAAGGGCAGTGGGCAGTAGCGTGGTTAGGACGCTGCCGCTGGTTCCGCCGAGGTATGCGCCAAGCTCCAATCGGCGAGGGCGTTGAGGACGGGCACGAGCGCTTCCCCAGAGGCCGTCAGCGTGTACTCGACGCGGGGCGGGACCTCGGCATAGGCTTCGCGCAGCACGAGGCCGTCGGCGGTGAGCGCGTGGAGCTGCTGGCCGAGCATCTTCTCCGAGATGCCGGGGACGGCGCGGCGGAGGGCGCTAAACCGCATCGGGCCGCGCTGGAGGTGCCACAGTAGCGGGATCTTCCACTTGCCGCCCACGATCTGGACAGCCGAGGTGACCGGGCAGGCGGCGAAATCGGGCGAGGCGGCCATAACGTACGGCGGGGTAAGTGACGGAGGGAACGGTGCGCGACGGGCAGCGCGTGAGAAAGCTCACAACCGCACAGACTCACTCCCTGATCCCATGCACCTGACCATCTTCGGCGCCACCGGCCGCACGGGCCGCGAAGCCGTCACCCAAGCCCTCGCCGCCGGCCACACCGTCACCGCTTTCGCCCGCGACGAAGCCAAGCTCAGCGCCCAGCAAGATCGCTCGAATACCAACCTGCACGCCGTCATAGGCGATGTGCGCGATGCCGAAGCCGTCCACCGCGCCATCGAAGGCGCCAACGCGGTGCTGTCGTGCCTCGCGCCCGTGCCGAAGGATGGGCAGGTGCAGGCCGAGGGCACGCGCCACATCGCCAGCGGCATGGCCAAGCACAGGGTCCAGCGCATCGTCAGCCTGACGGGCGCAGGCGTCACCGTGCCCAGCGACCCGCCGCGTGCCTTCGCCGGACGCTTCATCCGAGGCATCATGAAGGTCGTCGCCAGCGGCATCCTCGCCGACGCCGAAGCGCATGCCGACATCCTGCGCCGCTCCGAACTCGACTACGCCATCGTCCGCGCCCCCCGCCTCACCGACGGGCCACACACCGGCCTGTACCGCCACGGCATCCTCCAACTCGGCTTCGGCGACCAAATCGCCCGCGCCGATGTGGCCGACTTCATGCTCGCCGAGGCCGCGTCGCCGCAGTACCGTCGCCAAGCGCCGCATGTGACATCGGTGTAGGTCATGAAAATGGGCGAGGCCGCCGTACGCTAAACGGTACGGCAGCCTCGCAAGCACTGCGATACGCGGAACGTCAGTTGATCGACACCGAGATCGGCTTGATGGGCTCGAACAGCTGCAGGTCGGCGGCGCGGACGGCTTGCTGGTAGGCGGGCCACTGCTCGGCGAAGAGTGCGTTGACGGCATCGACCATCTCTCTGATCGCGGCTTTCGACTGTGCCATCGCGGTGCGCTCGGTCGGCCCCGGCATGTCCCACGACGAGCCGAGGTAACGCATCCCGATGCTCATACGCGAGCGGATGGTGTTCGGGTCGCGGCGGATGCCTTGCACCTCAGGGCCTTCGTACATCTCGACCATGACTTGAATCGAGTCCTTGACGGCTTTGCCGAGGTCCATCGCGGTCTTCGCCGTCTCATCGTCGCGATCTTCGAGGTGCTGCGCGAGCAGGTCCACGGTTTCACGGGCTTCGCGCAGGTTGGTGAGCGCGTCGGCGAGGGCTTCGATGTGCGGCACCATCTCGTCACGCATGTCGGCGCGGGCTTGCAGCATGGCGGGCGTCACGTCGAGGCGCGGGTCGAGCTTCACGTTGATCATGGTGGACGACGTGTGTTCGCCTAGCGTCATCACGACCTCGTACGTGCCCGGCATCACATCGCCACCGTTGCCTGGCTCGGGTGCGTCCTTGCGTGGCTTCTGCATCGTCGGGAAGCGGTAGCCGGCTTGCTCCAGCCCCCACGTGGTGCGGTTGAAGCCCGCCTGCACATCGCGCTTGAACGTGCGGATGGTGTCGCTGGTGACGGGATCGACGATCTGAATCGTGATCTTCTTCGGCAGCGGCTTCGCGTCGTCATCGGTCTCGTCCACGGGGGCGACGAAGAACGAGAGCATCCCGCCACGCATGCGGTTCTCGCCGAAGAAGGCGGCATCGCCTGCGAAGCGTACGCCCGTGGCTTGGCGGTACGTGACGTGGTAGGCATCCGGCGCCTCGAAGGCTGTCAGCGGGGCTTCGAGCACGTCCATGTTCGCAGCGACGGCGCGGAGCGGGCGGAGGTCGTCGAGGATGAACGCGGAGCGGCCGAAGGTGCCCATCACGAGGTCGTGCTCACGCGGGTGAATGACCATATCCGTCACGGCCACCGTGGGCACGCCGTGCGTCCACTTCTGCCACACGTCGCCGCCGTCGAAGCTGATGTACAGCCCGAACTCGCTGCCGGCAAACATCAGGTTGGGCTCTACGGGGTCTTGCGCGAACGAGTGGAGGTAGCCGTACACGTCGTCGCCGTCGATGAGGCGCGTCCACGACTTGCCGAAGTCATCGGTGTGGTAGAGGTAGGGCTCCCAGTTGTTGCGGCGGTGGTCGCCGAAGACGACGAACGCCTCGCCCACATTATGCACCGACGCCTTGATCTGCGGGACCCAGATACCCTCGGGGATGCCGCGCACGTTGTCGGTGACGTTGGTCCATGTCTGGCCGCCGTCCTGCGTCACCTGCACGTGCCCGTCGTCGGTGCCCGCCCACAAGATGCCCGGCTGCAGCTGGCTCGGCTCCAGGCTCACGATGGTCGTATAGTTCTCAGCCTGCGTCACGTCGTACGTCAGGCCGCCGCTGTCCACCTGCTTCTGCTTCTCCGGGTCGTTGGTCGTCAGGTCGGGCGAGATGATGGTCCAGCTGTCGCCGCGATCGGTGCTCTTGTGGACGAACTGGCTGCCGTAGTAGATGGTGGTGGGCTCGAACGGGTCGTGCGCGATGGCGGCGTTCCAGTTGAAGCGCAGCGTCTCGCCATCAGGGTGGATGGGCTTGATGTACTTCTGGTCGCCCGTCTCGCTGTCGAAGCGCTGCAGGTTGCCGCCCTGGCTCATCGCATAGCCGTAGCGGCTGTCGCTGCTGTCGATGACCACGTCGAAGCCGTCGCCGAAGGCCACCTCCTCCCAGTAGCTGTTGCGGATCTGCCCGTTGCGGAAGACCTGGCTGGGGCCGCACCACGAGCCGTTGTCCTGCATGCCGCCGCAGACGCGGTAGGGGAAGCTGTTGTCTACGTTGATGTGGTAGAACTGCGCCAGCGGTAGGTTCTCGATGTGCCGCCACGTCTCGCCGCGGTCGCGCGAGATGGCCATGCCGCCGTCGTTGCCCTCGATGATGTAGTCGGGGTCTTCGGGATGGATCCACCACGCGTGGTGGTCGGGGTGGATGCCTGCGTAGGGGATGAGCGTCTCCCACGTGCGCCCGCCGTCCTCGCTGTAGGTGACGATGGAGTGGAGGCTGTAGAGGCGATTCTCGTTGACCGGGTCGATGTGGATCTCGTGGTAGTAGAACGGGCGGTTGCCGAAGTTGCCCTTCGCGTTCACGCGGCTCCAGCTCACGCCGCCGTCCTCGCTCTTGAACAGGCCGTTCTTCTTCGACTCAACCAGTGCATACATGATGTCGGGCCGGCTCGGCGAGATCGCCAGGCCGATCCGCCCGAGGTCGCCCGCGGGCAGGCCGTCGACGCTGGTGCGCTCCACCCACGTTTCGCCGCCGTCGTGCGAGACGAACAGGCCCGAGCCGTCGCCGCCCGACTCAAACGTCCACGGCTTGCGCTGGAACTCCCACATCGCGGCAATCAGCTTGTCGGGGTTGCTGGGGTCCACCACGAGGTCGGCGATGCCGGTGCGCTCGTTCTGGTAGAGCACCTTGCGCCAGTTCTGGCCGCCATCGGTGGACTTGTAGACGCCGCGCGTCTCGGTGGTGCCCCACGCTGGGCCTTGCACGCCGGCCCACACGATGTCGGGGTTGTCGGGGTGGACGATGACGCGGTGGATGTTGCGCGAGTCCTCCAGGCCGAGGTAGCTCCACGTCTTGCCGCCGTCCAGCGTCTTGTACATCCCGTTGCCGTTGGTCTGGCTGTTGCGCGGGTTGCCTTCGCCCGTACCCACGTAGATGATCGACGGGTTCTTCTGGTAGATCGCGATGTCGCCGATGGAAGCGACAGGTTGATCGTCAAAGATCGGCGTCCAGTCGATGCCGCCGCCCTCCGACATCCACAGGCCGCCCGAGGCGGTGCCGGCGTAGATGACGTCGGGGTCGCGCAGGACGACGTCGATGGCCGTCACGCGGCCGCTCATGCCCGCCGGACCGATGGCGCGAGCTTTAAGGTTCTCAAAATGGCTCAGGTCAACATCCTGGGCAACAGCGGGGATGGCGAGCAACAGCAGCGCCACAAAGCACGATAGGCGGGGCATAAGATCCGGTCAACTTAGGATGGGGAAGAAGTTTGCCAGATTACCCCAGCCAGAAATGAGACGCAAGCGCAGAAGGTCGCCGACGAGCGAGTGTCTGAGCTAAGCGCGAGGTGGCTTTGACTGCCTTGGCGAGGGATGCGCAGCCCTGTCAGACGTCATGCTGCTTGCTGAAAAGAAACGTCGACCGACACCCCGATCCGGGAAAGCAGCGTCACGAGGTGATCGATGCTGAATCGATGAATGTGCCCATTCATCAGTTGGCTGATGCGAGGCTGGGTTTCGCCGAGTACCTCCGCCGCTGCCGATTGTGTCCACCCCTGCGCCTCAATATGCTGGCGTAGCTGCGTCATAAGCACGGTCCGCATCTTTATGATCGCCGGGTGTTTGGCAGGAACGACCAGCTTGGCCCCAGCCCACTGTGCTGGCGTGGGCGAGGGAATGTCACTCGTGTCTACCAGCTCAGGCGCCAGAGCAAGTGCTCGCTCCCGCAGCGCCTCTAACTCTTCACGTGTGTGGCTCGGCTTTTTCGTTTCCATCGTTGTGATCGAGTTGGTTAGATAAGACCGAATAGATGATCGAAAAATGTTAAGACTTCCCGGCGTTCGGCAGGGCGTGCTGAGATAATCCGCGTGTGATGAGTACGATAGGTCACGACAACGAACAGAACCTGGCCCGTCTTCGTGCGCCCAATCACCTGCCAGCGGTATTCGCCTTCGTAGAGCCGCGTGTCCTCCAGTTCGAGGTAATCGCGCGCAAACACCTCGCTTGCTTCCGAGAAGCTGATCCCATGCTTGGCTAGATTCGCAGCTTCTTTCTCCAGGTCCCACTCGAAGGGCACAGACGTTTCTCCAGGTTGGCTTGGCTAGAGATACCTAATGAGGAATATTCGGTTTCGGGTGAAGACGGAAGGCAGACCCGAGAGGCTTGAATCCGCACGCCTGTTGACCCTGGGCTCTCCGAACGTAACGTGTACACCATCGCTCGCACAAAGGAGCACGACTGGTTTCCCAACCAACCGCCCCGTATCCTGCGGCCCATGACGAAAGAAACGCGCCTCTCGCTCTACACCTTTCTGGCGGTGCTGCTGGCCATCAGCGCGGTGGGTTTGGTGACGGTGCCGTTGGTGCTGTCGTACGCGCAGGAGACGTATTATCGCCTCCAAGCTGATGTGAACGCACGTCAAGCTGAGGCCATGACGCGTTTCGTGGCGAATCGGCTGGCGGCAGGGGAGGACGGTGAATCGATCATCTCGGCGTTCCAAGCCACGATCGAGGGCACCGACACCGACCGTGGCTACGTATGCCTCATCGACCAGAACAGCGCACAGTATCTGGGGCACCCTAACGTGGGCGTCATCGGCATGCAGGCCAAGCCCGATGTGCTCTTCGACGCTTCGTTTGCAGGCACTACGCTGCTGCCGTGGCAAGAGCTGCTGCAGCGCGGCGAGAGTGCGGGTGGGTTGCTCATCTATGGCCCCAACATGCCCACCGAGGTGGTCCACTTCAGCGCGGTGCCGGGCTCGGCATGGACCATCTCCTCGCACGAGAACGCATCGCGGATCAACGCTGAGATCCAGGAGCTGCGCAATCGGCTCATCTTGGGCGCGGTCGTGCTGGCGTTGTTACTGGCTGCACCCGCATCCCTCGCAGGACGGGCGGTCACGCGGCGCGAGGAACGGCAGCGCGAACGGCAGAACGAGTTGGAGCGTCAGCTTCTGGAAGCCGAGAACGCTCGCAAGAGCCAGGAACTGGAGGAGGCGCGCGACCTCCAGCTCTCGATGCTGCCCGCCGCGATGCCCGACCATCCCGAGATCGAGGTGGCGGCGTTCATGCAGACCGCCACCGAGGTGGGCGGCGACTACTACGACTTCAAACACGCCGACGACGGCACGCTGACCATCGCCGTGGGCGATGCGACGGGGCACGGCACGCGGGCCGGGATGATGGTGACGGCTACCAAAAGCCTGTGGCATGCCTTCGCCGATGAGCCCGACCTGGACCATGTGCTCCAGCGCGCCAGCCGCGTCCTCAAAGCCATGCACCTGCCCAAGCTCTACATGGTGCTGGCGCTCGCCCGTATCCGCCACCAGACGCTCGAACTCGTCGGGGCGGGGATGCCGCCTGCGCTCATCTACCGCGCCGCGACTGGGCAGGTGGAGGTGGTGCCGCTCAAGGGCCTGCCGCTCGGCAGCCCAGTCGTACTACCCTATCGCAAAAGCTGCCACGCCCTCGCCCCCGGCGATACAGTGATGCTGATGAGCGACGGCTTTCCCGAACTGTTCAACCCGGCCAACGAGATGTTCGGCTACGAGCAGGCCGTCGGCGTCTTCGAGACGGTCGCTGCGCAGTCGCCCCAAGCCATCGTCGAGCACTTCAAAGCGACCGGGCACGCGTGGGCCGATGGCCGGCCGTCCGACGACGATATCACGTTCGTCGTATTCAAAGTCAAGCCGGCAGCTGCCTCGGCATAAGCCATTGGGCACGGTCACGTTTTGGCTCCGCCGTGAACAGGAAGGGAAAGACACGGGTTGACGTGTCAAACCCCAAAGACGTAGACCACGATCCGCATCATGCCGTATCTCATCCTGGGCGCCGGGTACACGGGCCGTCGCGTTGTGCGCATCTTGCTAGCGCAAGGCCACCGTGTCATCGCCACCACGCGCAGCCCCGATAAGTTGGCGGATCTTGCTGAGGCGGGCGCTGCGGTGTGGGCGTTGGACCTGCTCGATGCCGACTCGCGGGCCGAGGTCGCTGCGCGCATTCCTGACGGGGTGCGGGTGCTTCACTCCGTCCCTACGCTTCGGCTGGATAGTGGCGCGGAAGATCCCACGCCGCGCATCCTCGACCTCCTCGGGGACCGCCCGGCTCGCGTGGTCTACCTGTCCTCGACGGGCGTCTATGGCAACCAGAACCACATCGACGAGACGACGCCCGCTGCGCCCTCCAACGCCCCACAGCGCCTGCGCCGCGCCGCCGAGGAACGCGTGCTAGCCGGGCCGTGGTCGGCACTGGTGCTGCGGCCGGCCGCCATCTATGGCCCCGACCGGGGGATGCACATCTCCATGCAACGCGGGCGCTACAAACTGGTCGGCGATGGCAACACCCGCGTGGGCACCGTCCATGCCGACGATCTCGCCGCACTCGCCGCAGCGGCCCTGCAGAGCGACCTCACGGGCGCCTTTCCGGTCGCCGATGCCGATCCGGCGTTGCGCAAGGAGCGCGTGGCGTACGTGGTGGAGCGCTTTGGCTTGCCGTGGCCACCCTCGATGCCCATCAGCGAGGCGCACCACACCCAACGCCACGCCCGATTGATCGATGCCTCGTTCATATGGAATGCCCTAGGTGTCGATCTGCAATACCCCAGCTTCCGCGACGCGTACTGAGCGGGCAACGCATCACCCACGGTCTGCAGAGCCTTCACGCCCGCCCGTCGGGAGAACGCCAAAAATCCTCGTATACTAACAGACCGACTCGCCCACCAAGCGAGGTGCGCCCCACCACGACGCATCGCTGGCACAGTGCTTCATCCATCGCCCTGCCAAATCTCCCAATCCGTGTCCACGGCCCGCCCATCGCGCGTGTGGTGGCGACTCGCCACGCTGCTCCTGTTCGTGGCCACGACGGAAGCCGTGTACGCGCAGACCGAGGTGACCTACGAGGTACACCCCGACTACACGGTGCGCCACTGGACGACCGCCGATGGGCTGCCCGTTAACGGCGGAAATGATCTCCTTAAGGCCTCCGACGGCTACCTCTGGATTTCCTCACGCGACGGCCTGACGCGCTTTGGCGGTGGGCAGTTCACGGTCTTCAACACCATCAACACGCCTGCGCTGTCCAGCAACCGGATCTCGTTACTCCACGAGAGCGCCGACGGCCATCTCTGGATTGAGGTCAGACCCCAACGCCTGGTGCGTTACCGTGCCGGGCAGTTCGAGCAGGTAGCCCGCCCGGTCACGCCGATGGTACACTTCCACACTACGGGCGACACCCTGTGGCTACCCGCGGCCAATGGACTAGCGATGTACCGCAATGGCGTAGAGACCTTGTATCGCCCCGACATACTCACCGACCCTGGTCAGTTTCTCTTGCGCGACCGCTCAGGCCAGGTGTGGGTGAATATGCCGAGCAGGGGCATCGCGCGCTTCAGCACCGACGGGGCTGTGCAGTGGATCGATCAAGACGAGGCACTGCAAGGAGAATCCTTTGATGCTGCCTGGGAGGATTGGGAGGAAGGTATCTGGGTTGCGGGGACACACACGTACCACCTCGTCGGGGGTCAAGTGCGCTACTATCGAGATTGGTCAACGGGCGTTCTGGACAACTATCGCCAACACCGAACCATGTCGATGCCTTCCACGCCAACCGAAGCAGCCACTGGGCAAGCGGTACACGCCCCTGGCGGTGCGATATGGCGATACATGATCAATTTGTCCGCCTCCTCCGGTCAGTCGGCCGAGCAGTGGGGCCGGGTCTACCGGGATGCGAAGCAGATCTTTGAGGTGTACGGTAGCCGGATCTCCTCCATCGAGTTGGATAGTGACGGTAGCCTGTGGGTGCTCACACGTAGCAATGGGTTGTTCCATCTGCAGCGGCGTCTCTTCACCACACTCAGCGAGGCAGCAGGCCTGCCTGCAGATAACGTCTACCCCGTCATGCAGGCGCGCGACGGCTCGGTTTGGATAGGCACCGTCAATGGCATTGCCGTCACGGACGGTGATCGGGTGGAGACGACGTTCCCAGCCACGAGCTTCCGAGGCGATGGGCGTCCGGCGTCAGTGCTGTCGTTGCTTGAGGAGGCATCAGGGCAGGTGTGGGCGAGCACATGGACGGGTGTGTGCCGCATCCGAGGCGAAAACTGCGAGCCTTGGTCGTTGCCACTAGAGGCGAACACAGGCGTCGTCCGTGCCATGTATGAGGACGATCAGGGCCGCCTCTGGATGGGCGCTGCGCGTGGCCTGGCACTTCGGTCGGGAGGGCCGGGCGAATACATGTGGCAGTGGCTGGGCTTTGAGGGTGGACAAACGAAGCAGGCGCGCGTGATCCGCCAGATGCATGATGGCACCATCCTCATCGGCACCAACGGCGGCGGGCTCTACCGCTACCTCGAAAAGGGATCCTTCGAGATCCTTCAAGTCCACACCGCCGAAAGTATGCTGCCCTCGAACCAGATACGCGACATCTATGAGGACGCCGAGGGCTTCGTCTGGCTTGCCTTGGAGGACCATGGCCTCTGCCGGCTCGACTGGGAGGGGCAGCCTACGTTGGCAGGCGCCGATCTCGCCTGTCTGACCACCGAAGACGGCCTCTACGACAACAGCCTGCACCGCATCCTCGAAGACGATGATGGCCGCTTCTGGTTCAACACCAACCGCGGCATCTTCTGGGTATCTCGCGCCGAAGTGGATGCGTACATCGCAGGGGGGCGCCCCCTACTTACATCGGTGGCCTACACCGAGGTGGACGGGATGCGCAATCAAGAAGGCAATGGGGGTGTGCAACCTGCCGGTACGCGCACCGCCGACGGCTGGCTATGGTTTCCCACGGTAGGCGGCGTAGTCGTGGTTGATCCTGCGCGTGTGCCTGTGCCATCGCCGCAAGCAGTGATCGAGTCGGTGCGCGTGGAGGACGCTGCACGACCTACGGGCGATGCGCTCGTGCTAGCCGCCGAGGAGCGCGACGTGAGCTTCGCGCTGCTGGGGGTAGAGCCGAATCAGCCCGAGGATGTCCATGTGCAGTACCGCGTGGTGGGCTACGACGACACGTGGCATGCGGCGGGCTCGCAGTGGGTGGCATCCTACACGAACCTGGAGCCGGGGGGGTATCGGTTTGAGGTACGCGCCGGCTTGGGCGGCGTGTGGAGCGCGCCTGTAGTCCAAGAGCTACAACGCACGGCACTCTTCTGGGAGACGGCGTGGTTCTTCGCGTTGTGCGGCGTTCTGCTGATGGGCTTGGTCTATGGCGGCTTCCGCTACCGCGTGCGTCAGCTGGAGGCGCGGCAGCGGCAATTGGAGGCCACAGTGGCCGCACGCACATCGGAGATTGCGGCGCGTACATCGGAGGTGGAGGCGCAGAAGGCCCAACTCGCCGAGCAAGCACTCGAGCTTAAGAAGGCCAACGACGTCAAGTCGCACTTCCTGGCCAACATCGCCCACGAGTTTCGCACGCCGCTCACGCTCACCTTCGGCCCCATCGCCGACCTGCTCGACGGGCGCTTTGCAGTGGAGGACAAGGCGAAGCCGCACCTCGTCCGCGCGCAGCGCAACGGCCACCGGCTGCTGCGGCTGATCAACCAATTGCTCGACCTCTCGCGGATCGACGCGGGCAACCACGACCTCCAACTGACCACGCTCGACCTCGCCCGGCACGTGCGCGAGATCGCGTCCCTGTTTGCGGAGGTGACCATGCAGCGCGGCCGAACGTTCACGACGGACTTCTCCGCGGCTCCCGTGTGGGTCACCGCCGATGTGGATGCCATCGAACACATCGTCAGCAACCTGCTCTCGAACGCGCTGAAGTTCACGGAGCCCGCTGATACGGTCCACGCCTCAGTCACGCAGGACGGCGACGTGGCCCGGCTGGTGATTGAAGACACGGGCATCGGCATCGCGGTCGAGCACCTGCCGCACCTGTTCGACCGATTCTACCAGGTGGAGCAGGCGAAGACGCGCAGTCATGAGGGCTCCGGGATCGGGCTGGCGCTGGTGAAAGAGCTTGTCGACCTGCTAGGCGGCGAGATTGAGGTGGAGAGTACGGTGGGCGTGGGGACACGCTTCCGCATCAGCCTCCCGCTAGTCGCAGCCCCAAGCTTGGGCGACGGAGCGTCAGGTGATCGGGTGGCAGCATTGCTTCCCCTCGTGGATACAAACGACGTCGATGCCACCGCTGCGGCCCCCTCGCTGGATGTCGAGCCGCCAGACGAGGTGACCGACCAGCCCGTGGTCCTGATCGTAGAGGACAACGCGGACATGCGGGCCTACGTCCGCTCGCACCTCGAAGACGACTTCCTCATGTACGAGGCGATCAACGGCGCCGAAGGGGTTGCGCTAGCCCGCGACATCGTGCCCGACCTGATCGTGTCGGATGTGATGATGCCGGAGATGGACGGCCACGCCTTGTGCCGGGCCATCAAGGACGAGACGACGACCAGCCATGTGCCCGTGCTGTTGCTCACCGCACGAGGGCGTGCCGAAGACCGCATCGACGGGTATGACGCGGGTGCCGATGCGTACCTCGCCAAGCCGTTCTATGCCAAAGAGCTTCGGGCCAGGGTCGCAGGGCTGATCGCTGAGCGCCGCCGCCTGCGCACGTACTACCAGGGTCCGTCAGTCACTGCCACTGACGAGTCCGAATCAGCGTCCAGTGCTCCTGCATTGCCCAAACAGGAGCAGGTCTTCCTAGAGGCCATCCAAGCATTGCTGGTAGAACACCTGGATGTGCCCAACTTCGGCATGGACCAGCTGGCCAGCGAAATGCTGATGAGCCGCCGCCAGCTCTCGCGCAAGGTCACAGCCCTCACGGGCGAGGCGCCCGGCGCATGGCAACGGCGGCTGCGTATGGATCGGGCGCGCGTCCTGCTGCTCGAGGGATATACCGTCAAGGAGGTGGCCCCACGCGTGGGCTTCAAGAGCACCACATCCTTCTCCAAAGCCTTCTCCAAGGCCCACGGTCAAGCCCCCCGCAGCTTCGCCGACGCAGCTGCATCGCAGTAAGTCAGCACGGTCGTTAGCTAAAAAGCCTGTCCGACCGTTGGGCTCGTGATGGCTGTGAGAAGGAGATGTGTTTGGACCATGCCTCGCCGTCCAACGAATAGCATCTGCCCCTATCTCGGCGTGCCCTCTCCTAAGGAGGAGAGGGACAGGGTGAGGTGGAATTAAGGGGTGTCGCCAAGGCTGATCTACCTCACCCCAGTCCTCACCTAGCAAGGAGAGGGAGCCCGTTTTGCCAAGCTGCAAAGTCCTCGTTACTGATGGCGCCCCAGCGGCTCATTTCGTGGGGAAAGTGCCTGTATCGAGCATTTTGGCACGGATGAAGCGGTATTTGTCCCATGTGGATAGCCTGACGGCCCGCATCTTTGAAGTGTTGCTGCTTCGCTGAGCGCGCGGCACCTCTCAACGAACAGCGCTACCCGTGCTCATGGCCGCTTCGCATCACACTACGCCGCCTCCCGCCGCCACCGCGTCCGGTCCAGAGCCTGCAAAGCGATCCATCGCTGCGACTGAGATTGCCTCGCTGCGGGCGATGGATCAGCGCCTGGATGACGCGTCAACAGCCAAGCCAGCACCTCCGCCTCCGAGTGCGCGTTAACGATCACGTCCTGTCGTCATGTCTTCACTGAACGTTATGCTTCGTCCTCTCGCCGTCTATGGCTTGATTATCTCACTGTTGCTGGCTCCCGCGGCGTTCGCCCAAGGCGACGGCACCCACACCGCTGGCGATAATGCGGGCGTCAATCAGTTTGGTTCAGCCGATTTCAACACGCTTATCGGCGACGAGGCCGGCTTCTCGATGACCTCTGGAGACCGAAACACCTTCATGGGCTATCAGGCGGGGTATGAGGTGACCTCTGATGTCAACTTGGTAGCCATCGGCTACCAAGCGGGCTTCAACAACACCGAAAATGACCACGTCCTCATAGGGTTGCAGGCGGGCTTCAACAACACATCGGGCCGGGATGCGATCTTCATCGGCTCGCTGGCCGGGTGGTCGAATACGACGGGCGATGACAACGTCTTCTTGGGCGCGCGTGCCGGATACTGCCATACGGGAGGCGATGACAACACGTACGTGGGCATGGAGGCGGGCTATGGCGGCATCGGCGGTGTGAGTACGTGTACCACGGCAGGCTCAGGCGGCAGAAACACGTTTGTAGGTTACCGGGCCGGGCTCAGCATCGACTCGGGCATCCGCAACACCGCCGTGGGGGCAGAATCACTCATCAACCTCACCACTAGCGACCGCAACACGGCACTAGGCGACTCCTCTGGCTACGCACTGACCACCGGGCGCCTCAACACCTTCCTCGGCCAGGCCGCAGGCAGCGGCACGGTCAATGCCAGCTTCAATACCTTCGTCGGCGCCCGCGCCGGGCTGGCCAACAACGCCGGGGGCATGGGCGGTAGCCGCAACACGTACGTTGGCTACGAGGCCGGGGCCACCAATGAAGCCGGCGAAGACAACGTAGGCATGGGCTACGGCGCCGACTTCTCCACGGCAGGCAGCAGTGGCAACCAGCGCAACGTGTTCCTCGGTGCCGAGACGGCGCTGGTAGGCGCTGTTGACGACAACGTGCTGGTGGGTTACGACGCGCAGTCGAGCGTATCGGGTGGCATCGCCATCGGCAGCGCGTCCGATGTGGCAGGCACGAACGGCATCGCCGTGGGACGCGAAGCGGATGTGGAGGGTACGAGCGCTATCGCCATCGGTTACCAGAGCCGCACGACGGGCGCGAACAGCATCACGCTGGGCAACGGCGCGAGCGCGACGGCGGCCAACGCCATTGCGATTGGCAACGGCACGACGGTGAGCGCGGCAAACGAGGCGTACATCGGCAACGCGGCGATGATGTCGATTGGTGGCATCACGAACTGGACGGCCACCAGCGATGCGCGGCTGAAGACGGACGTGCGCGAGGATGTGCCCGGGCTGTCGTTCGTGCGCCAGCTACGGCCTGCGCGCTACCGCTTCGACCGGGACGCACTGCAGCGGCTCTCGGCGTCGAGCGAAGGGCTGGACGCCGCGCTGGATGCCAAGGCGCAGCAGTGGCAAACGGGCTTCTTGGCGCAGGAGGTGGAAGCGGCATCGAAAGCCACGGACTTTGATTTCAGCGGGGTAGTGACGCCGACGGAAGGGCGAGCACACTACGGCCTCCGGTACGCCGAGTTTGTCGTGCCGTTGACGAAAGCCGTGCAAGAGCTGGATGCTACGCACGACGCAGAGGCGGGTCGTGTCATCAGCCACGAAGCACGCGTCGCGGCGCTGGAGGCTGTGATTGCGGAGCAGGAGGCGGTGCTGGCAGCGCAGGATGAGACGCTGACCACTCAGGCCAGAAAACTGACGGCTCGGCTGGCGCTGCTTGCAGACTACGAGGCGCGCGTGAAGCGATTACTCCGTACCGCGCCAGTTCCGGCCATCACCATGCCTACAACCACACCACACCGCTGATCCCTCAGTGGCGCTGCTCATGCTGCACCGTTCGCCTACATCACGCCCAATCTATACTGCCATGTGTCGCCGCTCCACAGTCCGTCTGCTCGGTTTCGCCCTGCTCCTGTTGATCGTCGTGCTTCCTGCACGGGCTCAAACTGGTAACCATGTGGCCGGGGAGCATAATGGTGTGGCCAATGCCGGTGTCAACCTCACCACCGGCGATTTCAATACAGCTGTAGGCGACTTCTCCAGCAACAAGCTATCCACAGGAAGCCGGAACGTATCCTTGGGGTACAGGTCGGGCGCGCAGAACCTAGTCGATGGAAATGTCTTCCTTGGAGGATTCGCCGGGCGCTTCAGCACCACAGGAACGGGTCTTGTCTTCGTTGGTGGGGAGGCCGGAGAGGAGAACACCACAGGTAGCGATAACACGTTCGTGGGCCACGAGGCGGGTCTTATCACCTCGACGGGACATAGCAATACATTCATCGGTGAGGAAGCGGGAGAGGGCAACCTTACCGGGTATGCCAATACCTACATCGGCGAGGATGCCGGGTTTGGGAGCAGCAACCGGAATAGTGGAGCGGGCTTCTACAACACGTTGGTAGGCAACATGGCAGGTGCCGACCTCTTCAACGGATTCCGAAATACGGCGGTAGGAGACCGGGCAGGGGAGGACCTAAACAATGCTGACCGCAATACGGCGTTCGGCGACTCTGCGGGTGTTGATATTGGCGACGGGCGCTACAACACCATGCTGGGCCAAGCTGCGGGAGCACGGACCGAGTGGGCAGACTTCAATACGTTTATAGGGGCACGCGCGGGAGGAAGGAATAATATGAGCAACGAGACCTTCAACGCCAACCGAAATACCTACGTGGGTTACTACGCAGGGTATACCAACCAGACTGGTGAGGATAATGTCGGGATGGGCTTCAACGCCGACTTCTCGACCGATGCAACAGGCGATGGCAACGAGCGCAACGTCTTCATTGGCGCCGAAGCGCTCCTGGTGGGAGACGACGAGCCGAGCGACGAAGTCGGCATCAATGACAACGTGCTCCTTGGCTACGGCACGCGCTCGGCCGTGAACCAAGCCGTCGCGGTCGGCAGCGAGGCCGAAGTCGGCGGCGCAAACGGCATCGCTATCGGCGCTGCGGCTGATCTCGATAGCCCGAACAGCCTGCTCATCGGCGCTGAGACTCTGGGCACAGGGCAGAACAGCATCGCCCTCGGCTACCAGAGCAGCGTCACGGCGGATAACAGCATCGCCATCGGCAATAGCACGGGTGTTGGGGGAGCTAACGAAGCGTACATCGGCAATGCGTCTACGACATCCATCGGCGGCAGCGTCAACTGGATGGCGATGAGCGATGAGCGGCTGAAGACGGATGTACAACGCGACGTGCCGGGTCTCGATTTCGTGCGCCGCCTGCGCCCGGTGCGCTACCGCTTCGACCTGGGAGGCATCCGAAATTTTGGCGGTGCTGACGATGCACTCGTGGCAAAGGCGGGGGTATGGCAGACAGGCTTTTTGGCGCAAGAAGTGGAGTCGGCGGCTGAGGCGACGGGCTTTGCCTTCAGCGGGGTGGTAGCGCCCGTGAAGGGGCGGTTACACTGCGGCTTGCGGTATGCTGAGTTTGTGGTGCCGCTCACCCAGGCCGTGCAGGAGGTCGACGCCGCGTACGCCACCCACGCATCGCACAGCACGCAGCAGGACGCGCAAATCGCGGCGCTCGAAGCGGTGATTGCCGAGCAGGCGGTGCGCATTGCCAAACGGCGCAACGAGATCGCGACGCAACAGGACCGCCTCACTGCCCAACAAGCCCTCCTGGACCGCTACGATGCCCTGCTTGACGGCCTGACGGGTGTCAGTCAGCCAGTCCCCGTAGCATCGAATCAATAATTCCGCTTCCGAGAACAGAGCAGACGCCCGGCAGAGATGGCACTACAAACCGCCCCCTCCAGAGGGCTGCCCGGAGGGCTGGGGGTGTATTCTACGCCAGCGCATACACCCTCCGACCCGCCTAGTGGCGGCCCACCTCCCTCAAGGGGGGCCTGGTGCCAAGATCCATCCGTCCAGATTGTGACCAGAACCAATCATCACGATTTCGGCGCTCGCTCACCCCAACGCCCTGCATCTCCCAAAGACAAATCGCAATGACCATCCAACCACGCCTTATTCGTGCACCACGCCTCCTACAGATCGCTGTGCTAGCGGTATGTGCTGGGATGGTAGTGCCAACGGCCCACGCGCAGATTTTTAACCACGTCGAAGGCGACGGGGCTGGGCAAAATATCAATGACGGTAACTTCGTCACGGCTGTAGGCGACGGAGCCGGGTTCTCGGTGAGGTCGGGGAATGAGTCGACATATCTCGGCTATCAGGCAGGCTACAACAATCTGGCGCGCACAGCTGTCTTCATCGGCTACTTGGCAGGGTTCACCAACACGAATGGCTTCGACAACGTGTTCGTGGGCGCCAACGCGGGCTATTTCAACCTGGACGGCGGGGATAACACGTTCATCGGTGGCAATGCGGGGCAGGGGAACACCACAGCCGACGAAAACACCTTCGTTGGCGATCAGGCAGGGGAGTGCAATACCACAGGCGAGCAGAACACGTACATCGGCACAGAGGCAGGTCCGAACGTATCCAGCGGTGGCTGCGGCGCGCTCGGGACGGGGTTCAAGAACACAGCCGTGGGCACCGATGCACTGAGCGATGTCACCAGCGGCTTTCGCAACACCGCCATAGGCGTGCGCGCTCTGGACGACGTCAGTTCTGGAGACCGCAACACGGCGCTGGGCGACTCGGCGGGTGTCGACATCGGCGTGGGGCGCTACAACACGATGCTGGGGCAAGCCGCTGGCTCCAACACCGAGCACGCCGATTTCAACACCTTTGTGGGCGCCAACGCAGGATGGGACAACAACCGCACGAACAATACAGAGAATGCCAACCGCAACACATACGTGGGCTACTTCACGGGCTACGAGAACCGCGAGGGGCAGGACAATGTGGGCATGGGCCACAATGCCGACTTCTTCGACGATGACATCGGCGAATCCCGCAACGTATTCATTGGTGCCAACGCCCTGCTGCGCAATGGCGACAACGTGATTGTGGGCTACAGCACGCGCTCCACCGTCGATAGAGGCATCGCCCTCGGCTACAACGCCGATGTGGCGGGCACCGATGGCATCGCCCTCGGCTACAACGCCGACCTCAACAACACGGGCGGCATCATCATCGGCGATGCCGTCATGGGCTTCGGCACCAACAGCATCGCCATCGGCACTTCAAGCAGCGTCACGGCGGAGAACGCCATCGCGATTGGCAACGGCACGAGCGTGACATCGGCGAACGAGGTCACCATCGGCAACGGCGCCACGACGGCCATCGGCGGGATCGTCAACTGGACGGCCACGAGCGATGCGCGGCTCAAGACGGACGTGCGTGAGGACGTGCCCGGGCTGGCGTTCATCACCAGGCTGCGCCCGGCGCGCTACCGCTTCGACGTGGACGGGCTGCGGAGCCTGAGTGCTGCGGGCCGTGACCTGGACGAAGCACTCGTGGCGAAGTCGCAGGTGTGGCAAACGGGGTTTCTGGCGCAAGAGGTAGAGGCAGCGGCCGAGGCGGTGGGCTTCGACTTCAGCGGCGTGGTGGCGCCGACGGATGGGCGGAGCCACTACGGCTTGCGGTACGCCGAGTTTGTGGTGCCGTTGACGCAGGCTATCCAAGAACTCGACGTCCGTGAACAGGATTTGGCGGCAAGCATCGGCACACTCGCCGAGCGGCTGACGCGGTTGGAAACGCAAGTGACAGCGCAGCAGAGGCGTTATGCTACTGCGCCCGCTCCAGTGAGCGATCAGGATGTGCAGCAGGCTGAAGATGCCCTGACGCGGCTGGAGGCGCTGGCTGCAGACCGGTAGCATACATGGGGCAGTCTGCACAGCCTTCACGCCTATCTGTCGCGAGAACGCAGGAATTGCTCGTATACTACTAGGCAGACTGACTTGCTCGCCAAGCAAGGTGCGCCCCACCACGACGCATCGCCGGCCTAGTGCTTCATCCATCGCCCTACCCGATCTCCCAATCCATGTCCACGGCCCGCACATCGCGCGTGTGGTGGCGACTCGCGATGCTGCTCCTGTTCGTGGCTACGACGGAAGCCGTATACGCGCAGCCAGAGGTGACCTACGAGGTACACCCCAACTACACCGTGCGCCAGTGGACGACGGCTGATGGGCTGCCCGTCAACGGCGGCAACAAGCTGCTCAAGGCATCCGACGGCTACCTCTGGATCTCCTCACGCGACGGACTGACGCGGTTTGGCGGTGGGCAGTTTACCGTCTTCAACACGTTCAACACCCCCAACCTAGGCGGCAACCGGACGCATAGGCTCCACGAAACGGCCGACGGTACCCTATGGATTGAAGTCCGGCCGCTACAGGCGGTTCGCTATCGGGCCGGTCGGTTTGAGCAGGTGCCGCGCCCCGAAGTACCCGATCTCATCTTCAACAGCACTGGGGATACCCTCTGGCTATCCGCCAGCGATGGCCTGGCGATGTACAAGGGCGATGCAGAGACGCGCTATCGCCCCGATGTGCTGACGGAGCCCGCCAGACTGCTTCTGCGCGACCGGAAGGGATACACGTGGGTGAACATGCCAGGGACAGGCGTGGCGCGGTTTAGCCCGGCAGGCGAGGTGCGGTGGTTCACGGAAGCGGATGGTCTACCTGATTACTCAGGCTATGAGGCGTGGGAAGATTGGGAAGAAGGCATCTGGCTTTCGAGCACTCAGGCGTTCCGCATCGTGGGCGATAGCGTATACGCGTATCCCGAAGGGAGCCTGGCAAGTCGGATGCCGGGTCACCGGCTTAGGCCGAACAGCACGCCACCCGAAGCCTTCGGCGAAGGTAAAGCAGGGTTTGTAGAGGCGGCGGACGGGGCCGTGTGGCGGTTCATCAGCGCGCCCGCACGGCTCAGCCAAGACGGCACGCCTCGGCGTTGGGGCAAGGTCTACCGTGATGACACGTTGGTCTTTGAGATCCAGGATCACCGCGTCACAGATATCGAGCTGGACCGCGACGGAAGCCTGTGGGTGCTGACGCTGCGGGGTGGGCTGTTTCGCGTGCAGCGCCGCCATCTGACCACGTACAGCACAGACGACGGGCTACCCGCCAGCAACATCTATCCGGTCATGCAAGCCCGTGACGGCGCGGTCTGGGTAGGTACCGTGAATGGGCTGGCTTCGATGCGTGATGGACGTATCGAGCGTGTGTTTCAGGCCGCTACCTTCCAGGAACTCAACAGCGCGTCGCAGCCCTGGGTGTTATCGCTCTTTGACGACGCCGATGGTCAGCTGTGGGTGGGCACGTGGTCGGGCCTCTGCCGCCTGCAAGGGGGCCGGTGCGAGTCATTTACGCTGCCGATTGAAACCGACCCAGGCATCGTCCGGGCCATCTTCGAGGACAGCCAAGAGCGCTTCTGGGTAGGCGGTGCGAAGGGGATTGGACGCCGCTCTGGCGACACCGATGCCCCCACCTGGCAATGGTTTGGCTTCTCGGATGGGCGCAACCACCAGGCGCGCGTGATCACCGAAACGGAGGCCGGCACCGTCCTCATCGGCACCAACGGCGATGGGCTCTATCGCTACCTCGAAGACGGAGCCTTCGAGATACTCAGAGCCGACACTGCTGGCAGTATGCTGCCATCGAACGAGATTCGCGACCTGCACGAAGACGCCGACGGCTTCGTTTGGATTGCCTTTGAGGATCACGGGCTCTGCCGCCTCGACTGGCAGGGGCAAGCGACGCTGTCGGGTGCCGATCTCGCGTGCCTCACGACCGAAGACGGCCTCTACGACAACAGCCTGCACCGCATCCTGGATGACGATGAGGGCCGCTTCTGGATCAACACCAACCGGGGCATCTTCTGGGCATCCCGCGCCGAGCTGAATGCGTACATCGCGGGCGATCGCCCACTAATCACTTCGGTGGCCTACACCGAGGCCGACGGGCTGCGCAACCAAGAAGGAAACGGCGGCATCCAGCCTGCCGGAACGCGCACCGCCGACGGCACGCTGTGGTTTCCCACGCAGGACGGCGTTTCGGTCGTCAATCCGGCACAGGTGCCCACGCCCTCGCCGCAGGCGGTGATCGAGTCGGTGCGGGTGGATGAGACCCTGCGCTCCACGGAAGAGGCGCTGGTGCTGACGCCCACGGAGCGCGACGTGAGCTTCTCGCTGCTTGGTGTAGAGCCGAACCAGCCCGAGGACGTCCACTTGCAGTACCGCCTGGTCGGCTACGAGGACACGTGGCACGTGGCGGGCTCGCAGTGGGTGGCCACGTACACGAACCTGGAGCCAGGAGCCTATCAGTTTGAAGTGCGGGCAGGGCTGGGCGGCGTGTGGAGTATGCCCGTGGTGCAGGAGCTACGCCGCACGGCCCTGTTCTGGGAGACCACGTGGTTCTACGCGTTGTGTGGGCTGATGGTGATCGGGCTGGCCTACGCGGGCTTCCGCTACCGCGTGCGGCGGCTGGAAACCATCGTGGCGGATCGCACCTCGGAGATTGAGGCGCAGAAAACGCAAATCACCGAGCAAGCGATTGAACTGAAGAAGGCCAACGACATCAAGTCGCACTTCCTGGCGAACATCGCCCACGAGTTTCGCACGCCGCTCACACTCACCTTCGGCCCCATCGCCGATCTGCTCGACGGGCGCTTTCCCGTCGCCAACGAGGCGCGGCCGCACCTCGTGCGCGCGCAGCGCAACGGCCAGCGCCTCTTGCGGCTGATCAACCAACTGCTCGACCTGGCGCGCATTGACGAGGGCAGCCACACGCTCAACCGACAGCCGCTCGATCTGGTGCAGCACGTGCGCGAGATCACGGCGCTCTTCACCGAGGTGGCGGAGCAACGGGAGCTGTCCCTCCAGGCCGATTACCCCGGTCAGGCCTGTTGGATCAGCGCCGATGCCGATGCGGTGGAGAAGGTGCTGAGCAACCTGCTCTCGAACGCGCTCAAGTTCACCTCGGAGGGCGGCGTACGCGTCGTGGTAGCGGAGGTCGATGGCATGGCGGTGCTGACGGTGCGCGACACGGGCGTGGGCATTGCCCCCGAGCATGTGCCGCACTTGTTCGATCGCTTCTACCAAGTCGAGCAGGCGAAGACACGTAGCCACGAGGGCTCGGGGATTGGGCTGGCGCTGGTGAAGGAGCTGGTGGATTTGCACGGAGGCAGCATCCAGGCCGAGAGTGTGGCAGGCGAGGGCTCGGTGTTCACGGTGCGCCTGTCGCTGACGGTGGCGCCCGTGTCGGGCGATGGGATGGCTGGGCCTGCGGAGCGTGCCGCTCCGGTCGTAGCCTCGGTCCCGAACAAGGACGTGGAAGCCGCGCCCGGTGTATCGGCGGACGGCGAGAAGCCGCTGGTGCTGCTGGTGGAGGACAACGCCGATATGCGGGCGTACGTGCGCTCGCACTTGGAGGACGCGTACGTCGTGCAGGAAGCCGCCGACGGCGAGGTCGGCCTGGCGATGGCACGTGAGGCGGTGCCCGACTTGGTGCTGTCGGATGTGATGATGCCGAAGATGGACGGGCATGCGCTCACCAGTGCGCTCAAGGTGGAGGTGAGTACGAGCCACATCCCCGTGCTGATGCTGACGGCGCGGGGCGAGGTGGAGGACCGCATTGACGGGTATGGCGCAGGGGCCGATGGTTACCTGTCGAAGCCGTTCAATGCGAAGGAGCTGCGGGCTCGGGTAGCCGGACTGATCGCCGAGCGCCGACGGCTCCATGCGTACTATCACGCGCAAGGCACGTCAGCTGAGACCACACCTGCGGACGGGGGGACGCCTGCGTTGCCCGCGCGGGAGCATGCGTTCATCGCCGAGGTGAAGCAGGTCATCGAGGCGCATTTGGATGTAGCCAGCTTCAACGTGAACCAGTTGGCCGACGCGATGGCGCTGAGCCCGCGGCAGCTGACGCGCAAGCTGACGGCGCTCACCGCGGAGACGCCGGCGGTAATGCTACGCCGGATGCGGCTGGAGCAGGCCAAGCAGCTGCTGGCCGAGGGCTACACGGTGAAAGAGGTGGCCTCGCGTGTGGGCTTCAAGAGTGTGCCGTCGTTCTCGCGGGCGTTCACGCTGGCCTACGACCAGCCGCCGTCGCGCTATGCGGCCTCTAAGGCGTGAGATTGAGCATTTGCCTTGTCAGAGCACGTTGCTCCCAAGTTGGCACAACGTGGGGTGAGGTAGATCAGCGTTGGCAGCATCCCTTATTTCGACCTCACCCTGTCCCTCTCCTGGCTCCCAGGAGAGGGGACTTCGTGGCGACGTTGGGCGACAGGCTTTGCAGGTTGGCTTGCACGATCAGGTATCGGGGATTGGCTGCAGGGAGGTCAGCGCATCCGGGCTTGGGGATCGGAAACGGCCATCTGTAGGCAGATTGTCGGTATCGGATAACACGTTGTCCATTTTTGATAAGCGGATTTGGGCAGATTGAGAGGGTTGAGTGGCCCCAGCCTCGGCGGGTGGCCCATGCCGATCACCTGTCATCCGATCCCCATGCCCGACGCCGTCCCCCGCAAGCCGGAGCCGAAGCCCCCTCCATCACCAGCGGAGCCGCACCGCAGCATCGCGGCGGCCGAGATCGCTTCGCTGCGCGCCATGCACCAGCGCACCGACACGGCACTGCCCGACGAACAGACGCCGCCCGCGCCGCCGAGCACCACCTAGCCCTTACGCCCCGCCCGCACACCCAAACCGATACACTATGCGACGCCATACCGCTTTTCTTATCCTCGCGCTCTTGCTCCTGCTGGTGCCCTCCGCATTTGCCCAAGGGGGCGACGGCAACCACACCGCAGGCGATGACGCGGGCGCTAACCTCACAGGGACCGCGGACTTCAACACGCTCATCGGCGTCGAGGCGGGGTTCTCGTTGACGACGGGCGACCGCAACACGTTTATGGGCTACCAAGCGGGCTACTCCGTGACGACGGATGGCGACCTCGTGTTCATCGGGTATCAAGCCGGGTACAATAACATCTCGGGCGACGACAACGTCTTCGTAGGCTTGCAGGCCGGGTTCAATAACACGACGGCCTTCGACAATACGTTCATCGGTTCGCAAGCCGGGTATTCAACGACGATCGGTGGCGACAACACCTTCCTCGGTGCGCGCGCTGGGTACTGCAACGTGGGAGATAGGATCACCGGAAGCTCTGGGTTCGGAACGCTATCGATTGGCGACGACAACACGTACGTGGGCATGGAGGCGGGCTATGGCGGCGAGGGCGGCGGCAGCGCCTGTACGACGGCGGGGACGGGCTGGCGCAACACGTTCGTTGGCTATCAGGCAGGCCTGCGGATCGACACGGGCAGGCACAACACGGGTGTGGGTGCCTTGGCGCTGAGCAACGTCACGACGGCCAGGCGCAACACCGCCTTTGGCGACTCGGCCGGGGTCGCGCTCACCACAGGGGGGCAAAACACCTTCCTCGGCCAAGCCTCGGGCAGCAACACGGTCGCCGCCAACTACAACACGTTCGTCGGCGCGCGCAGTGGACTGGCCAACACCGATGGCGAGCGCAACACGTTTGTGGGCTACGAGGCTGGGGCTACCGGCGAGTCGGGTTCGGACAACATCGCTATGGGCTACGGGGCAGACTTTTCTGCGGAGAGTACCATCGATAACACATTTGGCAGTACCGGGAACGTAGTAATCGGCGCCAATGCCGTCGTGTCTGATAATGCCTTTTATAATGTAGTTGCAGGGTATGCTGCAGAGTCCACTAGCCTTGCGGCCATCGCCATTGGCAGTGAGGCTAACGCATCGTCCGTCTTGTACGGCATCGCTATCGGTCGTGAGGCGGCTGCAACTCGCCCCTATGCCATCTCCATTGGCTATCAAGGTGCCGCGATGGGCTCTAACAGCATTGCGCTGGGCAACGGCGCGAGCGTGACGGAGGCTAATTCCATAGCGATTGGCAATGGAACGACGGTGAATGCGGAGCATGAAGCGTACATTGGCAACGCAGCGATGATGTCGATTGGCGGCATCACCAACTGGACGGCGACCAGCGATGCGCGGCTCAAGACGGACGTCCGCGAAGACGTGCCTGGGTTGGCGTTCATCCGCGAGCTACGCCCGGCGCGCTACCGCTTCGACCGGGACGCGCTGCAGCGGCTCTCGGCATCGAGCGAAGGGCTAGACGCCGCGCTGGACGCGAAGGCGCAGCAGTGGCAGACGGGCTTCCTGGCGCAAGAGGTAGAAGCGGCGGCTGAGGCGGCGGACTTTGATTTCAGCGGCGTGGTGAAGCCCAAAGAAGGCCGCGAACACTACGGCCTCCGGTATGCCGAGTTTGTGGTGCCGCTGACGAAAGCCGTGCAAGAGCTGGATGCTACGCACGGAGCAGAGCGGGAGGCGCTGACCCGCCGCGAGGCGCAGATCACAGCCTTGGAGACCCTGATTGCGGAGCAGGCGGCGGTGCTGGCCGAGCAGGATGCGACGCTGGCGGCCCAAGCCGAGCAGCTGACGGCGCGGCAATCGCTGCTGGCCGACTACGAGGCGTGGGTGACCCGCTTGCTGAGCCAGACCAAAGCCCCGGTCATCGCCGTGCCCGTAACCGCACCGCGACATTGATCCCGGCTCGTGCAATACAGCAAGCCCCTCAGCAGAGTAGCCTCCCCAACCGCCCCCTCCAGGGGGCTGCCCGCAGGGCTGGGGGTGTACTGCGCCCAACCTCAACCATGCAGCACATACACCCTCCGACCCGCCTCACGGCGGCCCACCTCCCTCAAGGGAGGGGTTCGTGGTGCTCGCCTGACTGTTTTATCTCCAGCTACACGGATACAAAATCTATGGGTAAGCAGCCCCGCATGTACGCAAGCACTGATCGTACGCCCGACGTCCCCTCTCCTAGGGAGGAGAGGGACAGGGTGAGGTCCGAAAAACGGGATGGCCACAGCGCTGATCTACCTCACCCCAACCCGCTCCCAGCAAGGAGCGGGAGCCCGTTGTGCCCCCCATGCTCCCTCTCAGCACGCTCAACCCATACAGCCATGCGCTTCCGCTCCCTCCTTCGCGTACACGCTCTCCTCGCGCTACTGCTCGCCGTGGCGCTGCCTGCTGTTGCCCAAACGGGCAACCATGTAGCGGGCGATGGCGCAGGCACCAGCCTCACCACGGGCGAGTTCAACACCATCGTGGGCGACGACTCCAACACGGCGTTGACCACCGAGAGCCGGAATGTCTCGCTGGGCTACACGGCAGGCCAATACAGCAGGGCTTCTGGCAACGTTTTTATCGGGTGGCAGTCCGGGTACGATCTCTTTGCGTCTGCTGTCACCATACCCTTTATCGGTCCAGAAGGGACAGGCTTGGTCTTCATCGGTGCCGATTCGGGAGGAGAAGGCACGACGGGCTACGACAACACGTTCGTGGGCACTGAGGCCGGTGAAGCTACCGGGACAGGGTATGGCAACACGTTCTTTGGCGAGGAGGCAGGGGCGAATAACACAACGGGTTATGCAAACACCTACATCGGTCAGGATGCCGGGTTCTCTTCAACCAGCAGCAACAACTCAGGGTATTTCAATACGTTTGTCGGAAATGAGGTGGGCGTCTCCACGGCGAACGGGATTGCGCGAAACACAGCCGTAGGATCGAGAACATTTAGGGTTATAGAAGGAGACCGCAATACCGCACTAGGCGATGCATCCGCCGTAGAGCTTGACGAAGGGCGGTATAACACGATACTCGGTCAAGACGCGGGCGCAGAAACCCGGTATGCCAATTTCAATACCTTTGTGGGTGCTGCAGCTGGGTTTGAAAACAACAGCGGTAACGGGACGGCCAACGCCAACCGTAACACGTACGTAGGCTACCGCGCAGGCTTCACCAACAGCGATGGACAGGACAACGTAGGCCTGGGCCACAACGCTGATTTCTCCGACGATGAAATCGGCGAATCTCGTAATGTGTTCATCGGCGCCGAGACCCTGGTGCGCAACGGCGACAACGTGCTCCTCGGCTACAGCACAGGCTCAACGGTCAACCAAGCGGTCGCCATCGGTAGCGAGGCGGATGTCGCTGGCGCGAACGGTATCGCCATTGGCGCCTCGGCTGATCTCGACAGCCAGAACGGCGTGCTCATCGGCGCCGAGACGGTGGGCACAGGCGAGAGCAGCATCGCGCTCGGCTACCAGAGCAGCGTCAGCGGCGATAACAGCATCGCCATCGGCTACGGCACGAGCGTAGCCGCCGACAACGAAGCGTACATCGGCAACGCAGCTACGACGTCGATCGGCGGCAGCGTCAACTGGATGGCAATGAGCGATGCACGACTGAAGACGGATGTGTCGCGAGATGTGCCGGGCCTGGATTTCGTGCGGCGTCTGCGCCCGGTGCGCTACCGCTTCGATCTGGATGGGCTGCACGCCCTGAGCAACCCGGCTAGTGATCTGAGTGACGCGCTCGCAGCGAAGTCGGCGCAGTGGCAGACGGGTTTCTTGGCGCAAGAGGTGGAGTCGGCGGCTGAGGCTGCGGACTTTGCGTTCAGCGGCGTAGTGTCGCCCGTCGAAGGCCGTCAGCACTACGGGTTGCGGTACGCCGAGTTTGTGGTGCCGCTCACGCAGGCGGTACAGGAGGTAGATGCGGCGTACGTGTCACATGCCACCCACGCCGAGCAGCAGGCGGCGCGCATCGCCGCGCTGCAAGCGGTGGTGGCGGAGCAGGCGGCGCTCATCGCCTCGCGTCACGAGCAGATCACCACGCAGGCCGACCGCCTTGCGGCCTGGCAGCAGCTGCTGGAAGACTATGCGGTGCTGGCAAAGGACTATGAAGCGCTTGTAGCCCGCCTCAGCCAAGGCGCTACCGCCCCGCTCACGCCGACTCGCACCACGAACTGACGATGCCCGCCCCGAACAACAGCACACCCAACCGCCCCCTCCAGGGGGCTGCCCGAAGGGCTGGGGGTGTACGTACCGCCGAGCAGGATACACCCTCCGACCCGCCTTTCGGCGGCCCACCTCCCTCAAGGGAGGGGTTTGGTGTGCCAGGCTGGGCACGCACCGCCTACCAATCAGCCACAGATGCCTTTCGCATCAAACCCATGAGACCCGCCATGACCACGCACCTGCCCGCCCGCCTCATGTACCGCCTGCCGCAGCTGGTGATGGCACTCCTCCTGGCTACGCTCCTTGTGCCTGGCGCCTATGCACAAACAGACAATCACTTCGAAGGCGAGAGCGCAGGGGCAAACATCACTGAGGGCGACGAAAACGTGGCCGTCGGCGACTTTGCCGGGTTCTCACTAACGACGGCGGACTTGGTAACGCTCTTAGGCTACCAAGCGGGGTACAATGCCAACACGTTAGAGTTGGTCGCCATAGGCTACCAAGCTGGCTTCAACAACACGTTGGGTTCTGACAACACGTTCGTTGGCTTTGAAGCCGGCCTCGAAAACATTGGAGACGGCACCGCACTCGGCACCGACAACACGTTCGTCGGCTCCGAAGCCGGGCAAGAAAACACGACCGGCTACGACAACACGTTTCTCGGCGAAGAAGCCGGCGAGTGCAACACGACTGGCTACCAAAACACCTACATCGGCCACCAAGCCGGCCAAGCAGGCGCGCTCAGCGTATGCGACGACCTCTTCGGCACAGGCTTCCGCAACACGGGCGTCGGCAAACTCGCCCTCACCAACGTCACCACCGGCTTCCGCAACACCGCCGTCGGCTCGACCAGCCTCGAAGACGTCACCACCGGCGACCGCAACACCGCCCTAGGCGACTCGGCTGGCATCGACATCGGCACCGGCCGCTACAACACCATGCTCGGCCAAGCCGCCGGCGCCGTGACCGAGCATGCCAGCTTCAACACGTTCGTCGGGTCATGGGCGGGCGGCGACAACAACCGCACGAACGATACCGACAATGCCAACCGGAACACGTACGTGGGCTACTACGCGGGCTACACCAACCGCGAAGGGGAGGACAACGTGGGCATGGGGCATAACGCGGACTTCAGCTCTCAGGGCAGTGGCAGCGGCAACGAGCGCAACGTGTTCATCGGCGCGGAGTCGTTGATAGACGGCAGCAGCTTGACGCGTGGTCGGGATGACAACGTGATCGTAGGGTATGGTACGCGCTCGGCGGCGAACAGCGTGGTGGCGCTGGGCTACGAAGCGGATGTAGCGGGAGCGAGCGGCATTGCGATTGGCTCCTTGTCGGACGTGGACAACGCGGGCGGTGTGGTGATCGGCACGGAGGCGGTAGGCACGGGCACGAACGGCATCGCTGTGGGCGCCGAGAGCGCGGTGTCGGCGGAGAACGGCATAGCGATAGGAGAGGAGGTGAGCGTGTCGTCAGCGAACGAAGTCACCATCGGCAACAGCGATATGGAGGCGATAGGCGGGATTGTGAACTGGACGGCGACGAGCGACGGTCGGTTGAAGACAGACGTGCGTGCTGATGTGCCGGGGTTGGCGTTCGTCAATCGACTGCGTCCGGTGCGCTACCGCTTCGCGTTGGGTGGCGCGCCGAGTGCCACGTCTGAGCAGTGGCAGACTGGGTTCTTGGCGCAGGAGGTAGAGTCGGCGGCTGAGGCAGCGGACTTCGAGTTCAGCGGCGTGGTGTCGCCAAAAGAAGGCCGCGAACACTACGGCCTCCGCTACGCGGAGTTTGTGGTGCCGCTGACGCAGGCCGTGCAGGAGATGGACGAACGCGAGCAGGCCTTCACGACCGACCTTAGCGCGCTTACGGAGCGCCTGACACACCTGGAAGACCATATGGCCGGGCAGCAAGCACGCTACGCCGACGCGCCCAGCGCAGTGCCCACGCACAATGACGGACTGGCTCTGCTGCGGGCACGCTACGAGACGCTGCGGGCGCACCTCGCCCACGCCGAAACGGCCACATCAACACGTACCCACACCACCTCGAACTGATGAGCCTACACGAGCTTTGGGAAATGATTATGCCAGCGAGTTTGTCATCCCGAGCGGAAGCCAGAGGCTGTAGCCGAGGGATCTCCCACTTGGTCGTCGTGCAATTGTTGAACGGGGGAGATCCCTCGGCTACGCTCGGGATGACAAGGTCAGACGGTGCGCCACACTACAAAATTTCAGCACGCTCAACCCATACAGCCATGCGCTTCCGCTCCATCCTTCGCGTACATGCTCTCTTCGCGCTGCTGCTCGCATCAGCTGTGCCGGCACTCGCCCAAACGGGCAACCATGTGGCGGGTGACGGTGCAGGCACCGCCCTCACCACGGGCGAGTTCAACACCATCGTGGGCGATGACTCCAACACGGCGTTGACCACCGAGAGCCAGAACGTCTCGCTGGGCTATAGCGCAGGCCAATTCAACAGGGCGATTGGCAACGTCTTTATTGGGTGGCTATCCGGGTACTCCCAAGTCGCGGCTGGGACCACTCCTCCTTTTGCTGGCCCATCGGGTACGGGGTTGGTCATCGTCGGATCTTGGGCCGGAGCAAGTAGCACAACAGGCTATGATAACACGTTTGTGGGCAACGCGGCCGGCCAAGAAATTGCGACTGGGTATGGCAACACGTTCTTTGGTGAGGAGGCGGGGGCCGACAATAACTCAACTGGATACGGCAACACGTACATTGGCCAAACTGCCGGATCTTTTACACTCCTTGACAATGACGTAAGGTACTTCAACACGTTTGTTGGAGAACAGGCCGGAGCATCGACCGGTGGTGTCTTTTTACGAAACACCTCAGTCGGAGCGGAATCGTTGAATGAAGTTGACGCGGACCGCAACACGGCGTTGGGCGACTCGGCAGCATCAGTCCTTACCGATGGGCGGTACAACACGGTACTTGGTCAAGCAGCAGGCGCAGAGAATTGGTACGCCGATTTCAACACATTTGTGGGCGCTCAGGCAGGGTTTGAAAACAACATCTCCAACTCTACTACGGCGGCTAATCGCAACACCTACGTCGGCTACCGCGCAGGGCTTACCAACGATCTGGGCGAGGACAACGTCGGCATGGGGCACAATGCTGACTTCTCCGACGATGACATTGACGAGTCCCGTAATGTGTTCATCGGCGCCGAGACCCTGGTGCGCAACGGCGACAACGTGCTCCTGGGCTACGGCACACGCTCGGAGGTCAATCAAGCCGTCGTGATTGGCAGCGAGGCGGATGTCATGGGCGAGAACGGCATCGCCATCGGCGCCTCGGCCGATCTCGATAGCCCGAACAGCTTGCTCATCGGCGCTGAGACAATCGGTACGGGTGAGAACAGCATCGCGCTTGGCTACCAGAGCAGCGTCAGCGGCGACAACAGCATCGCCATCGGCTATGGCACGAGCGTAGCGGCCGACAACGAAGCCTACATCGGCAACGCAGCCACGACGTCGATCGGCGGCAGCGTCAACTGGATGGCGATGAGCGACGCGCGTTTGAAGACGGACGTATCGCGGGATGTAGCAGGTCTGGGTTTCGTGCGGCGTTTGCGCCCCGTGCGCTACCGCTTCGACCTGGATGGGCTGCGTGCGGTGAGCAGCCCGGCTAGCGACCTGAACGATGCACTGGCGGCGAAGGCTGGGCAGTGGCAGACAGGATTCTTGGCGCAGGAGGTAGAGTCGGCGGCTGCGGCTGCGGACTTCGCGTTCAGCGGCGTGGTGGCACCCGTGGAGGGGCGGTCGCACTACGGGTTGAGGTACGCGGAGTTTGTGGTGCCGCTGACGCAGGCGGTGCAGGAGCTGGACGCATCGTACGGCGCTCACACCGATCAGGCTAAACAGCAGGTGGCGCG
>JBCDJT010000008.1:0-66071 GCA_038747545.1 Bacteroidota bacterium
CGTTGATGGTAGGGCGTTGCCTGCGGCCGAACACGACCGATTTGCCTTCGATGCGCAAAAGCTTGAGCACCGCATACCCCACGGCTATCGCCATCAGCAAGTAGACGGGCCACCGCAAGTCGCCCTGGCTGTTCGTCAGCAGCGGGGCCAGGATCGTCTCCACGAACCAATCCCAAGCCACGTCGAGCAGCGACTCGCCCTCGGCGATCTCGCCTTGGTAGTTGAAGTCGGGGTCGGCGCGGAAGGCAGCTGCTAACGTGGAGTCGGCAGTGCGTAGCGTCACGGCCCCGAGTGTATCGGCGGGCACGGTCTGGGCCACGGCCATAGTCATGTTGCACCAAGTCACGGCCAGCGCGAAGAGGATGCACAACCGCTTCGTCATGCTGATCCACGCGTGGCTTCTTCCCGGGGGTCGTCATCAGACGTCTCGCCACCGTCGGCACCGTCTGGAGACGCCATGTCCTCTGGTGCCCCCGCTGGCGGCAGATCAGGCTCATCACGCGTACCGTCGGCACGTGGCGGCTCATCCGTCATCCCGGAACGGTAGGAAGCAGTGGGCTGAGTTGCCGTCATCGCCATGGCCGCCACCCGGGCACTCAGGCCCGCCCGCTCTTTGCGTTCGACGAGGTTGTAGTATTGAAACGCGGCGGCCACCAACGGGATAGCGTAGAGCAGCAGCGACGCCAGCCCTGCCAGCACCGTCACCGCCGTCAACCCAGCCCCCATCAGCCCAGATGGCTCAGCCTCCGACACCGTGTGCAGTCCGGCCACAAACGCCATGATGATCGGCGGCAACGACAGCACCGTGCCCAAAGCGGTATAGATGATCCAAACGACGAGCAGGATGCCAAGCGAGGGCCACAGCTGCCCCTTCAACAAGGCCCGGCACCGTCCCAGCGCGGCAAAGACGCCCACGTCTTCGTTCATGCGGATGGGCAGCAGGAGCGTCAGCAGCACGAGGAGGCCCAACAGCACCACCACGATACCCAACACCGCGAAGACGCCGATGATGCCGCCCAGGATGGCGCCTGCGCTCCCCACCAACGCGGCCAACGCGCCGACGACAACTACGATAGGGATGAGCAGTGCGATGTATAGCGCAAACATCAGCACGCCGATGAATACGACCGTGCCCAACATCCGCCAGAATGTGGCTTTGGTGAGGCGCCAGAGGCCTTCGAGCGTCACCGCCTCCGGTCCTTCTGTAGCGTACAGCCGCACCGCGCCAAAGATGACCGCCGCACTTAGTCCAGCCAACATGAGCGACCCCACGACAATCAGCAGGTACGCAATGGCAATCTCTCCGAAAGCCTCAGTGTTCGTGGCGAGTGCCTCGGGGTCGAGGCTGGCGAACAGGATCCTGAACTGCGCCGTCCCCGTCGAGACTGACACAAGGAGTGTGACGGGGCCGCAGATGAACAGCAGCGCCTTTGCCAGCGGCTTGAACACCTGCTTGATGAATTGAAACGTGACGTTCAGCACGTCGGAGAACGAGCGCTGCTGGCGGATCACAATAGTACGCGACAGAGTCATGCGAGTGCAGGTTGAGTCATGCGACGGTGTACACGGTGCGGCAGCCACGCCACGTACCAGCCAATGAAAGCAAACGAGCCGATGATGATGGCTAGGCTCAACCACAACGGCATCTCGGTGTAACGCGTGACGAAGCCCTCCAGAAAGCCAGCGGTGATGAAGACGGGCACGAGCCCGATGATGGTTTTCAGCCCGTCCTTAGCTGCATTGCGAAAGGCGACGAGACGCGGGTAGGTGCCGGGAAAGATGAAGCCAAGCCCCATCCGCATACCCGCGGCACCCGCGATCACGATGGCCGACAGCTCTAGCGCGCCGTGGATGTAGATCACCTTGAGCGCGGGTCCCAGCAACGCGTTCTGCCAGAACATCGTCAGGAAGGCGCCCACCATGACGCCGTTGGTAAACAGCACGTAGCCCGATCCCACAGCGAAGAACAACCCGGCCGCAAAGGCCAGAAACGACACGCGCACGTTGTTGAACGTGATGTAGAGAAACATGTCTGTCGGGTTCATCTTCTTGTACACCGCCAGTGGATCGCCCCTTGCGATGTTGTCCTCGGTCATGTTGACGTACCCATCGCCCATGATGAGCCGCACGAAGCCGTCGTCCCCCACCGCGGACACGATGCCCACGAGGTTGGCAATGAGAAACACGAGCAGCGACACGAGCAACGGCACACGGATCCGGTAGAGTACCAGCGGCAGCTCCTCCGTCCAAAACGTGACCAAGCGGCGGCGGTCTTCGCGCTTATTCCGGTAGAGCGTCTGCTGCACCTGCGCCGTCAGCCCGTTGATATAGCGCGTGGTCTTGCTGCCAGGAAAGAACGTGCAGGCGTACGAGAGGTCGTCGGTGACCTCAATGAACTGCTCCGCCAGCGCGTCGGGCTCGACCTGCTTGGGCTGGTCGAGCGCATCTTCGAAGGCCTGCCAGCGCTCAGCGCGGCGTTTCAGAAAAGCGACTTCGTTCTTAGGCATAGCGTGATGGGTGTGGATGGCGTAAGGTACGCGACTTTTCACTAGTACGCACCCGCATCCAAGCACCGCGGGGCTAGGGCCTGTCGCGGTTCACCCAGATCATCGCACTCGTTGGCGGCACGGTAACGGTCAACGCTCCGCCTGACGTTGCAGCGTACGGGCCGCCCACGCCGTCCAGGTTCACGACATCGGCGTTCGCGACTTGCTGCCAGTCGCCTGCGGGCAGGTTCACGTCGGCGAAGGTAAACGGTGCGGTGCCCGTGTTGATGAGGACGAAGACGGTCTCATCGACCACGTAGCCGAGCGCAGCGGGGTTATCGGGGGTGATGAAACGGTAGTGGCCTTCGGGCACATGCTCGCCCTGGCGGAAGACGTGCCCGTGCTCGCTGTTGCGCAAGTGGATGAGGCCGCGCCAGTAGGCGTGCATCCCGGCGAAGTCAGACACGTCGGTGGTCTGCCCTACCGTCTCCCACACGAAGCGGTTGGCCTTGCGCAGGTTGTACGTGTCGCCACGGCCTTTGAGGTAGATCGGTCCGGTCTCGGTCTCCTTGATGATGTTGTGATCGACCGTGGCGCTGCCTTTCGAGCGCATGATCTCGGAGCCACCGTGCAGCACGATGGGCCCAAGTGAGGTCATCAGCAGCGTCGCGGCGATCTTGTACGGCCCTTCGTCCACGCCGAGCAAGCCGTTCCAGTCGCGCGTGGCGAATTGGTCGGCGAGCGTCCAGTTGTCGTGGATGTCGAGGTAGTTGATGCCTGTGTTTGGCGTCGCCTCGTCGCCATAGGCGTTGGTGAGGGCGCGCATGGTCGCCTCGCGGAGGGCGCTGTTGCCGCCCGCGTAGCCTCGGTCGGTGGCTTTGTTCTGTGGATCGGAGACGGGCCCTTTGAATGTATTGCGCGCGTCGTCCTGGAAGAACGTGATGGGCGAGTTGGACTTGTACCAACCCCAGTCCGGGTGCGACGCCACCGCCGGGTCGGTCGGCGGAATCCACGGCTCGCCATAGATGATGATGTCTTCGGGCAAGGCGGCTCTCAGCGCCAGCAGCGACTCCCGGTCGATCTGGCCAGCGAGGTCGATGCGGAAGCCGTCGATGCCAAACTCGTCGATGAGCGCACGGCACTGGTCGATGAGCCAGCGCTGCACCATCGGGCGGTCCTCGGTCTTGACCTCGTTGCCGAACGGGCCGATGTGGTTGAGCTCTTGGTCGGTGCGGTAGTAGAGCGGCTTGTCGAGCACGTTAAAGTTGAACAGCATGTGCCGGGCGTCCATGTTCTCGCCCGTATGGTTGGGCACAAGGTCGATGATGACGGCGATGCCTTCGTCGTGGAACGCCTGCACGAGGTCGCGGAACTGGTCGCGCTGCGCGCCGTGCTCGGTGCCGCGCTGCCGGAAGCGCGTCTCGATGGCGAAGGCGTGCGTGGTGCGGTAGCCCCACTGGTAGTTCTCGCGATGCACATCCTGCGCGATCATGTAGGGATCGTTCTCAAACGCCGCCGCCCACTCGCTGTCGGGATAGTGGAGGTATTCCTGCACCGGCATGAGGTGGACTACGTTGATGCCGAGATCGACCAAGTAGTCGAACCCGATGGGCGCCCCGGCGCTGTTCGTCAAGCCCCGCTCCATCATCGCCGGGATGGTGCCCACGAGATCGTCTGAGACGGGAAGCAGATCGGTGAAGTCCTGCACATGTACCTCGTAGGCGATCACGTCCTCCATCGGCGGCCGACCGCCAGCCAGCGGCGTAGCGGGCGTGGTGGTGCGCCAGACGCGGCTCTTGCCGTGCGCCTCAGCATTCACCCGGGCGTACGGATCGCTGATATGCACGGGGTGCGTCTCGTAGAAAAAATTGCCCGGATCGGCGGGGCCGTGTACGGTGAAATCGTAATACGTGCCGTGCAGGTCGCCATCGCGCGTAGCCTCCCAAACGCCGTCGGCATCCATCGCCATGTCGACGACGTGTAGGGCGTCCTCGGCGGTGGCGTCGGGATCGTCGTAGAGGTAGAGGCGGACGGCGTCGGCGCGGGGCGAGAAGATGCGGAAGTCGGTTCTGGAGCCATCAGCCGCCACGTCAGCCCCCAGCGGCTTGGCGGAGTAGCGCGTGCGGAACCAGCCATCGCGGCGGACGAGCGTGCGCAGTTCCAGCTCAGGCACCTCCAGGTAGTACACGCGCCGCACGTCGATGGGCGCGGCAGGCACCACTAACATCTCGCTGGCCGTGTTGACGACGATAGCTTCGAGCGGTACCTCCTCACCCGCGGCGGTGACAAGACGGTAGGCGCTCACAGCGCGGGGGCGCTCGATGCCATCGCCCGAGAGGGACGCCCAGATAGCGCGCTCGGCACGGACTTCGGCAGTAAGCAGCGGCGGGGCGATGCCCATCGCGTAGATGAGGTTGCCGCCGCCCTGGTTGGGCGCGTCGGCACGCGGATCGAGCCACACCCCGTCGTCGATGCGGAACTTGAACGGCGCGCTGGGCGGAATCGTCTGGAAGTCGGGGTTCTCGACCGTCAGGGTCCAGATCCGGCGCTCGGCATCGGGTGCGAGACGCCACGCCATCGCGTTCATGTCCTCGGACCAGTTGCGAAACGCGCCCGTGACCACCACGCGCTCCGGCGTCACGCCGTACGCCTCGGCGTCGAACAGGAACACCGTAGTTGCCCCGCGGTCGGCGTAGCCCTGGCGCAGGTCCGCCTCGGTGAAGTCTTGAGCCAGCACAGGCAACGGGAGCAAGAGCACGCCAGCAAGGAGGATGACGGAGCGTAAGAACGGTGGGGTCATGGTCACAGAATAGCCTATCGTTCGGGGTCGCCTTCCACGCCCATCGCCTCCGAACGTGCCCTACACCCTACATCACGCGCAGCAGTTGGACGCTGAACCAGTCGTTCGCATCGGTCCACACCCGCTCCACGCCAAACCCGGCGCGCGCGGCCAGCGCTGCCGCTTCGTTCAGGGTGTACTTGTACGAGTTCTCGGTGTGGATCGTCTCGCCCGCCTCAAAGTGTATGGCCACGCTACCTATCGTTACGGTTTGCGTGGCGCGGCTCACGAGGTGCATCTCAATGCGCCCTTCAGACGCGTTGTAGAATGCCCGATGGGCGAACGCGCCCAGGTCAAAATCGGCACCCAGCTCTCGGTTTAGGCGCGCCAGAATGTTCAGGTTGAACTGCGCGGTCACGCCCTCAGGGTCGTCGTACGCGAGGTCCAGGATGTGCTTGTCCTTCTTCAGATCGACGCCCATCAGGAGCAAGCCGCCTGCCCCAACCAACCGCGCGGTGCCCTTCAGAAAAGCCTCAGCCTCCTCTGGCGTGAAGTTGCCGATTGTAGAGCCCGGGAAGAACGCCACCACGTTCTCGGCCTCGTCAGCAAGCGACGGCAGCCGGAAGTCGCTCGTGTAGTCGGCGGCGATGGGTGCGATGGGCAGCTCGGGGTAACGCTCGGCAAGCTGGTAGGCCGTAGCGAGTAGGTACTCGCCCGAGATGTCGATGGGCACATAGCCCACGAGGCTGGGCAAGTGATCGAGCAGGACGCGCGTCTTGAGGCTGCTGCCGCTGCCGTACTCTACCAGCAGCGCCCGTTTGCCTATGGCCTCTACCATCTCGCCGATGTAGCCGTCCATAATGCCCATCTCGGTGCGCGTGGGGTAGTACGCGTCCAGCTCGGTGATGGCATCGAAGAGCCGCGACCCGGTCTCATCGTAGAAGTACTTGCTGGGCAGGGTCTTCGGCGCGGCGTGAAGCCCGGCCAGCACATCGTCCAGCAAGGTGTCAGGCGGTACGCCGTGGTCGATCAGCGTGATTTCGGGGGCGACGGGCAGGGTTGGGGTAGGCAAGAGCGGAAACGGTCTCGTGGTTGGGAAGACACTATGGTGTTGAGGTGCTCCGTCGCCGCGCTCTTACCTGCTCCACCTCACTACTAGTTACGACGGTGACGCCTCAGCGCGCAAGCCGCAGCCCGGTGAACTGCCACGTGGCGTCGGGCGGGAAGAAGTTGCGGTACGTGGCGCGAATGTGCGTCTCCGACGTTGCACACGAGCCGCCGCGCAGCACAAACTGGTTGCACATGAACTTGCCGTTGTATTCGCCAAGGGCGCCGGGCACAGGGGCATAGCCAGGGTACGGCTCGTATTGACTGCGCGTCCACTCCCACACGTCGCCAAACATCTGATGGAGGTGGTCGGGGCTGGCGCCAGGCGCCAGCGGCAGCGGGTGCAGACGCTCGGACTCGACGAAGTGTCCAGCCCTCGCGACGGACTGCGCGGCCACCTCCCACTCGGCCTCGGTAGGCAGGCGCGCCTCCGACCAGCGGGCAAACGCGTCGGCCTCGAAGTAGCTGATGTGCGTCAGCGGCTCGTCGGGATTGACGATGCGGGCGCCTCCCAGGGTGTAGTGGATCCACTCGCCGTCCTTGCGCTCCCAGTAGAACGGCTCGGTCCACTGCTCGGCCTGTACCGTGGCCCACCCGGCGGAGAGCCAGAGCGGCCCACTCTGGTAGCCGCCGTCTTCGATGAAGGCCATGTAATCGCCGTTGGTAACGAGGCGGTTGGCCAGCTGGAAGTCCTCCAGAAACGCGCGGTGCCGCGGCGACTCGTTGTCATAGGCAAACCCGCTGCCCTCATGCCCCATCTCGTAGAGCCCTTCCTCAAATGCAATCCACGATACGGGCGGTACGCCGCGATGCGGCTCCGGCACCGCTTGCCGGTACGCCGGGCGCAGTGGGTTGACCGAGAGGACGTGCTTGATGTCGGTGACGAGCAGTTCCTGATGCTGCTGCTCGTGGTGCAGGCCAATCTCGATGAGCGGCGCAATAGTCCGCAGCGTCGGCTCGTCGGCGCGCGCCAGGAAGTCGAGCATGGCGGCGTCGAGATGGTCGCGGTAGGCGAAGACCTCACGCACGGTGGGACGCGAGATGTAGCCGCGCTGTGCCCGGCAGTGCCGCTCCCCCGCTTGCAGGTAATAGGAGTTGAACAAGAATGCGTAGCCCGGATGGTAGGGCGTGTACGCGCTGTCGTGCTTGGACAAGATGAAGGTCTCGAAGAACCACGTCGTGTGCGCCAGATGCCACTTTGTAGGGCTCACATCGGGCATCGACTGCACGACGTAGTCTTCGGTTTCAAGCGGCGCACAGAGGCGTTCGCTGAAGGAACGGACGCGCTGGAAGTCGGCAGCAAGGAGCGTACGGTCTGGCAGGGTTGCCGCGGAGGCATCGGTCTGAAGCATCGGCAGGGTGTCAGGGCGAGTGTTAGGGCGCGAGGTACGGCAATGACGCGAGCGGTGCCTTTGTTCGGCTTCAACTGTAATGCCTAGCGTTACAAGTCCCCAGCGCTACGTTGCGTGACCGCGCTTCCCCGCATCACGAGGCGAGCCTAGCGTGCCAGCAGCGTCACCGCTCGTGTCGCCACCGAGCGGCCGTCCTGCTGCACGCGGATCAGGTAGAGACCCGACCGCGCAGGCTGGCCTTCGCTCGTCATCCCGGCCCAGGTCAGCACCTGCGCGGTCCCATCGCTGACGCCGCTCCACAGGGTCGTCACCGTACGGCCTAGCAGATCGAAGACCTCTACGTCCAGCACGGCCCCCGCAGCGGCTTCTACCTGCACGGTGGTGCGCCCCACGAACGGGTTCGGGTACGGCGCCGAGAGCCGAAGCGCAGCCGCTGGCTGTTCGCTCTCGGTTGTGACGCCGGAGCGAGATTCGAGCCGATAGAGCTGACCGCCAATGCGCGCTGCGTAAAGCTCGCCCTGCTCGTCTGTCCCGAAGGTGGAGACGTTGAAGACCTCTTGCTCGAAGAGATCGGCGGTGGTGGCTTCTTCATCAGCGTCGAAAGCCCAGACACGTCCGCTCACGTAGTCGGCGAAGATGTAGCGCCCCCGCATCTCGGGCACGCGGGCGCCACGGTACACGTAGCCGCCAGTGATGGAGCGGCCGAGCGTATGCGGGTAATTGTAGACTGGCGCGATGAACCCGTCCGTGGCACAGCCGACGCTCGGCTCGAAGCAGGCGGGGCCCTCGCGGTGATCCCAGCCGTAGTTGCCGCCGCGCTCAATGATGTTGACCTCTTCGTACGCGTTCTGGCCTACATCGGCGAGCCACAACTGTCCCGTGGCTGCGTCGAAGCTGAACCGCCACGGATTGCGAAGGCCATAGGCCCAGATTTCTTCGCGGGCGCCGTCTTGGTTGCCCACAAACGGGTTGTCGGCGGGGATGGCATAGGGCGCCACGCCGTCTACATCGATGCGCAGCAGCGCGCCGAGGAGCGTGGTCGGGTCCTCGCCCGCCTCGATGGGGTCGCCGCCCGAGCCGCCATCGCCCAAGGCGATGTACAGGTAGCCGTCGGGCCCAAAGGCAAGCTGCCCTGCGTTGTGGTTGCTAAACGGCTGCTCGACCTCTAGAATGACGCGCGCGCTGCCGGCCTGCGCGTGCGAGCCGTTGGCGGGGTCTACGGTGTAGCGCGCCACGACTGAGCGGCGCGGGTTGTAGGCGGTGTAGTAGACGAAGAAATGCCCGTTGCTCGCATAGTCAGGATGGAACGCCAGCCCGAGCAAGCCCTCTTCCCCACCCCGGCTTCCTACACGGTCGCTGATGTCTAGGTACTCCTCTGGCTCCGCCGCTTCGTCGGCAGGCGTCACGGCGACAATGAACCCCGGCTGCTCCACTACAAACAGCCGCCCGCTCCCATCGCCCGCGTGTTGCAGATCGACTGGGTTTTGGAACGTGTGCGCCGGGAAGGCGCGCGTCAGCACAGGCTGCGCTACGACGGGCGTAGCAATCCATAGCGCAAGGAAGGCAACTGCGGTGAGCACACGCATTGGGCGACACGATTGGGCTGTAGAAGGACAGGCAGGGCTGTATCAACGCGCCCTATCCACTCTACCCTGGCGGCGGCGGGGCCGTTCCGCGGGCAACCGCAATGCACCTGTGGCGTAAGCGAGCGCGCTCTGTACCTAGGTCCTCACGTCCATGCCTGACCCGTCGTATTTCCACTGGAACATAGATCCCGTCATCGTGCAGCTCGGCCCCTTCGCCTTGCGGTGGTACGGGCTGCTCTTCGCCACGGGCTTTGTGCTGGGCTTCTACTTCATGCGCTACGTCTTCCAGCGCGAGCGCAAGCCCGAGGCCGACCTCGATAAGCTGCTGCTTTACATGCTGGCCGGGACGGTGGTAGGCGCGCGGCTGGGCCATTGCTTCTTCTACAACCCGGGCTACTTCCTGGCGAATCCGCTAGAGATCCTGGCCATCCACAAGGGCGGGCTCGCCAGCCACGGCGGCGCCATCGGCATCATCATCGCGCTGTACTTCTACTCGAAGAGCAGGCCGAAGCAGCCGTTCCTGTGGGTGATCGACCGGATCGCGGTGGCCACAGCGTTAGCGGGCGTTCTGATTCGCCTGGCCAACTTCTTCAACTCCGAGATCCTCGGCGTACCTACCGATGTGGCGTGGGCCGTCGTCTTCGAGCGCATCGATGATCTGCCTCGCCATCCGTCTATGCTGTACGAGTCCATCAGCTACCTGCTCATCTGGGGGCTGCTCTTCTCGTTGTACCGCAAGTTGGGCAGCCGCACCCCGCACGGGCTGCTGCTGGGGCTCTTCTTCATCTTGGTCTTCAGCGCCCGCTTCTTCATCGAGTTCGTCAAGGAGAGCCATGCCGACTTCGTGCAGTACATCCCCTTTGAGCTGCACGTGGGCCAAGTGCTCAGTATTCCGCTGGTGCTAGCAGGCGTGTACCTCGTCGTTCGCGCCCTGCCGAAACTTCGCGAGTCGGCCACGGTCTAGGGGGATGATCGCTTTTCTCCCCTAAACCACCGATGTCATGCCCCAATACAAAGTCGAGTCGTTCATCTATTACTCGAAGGCTCTCGCGAACAAGAACCATATCGTCGACGGTTCGACGAAGGACATGCAAGCCGCACTGGATAAGTATGCCCGCGACGGTTGGAAACTGGTTTCCACCGATGTAGCCAGCTTCGGGATGGCGATGTACGCCTACCTCTACTTCGACAAGGAATAGACTTCCAGCACACGCTCTCAGGAAACGGTATGCACCCCTCTCGGTGAGTCATTACGCAACGGCCCCCTCGCAGGGGGTGTATCTCGGTTCAGCACATACACCTTCCGACTCGCCTGAAGGCGACGCACCTCCCTCGACGGAGGCGTTGGCTTTGCTCAACTATATGCACCATCATTTTGGAGAGGGGGTATAGCACGCCTACCACGAAAAAGCGCCAGCCTCGTCGATGCGGGGCTGGCGCTTCCGTGTGTGGGTAGTGGTGGTTTCGCGGCCTGCTTACCCGGCAGCCGTGAGGTGTGCTTTCACCGTGCTGCCGATGAACGCGGGGTTCTTAACCACAACAGCACCAGCGGCTTCGAGGGCGGCGAACTTGTCCTCGGCCGTGCCTTTACCGCCCGAGATGATGGCGCCAGCGTGGCCCATGCGGCGTCCCGGAGGCGCTGTAGCCCCTGCGATGAAGCCAAAGACGGGCTTCGTCATGTGGCTCTTGATGTAGTCGGCCGCCTCTTCCTCAGCCGTGCCGCCAATCTCGCCGATCATGACGACCGCTTCCGTCTCGCCGTCCGCCTCGAAGAGCTTGAGCGCGTCAATGAAGCGTGTGCCGATGATTGGGTCGCCACCGATGCCAATGGCGGTGGTCTGTCCCAGGCCTTCGCGGGTCAGCTGATCGACCGCCTCGTACGTCAGTGTGCCGGAGCGCGAGACGAGGCCGATGGGGCCCTCGCTGAAGATCATAGCGGGCATGATGCCGACCTTAGCTTGGCCTGGCGTGATGACGCCTGGGCAGTTCGGCCCAACGAGGCGGGAGCCCGTCTTCTGCACGTACTGGTACGCAGGGATCATGTCGCGGACCGGGATGCCTTCCGTGATGCAGATGATGACCTCAACCCCTGCATCGGCGGCCTCCATGATGGCGTCGGCAGCGAAGGGCGGCGGCACAAAGATGACCGACACGTTGGCGCCCTCGTGCGCTACGGCCTCGGCCACGGTGTTGAAGACGGGGCGATCCAGATGGGTTTGTCCACCTTTGCGGGGCGTGACGCCAGCCACCACGTTGGTGCCGTAGTCCAGCATCTGGGTGGCATGGAAGGTGCCTTCTTTACCAGTGAAGCCTTGCACCACCAGCCGGGTGTTCTTATCGACGAGAACGCTCATAAGCGAGTTGAAGAGTCGGATGTATAGTCAACGATGCGATCAAGTTAAGGGGCCACCCGGAAATCGCAATACGGCACGTCGGAATCCTCAACATTTCACGCACGACCTCGCTAGAAGGCGCTTTTCTGTCCCCTTGGTTCTTGTCCATCCTACCCCAGCTCTAATGCTTGCTCGCGTCATCGGCCTAGTTCTCCTGGCGGTTCCCCTGCCTGCACACGCCACCTTCTCTATCGTAGCGTGCGAGCCGGAGACGGGTATCTGCGGCGTTGCGGTGGCCACGCATAACCTCGCGGTGGGTGCCAGCGTGCCTACGTTGCAAGCTGGCGTGGGCGCCATCGTCAGCCAATACGAAACGAACCCACTGTACGGGCCGCTGGCCCTTCGCTTGTTTGCCGAACAGCTGTCAACGCCGGAGGTGCTTGAGCGCATGTTGGCGCAGGACGGTCAGTTTGAGGGGAGAGGCCCCGAAGCCCGGCAGGTAGGCATTGTCCGTGCCGATGGCAGCGTGGCGATTCACACAGGCAAGGCTGCGCTCGCTTCAGGGTGGGCAGGCCAACGGTCTGGCTCAGGATATGCTGTACTGGGGAACGGCCTCGATGGTGAGCGTGTGCTCCTCGCCATGGAACAGGCCTTTCAGTCATCACGCGCCCCGTTCTCACGCCGATTGGTTGATGCGCTGCTGGCTGGGCAAGAGGCAGGTGGTCAAACCATCGGTGTGCTCTCCGCTGCCGTCATCGTCCGCACTCCCGACGGATGGCCGCGCGACATCGACCTGCGCGTGGATGCTCACGACACGCCCGTGCATCGCTTGTCTGCGCTGCTCGATCTGCACGAGGCCCGCCAAGTCATGATCCGAGCGGAGCGGCTCATGCGAAGGGGGGATACCGCAGCGGCCTGGGATGCTGTGGCCTTAGCCCTGCACCTTGGCGCCGACTGGGACCGCACCTGGCGGCGAGCGGCACGTTTGGCGATGACGGCAGGAGCATCGGAGCGGGCGCTGGACTACCTCGCTGTCTTCATGGCCCACAACCCCACCTGGGGCCTTCGCGAGATCCAAGACCCGCTGTACGCACCACTTCACGGGTCGCCTCTCTTCCAGCGATGGCTGAGCGCTGTTGCGAACTGACGCGCAAGCGCCTATTCAATCATACCCCGGTGCCGCATCCAGTTGATGGCGAGATCCGGCCAGGTGTGTAGCGTGGGATGCTCAGGGGCGAGGCCGAGGCCGTGGCGCCCTGGCTCGTAGATGTGCATCTCGGCGGGCACACCAGCTTGGCGCAGCGCTTGGTAGAAGAGCACGCTGTTCTCCGGGGGCACGGCGGTGTCTTCGTTCGTGTGGAAAAGAAACGTGGGTGGCGTCTCCGGCGTGACCTGCAGCTCCGTGGACATCCGACGCACCAACTCGGGAGCAGGGTCGCCGCCGAGGAGGTGCCACTTGGAGCCCTGGTGGGTATGCTCCGTCGTCATCGAGATGACGGGATACAGCAGCAGCATAAAGTCAGGGCGCGCCGACTGCGCCGCGATGGCATCATCAGGACCAAGCGCCGCGCTGAAGAGCGTACCGGTGGTGGAGGCAAGGTGGCCGCCAGCGGAGAAGCCGAGGATGCCCACGCGGTCGGGGTCAATGTCCCACGCGGCTGCTCGAGCGCGGACCGTTTGGATGGCACGTTGCGCATCGGCTAGTGGAACCGGATGGCGGTAGGCTTCACCGCGCCGGTACGTGGCCATGATGCCCGCGATGCCGTGGCTGATGAGCCAACGCGCTACGTCGTGCCCTTCGTGGTCAGTCGCCAGCATCTTGTAGCCGCCTCCTGGCAGAATGACAACGGCGGCTCCGGTGCGCACATCCTCAGGCGGCAAGTACACGGTCAACTCGGGCGCGTCGGCTGGGTCAGCCAGGCCGCCGGGCATCGCGTCTTCCCACAGTGGAAATACCATAGGGTCTGATGTAGCAAGCGTAGCCTCAAGCATGGTTTCGGGGTGCGGCGCCCCACCTTGAGGTTGGCACCCTACCATGATAGCGACGATCAAACATCCGACGAGGCGCGTCATGTCGCTTCGTGTACTTCGGGGTTCATCGTGAACGGCAGCGGCTCGTCGCGCAGCCCAGCAAGTAGGTTGTCCACCGTCATCTCGGACATCTTTTGGCGCGTCCATAGGCTGGCGGAGCCGATGTGGGGCGTCACGATGATGCGCGGCTCGTGCATGATCGGGTGGGACGGGGCGATGGGCTCAGGGTCTGTCACGTCTAGCCCGGCGCCGGCCAAGTGGCCTGACTGCACGGCAGCAAGCAACGCATCTTGATCCACTACACCACCGCGCGCCGTGTTAACGACAATGCTTCCGGGCTTCATCTGGGCAAACGCGGCGGCGTCCAGCAGGTGGTGCGTAGCTGGCGTGAGCGGGCAGTGCAGACTCACGATGTCACTCTCGGCCAGCAGCGTGTGCATCGGCACATACGTAGCGTCGACGCCGGCTTTCTCACGCGGCCCTGTGTAGAGAACCCTCATGTCAAAGCCGTTGGCGCGCCGGGCTGCAGCTTGCCCGATGCGGCCCATGCCGATGATGCCTAACGTGGCGCCCTTTAGATCCATCCCGAGCAGCCCCAGTGGATACCACGTCTTCCACTCGCCATCGGCAATGAACCGCATACTCTCGACGACGCGCCGTGCCACACCAAGGATCAGCGCCCACGTCAGGTCAGCCGTAGCATCCGACAGGACGCCTGGCGTGTGCCCTACTCCGATGCCCCGGGCCGTAGCTGCCGCCACATCGATGTTGTCGTAGCCCACGGCCATCTGGCTAATGACCTTAAGCTTTGGGCTGTTGTCGATCAGCGCAGCGTCTACGGTATCAGTCAACATACAGAGCAGACCGTCGCAATCCGCTACACGCTGCACAAGCGTTGGGTAGTCGGGGGGCAGCTCTTCGGGCCACAGATCGACATCGGCATGCTCACGTAGCCGATTCAAGGCCGCTTCAGCAATTTTCCGGGTGACAAATATGCGGTTCGGCATCGTATTCGCTGCTTGTTCTGTGTGTAGTGCGACGGGGGCATGCCGCAAAGGGTCGGGTAGGCGTTTTAACACAACCTACCTAAACGTTGGGTCGGTTTCCGTCGTACCTGTAGTGTAACTGAGTATACCACTTGCCCGCGCCTGTCTCCAGCCGCTGGCCAAAATAAGCGAAGGCCGAGAGCGTGAGCCCTCAGCCTTCGGCTAGAGTACCTCGAGTGATGTGATGTGTGGCAATACCACTCCTTGAGGAAGCCCAGCATCTGGGGGGGTGCTGGGCTTTTTTGTGCTCGTAAGGATAGGCGCTCGGGGCCCGATTACCAAATCTTATCCTAAAGATTAACAGGTGCCTACAAAAAACCCCAGCCATTGCTGGCCGGGGTTGGAGCGGGTGATGAGATTCGAACTCACGACCCTCACGTTGGCAACGTGATGCTCTACCACTGAGCTACACCCGCTTATGTGTTGGCGCCCTACTTTTGTCAGGCGGGTCGCAAGTATACGACATGCCGCTCGCGTTTGTCAAACCTGTGGCTTGGCTTAACACAACTTCAATGGAAGCCCAGTGGCCGTGCAGGTTTCTCGGGATGTGCCTGATTCAGCGCATCAGGAAGCGGCAGCCGCCACGTCTCGGTAAAAGGTGTTCCGCCTACCGCCTGCCAGAACGCACGTCCAGCCGCGTTGAGGGCCAACGTACGCCACTGCAGATAGCTGCACCGCTGCGCAATAGCCCAGCCCTGGACTTGGTCCAGCAGCCCGCCCCCCAACCCCTTGCGGCGATGTTCGGGCTGCACGTAGAAGTGGTTAATGAACGCGACGGCTTCGTCAACATACATCGGCGGTGGATGCCACAGCTCTGCATCGGCGAAGCCTACGACGTGGGCATCGGTTTCTACTACCCACACGCCGTGCGAGGTCGCGGCTAGCCAGTGTGGGGCATCATTGCGCCAGCGCGTCAGCGCGTCTTCGGCGAGCCGAAAGCGCACATCGGCGGCGTGCATCTCGGCGGTAAGCGCCAACCACATCCGTTCGATGGCAGGCAGATCCGTGGCCTTGGCCTCGCGGATCATGCTACCGCGACGGATGCCGCGGCACGCGCGCGCAGCCGCCCCTGGTTGACCAGCAACTCGGCATTGAGGATGGCACCGCCTGCTGCACCACGGATGGTGTTGTGCGAGAGCACGACGAACTTCACATCGAGCACTTCGTCGTCGCGGACACGGCCCACGGATACGGTCATGCCGCCGCCCAGCTCGCTGTGGCGGCGCGGCTGCGGGAAGCGCTCATCGCCAAACACCTGCAGGAACGGCTGCGGCTTCGTCGGCAGATCGAGGGCCGCGATGGGACTCTCGTAGCCGAGTAGAACCTCGCGGACCTCGGCAGCGGTAGCAGGCTGTTTGAAGCGCACAGCCACGCACTCCAGGTGACCTTCTAAGACAGGAACCCGATTACACTGCGCGCTGATGGCGATGCTTGGTTGCCCAATGCCCGCCTCCGCGAGCGTGCCCAGCAGCTTCAGCGGCTCGGTAGCAATCTTAGCCTCCTCCCCGCCGATGTACGGCACCACATTGCCGAGCGCATCGAGGGACGACACGCCGGGATACCCCGCTCCAGAGAGGGCCTGCATGGTGGTGACTTGCACAGCATCCAACCCAAAGGCGTCATGCAAAGGCTTGAGCGCACAGACGAGCCCCACCGTTGAGCAGTTGGGGTTGGTGACGATGTACCCTCCGGCACTGCCCCAGACCTGCCGGTCAATCAGCGCCGTATGGTCTGGGTTGACCTCGGGGATCAGCAGCGGCACATCGGCCTGCATGCGGTAGTTGCGGGCATTGGAGATCACGGGGTAGCCCGCCTCGGCAAAAGCACGCTCCAGATCGCCCGCGACACGCGCGTCCAATCCCGAGAACACGAAGTCGCAATCCAGTCCGGGCTCGGCCAGCACCACCACCTGATCGGCTACCGCAGCCGGGATAGGCTTGGCACCGATCCAGTTGGCCGCCTCGCTGTAGGGCTTGCCAGCGGAGCGAGATGACGCTGCCAGCGCTGTGATCTCGAACCAGGGGTGCCCGTCGAGCAGTTCGACGAACTTCTGCCCTACTGCGCCTGTGGCGCCCAGGATACCTACACGTAGTTTGTCTGACATATACTGATGTAGCGTTGTCGCAATAGAATGGAGGAGGGTGTGCAGCCAAGGCTGCGCCGGGAGTTACAGCCGCCTTGGCATCACGGCGCGCAACGAGCGCGCTACCTTGCGAGTGAGATGGCTTGTACGCCGCTCGGGAGAATCTGCGTCCCGGCCTTTGACGGCTCACGCGTGCTGCGTACATGTACGGGGATGCCCGCCGTTACGAGCGGATCGAGCGCTTTGCGATGCATGCCGATACGCCCCGCGTGGTTCCATGCCGCGGCCTCTCGGAGGACAATGGTGGCGATGCGCTTCGCTTCAGGATCGACGCGTGGGTCGGCGGTGTAGATGCCGTTGGTATCGGTCCAGCGCTCCAACACGGCTGCGTTCAGGGCGGCGGCTAGCAGCGCCGCTGAGTAATCGCTGCCCCCACGCCCTAGCGTGGTTGGGTGCCCCTCCGATGTGGCTCCCAAAAACCCGGTCACAACGGGCACCACGCCTGCAGGTAACGCCGCATACCACGACGTGACTTGGCGATACGTGGTGGCCAAGTCAACAGCAGCGTTCTGGTACGTGGCGTCAGTACGGATCAGCCGGGTAGCATCCACAGGCCGTGCAAGTACTCCAGCCTTGCTCAAGATTCGCGCCATCAGCGGCACCGACAGTCGCTCCCCTATTGCCAGCACCTCGTCGTGCAACTGTGGCGAAAGCGCGGCATCGCCGTGGACTGCGAGGCGATCGCGAAGGACGCGCAGGTGCTCCTCCAACTCATCGAGGTACGACCGGAGCGGGGCGCCGTGCAGCAGTAGCACCGCAAAGTTGCGATGGCGCTCGTGCATCCACTTGAGGTATTGCACCCGCTCGGTCCACGTCCGGCTGTCGATGAGCGCCACCAGCGTATCGGTCACGCCCGAGAGTGCCGAAGCCACCACCACCACGCGATGCGTGCCGAGGGCTTCCCGTACCAGGGTAACGAGGTGCTGCACCCGGTCGATGGTGCCCACAGAGGTCCCACCGAATTTCATCACCTTGATGGGGAGCGGGCTCATGCGTTCACGGGCCGAGCGGCGAGGGTTGAGTAGGGTTGATGCCATGCCAATAGGGCGTTGTTTATGGCGGTTTGTTCGATGAGGAAGCCATCGTGTCCGTACGGGCTCTCTACGACATGTAGGTGGCTGTTCGGGAGATGAGCGGCCAATTCGCGCTGCTCGTGCAGCGGGTACAGCACATCCGTGTCGATGCCGACGATGAACGTGGGCTGTGTAATGTTGGCGAGCACGCTGTGATACTCGCCGCGGCCACGCGCCACATCGTGCGTGTCCATCTGGCGCGTCAATGCAACATAGCAGTTTGCGTCGAATCGGTCGACGAGCTTCTGCCCTTGGTACTGGAGGTAGCTCTCTGCGGCAAACAGGGCTGCTGTCCCCGGTTGCTTGTCCCGGCCGAAGCGCTGATCAAACTCCTGGGCCGAGCGGTACGAGAGCATGGCCATCATGCGGGCCGCGGCGAGCCCCTGGCGCGGCGGATCGGCTGGGTCGTAGACGCCGTCGTTCCACTTTGCGTCGGCGAAGATGGCCTGCCGCTGTGCCTCGCTCCACCCTATGCACCACGCCGAGTGCCGCCCGCCGACGGCCATCACGGCCAGCGCGTTTACATAGGCGCCGTAGAAGGACCATTCCAGCGCTTGCATCCCTCCCATCGAACCGCCGATGACAAGGTCGATGTGCTGTACCCCCAGGTGGTCCAGCACGTGCTTATGCGCCGCCACGGTGTCGCGGATCGTGAGGCTAGGAAAAGCCGCACCGTAGGCATGTCCCGTCGCAGGGACTGTCGTGAGCGGCGAGGCAGATCCGTATGGCGAACCCAGCACGTTGCACGCCACGATATAGTGTGCTGTGGGGTCGAGGATGCGGCCCGGCCCAAACATCCCGCCCCACCACGTGTCAACGTCGGGGTCGCCTGTGAGGGCGTGACAAACGAGTAGCGCATTGGTGCCTGCATCGTTCAGCGTGCCCCACGTGCGGTATGCCACAGGAGCGTGCCGGAGCGTGCCACCACGTTCAAGCGTCAGGGTTGGTATGATGTAGGTCTCTGCCATGAGATGGTACGCGGGAGCATCCGATGGCGAACCACCCGATGCTCCCGCTTGTCGAAGCCTTGTGCGCAGCAGATCAGGCCAAAACCGGCTCCCCGACCGCAGCCAGCGCCTGCGCGAAGTCGGCCTTGATGTCCTCGATGTGCTCGATGCCCACCGAGACACGGATCAGGTCGGGCGTGACACCAGACGCCAACTGCTCTTCGGCGGCCAGCTGCTGGTGCGTCGTCGAGGATGGGTGAATGACCAGGGTCTTGGCATCGCCCACGTTGGCGAGGTGACTGGCCAGCTTGACGTTGTTGACGAACGCCTGCCCGGCCTCGGGGCCGCCCTCGACGCCGAAAGCCAGCACGGCGCCGAAGCCATGGTTCAGCAGCTTTTTTGCGCGCTCGTGGTACGGATGACTCTCTAGCCCGGGGTAGCTGACCCACTTGACCTGCTCCTGCTGCTGGAGCCACTTGGCGAGTTCAAGCGCGTTGTCGACCGAGCGCTGGACGCGCAGCGAGAGCGTTTCGAGCCCCTGAAGCAAGAGGAACGAGCCGAACGGGTTCTGCGACGGACCGAAGTCACGCAGGCCTTCCACACGGGCACGAATGATGAATGACACGTTGGCGCCCACGACGCCGTCGGGGCCAAAGACCTCCCAGAAGTTAAGGCCGTGATAGCCGGGCGAGGGCGTGGTGAAGGACGGGAAGCGGCCGTTATCCCACGGGAACGTGCCGCCGTCCACGATGACGCCACCGATGGTAGTGCCGTGCCCACCGATCCACTTGGTCGCGCTCGCCGTCACGATATTTGCGCCGTGCTCAAGGGGCCGGAACAGGTAGCCGCCCGCACCGAAGGTATTGTCCACAACCAGCGGCACACCATGCGACTCAGCGATCTTGGCGATGCGCTCGAAGTCGGGGATGTTGAAGCGCGGGTTGCCGATGGTTTCGAGGTAGATCGCCTTCGTCTTGTCGTCGATTAGGGCCTCGATGGAGTCGGGATCATCGCCATCGGCGAAGCGCACGTTGATGCCTAAGCGCGGGAAGCTGACCTTGAACTGGTTGTAGGTGCCGCCATAGAGGAAGCTCGTAGAGACAATGTTGTCTCCGGCCTCGGCCAAGGTGGTCAGCGCCAGAAACTGTGCCGCCTGCCCCGATGCGGTGGCGAGCGCGGCCACGCCCCCTTCGAGCGCGGCCACACGCTCCTCGAACACCGCCGTCGTCGGGTTCATGATGCGGGTGTAAATGTTGCCGAATTCTTTTAGCGCAAAGAGATTGGCCCCATGTGCCGCGTCGTTGAAGACGAACGACGTAGTAGCGTAGATGGGAACGGCTCGCGAGTTGGTCGACGAGTCAGGCGATTGCCCTGCGTGCAGTTGCAGGGTTTCAAAACGGTAATCACTCATGATGGTGTGGTTGCAGGTTGGGTTATGGTAAGAGCTACCGAGTGCCGACGTTACCGTCGGGGCACCCTCAACAAACAACCATCCAGGGCATCTGGGCTCGCCGGCGAGCCTGTCAGCCGATACTTCCTGACACAGGATGAGGCCATAAAAAAGCCTCCATCCGCGTCAGATGTGCGGAGGAGGCGCGATCCCAGCCATGCCGGGTGCTTATCCTACCGCTCATCTTTCCCTGCCCGCATGGGCTGAGTAGGAGTTGGCACCTTTCGCGTCGTATGCGGCGTGGTGTAGCCGCCCGCGAAGCGCGGTTGCCAGGGTTTCAACGGGCCTAATCCCTCCACCCTTCTGGATGAGCTGTCAGAAACATCGTTTCATGCTGTGTCAAATCTACTGATCGAATGACTTGTTCCAACAGCGGGTTCGTTTTTTACCAGCACAAAAGCGCTACCATGCATGCCACGCGGTTTGTTTTTGCAAAATGCAGACGGTCGCTCCCTTCACCTGCGCAACCTGCCACGGTATGTTGAGAGCCCGTTGCTCCAGCATCCACCACTTTACGCATGAACCTCATCGACGGTAAAGCCATCGCCGCGCAGGTACGCGCCGACGTACGCCAACAGGTAGACCAATGGACCGCCCAAGGACACCGCCCCCCGTTCCTCTCCGTCGTGCTCGTCGGCGACAACCCGGCCTCGGCGTCCTATGTGCGCGGCAAGGCTAAGGCCGCTGGTTTGGCCGGCATCGGCAGTGATACGCTCCGCTACGAGGCCGACATTTCCGAAGCTGACCTCCTCGCTGTCATCGCTAGGCTCAATGCGGATGCGAACGTGGACGGCATCCTGGTCCAACTGCCCTTACCCAGTCACATCGACGCCAACAAGGTGATCGAGGCTATCGATCCGGCGAAGGATGTGGACGGTTTTCACCCCATCAACGTTGGCAACCTCGTCATTGGGCGCCCCGCGTTCCCCCCCGCCACGCCGTCGGGCATCGTGGAGATGATCAGGCGGACGGGTATCGAGACGTCGGGCGCACACGCCGTTGTGTTGGGCCGCAGCAACATCGTCGGCAAGCCGATGGCGACGCTGCTGCTACAGCGCGGGCTGGACGCCACCGTCACGGTGTGCCATAGCCGCACCAAAGACCTCGGCGACCTGACGCGCCAAGCGGACATCCTCATCGCCGCCATTGGGCGCCCGCATTTTGTCACAGCCGACATGGTAAAAGACGGCGCGGTAGTCATCGACGTAGGCATCAACCGTGTGGAGGATGCCAGCCGCGAGCGCGGCTACCGCTTGGTCGGCGATGTAGACTTCAACGCCGTCAAGGAGAAGGCCGCCGCCATCACCCCAGTCCCCGGCGGTGTGGGGCCGATGACGATTGCGATGCTGCTTAAGAACACGTTCGCCGCGGCACGTGGGACGTTTGATTGAGTGCGCCACGGGACCTAACGATCACGTATCTTCACTGGTAACACGTCCCTCCTCCTCGCCCTGCTTAGCTGATGCTGCAGCTTACGCCCCAAAACGCCCCGAGCATACAGGCACGCATCGACAGTCTGCTCGCTAACGGCGTACCCGCCGACTCGCTGCTGGCCGACAGCCTCCTCGCCGACAGCCTCCTTGCTGCCGAGAACGTGCGCGTGGCCGACTCGCTGCAAGCCGCCGCAGACAGCGCTGACACACTGGGCCGGGTCAGCCGCGAAGTGAGCGAGGCAGGTCGATTGTTAGTCCAGGGCGAGTTTGAGCAGGTCTATGACCGTTTTGTCAGCGGCTTCGCGGATCTGCTGGTCGAGTTCGTCCCACTTTTGCTGTCCGCACTTTTTGTCTTTCTCTTCTTCTACACCGCCTTTCGCGTCGTCCAGCGCGTGCTCATCAGCTTCTTGCGCCGGAGCAGCAAGGTGGATGCCAGCTTACAAAGCCTGTTGCTGCGCCTCTTCCGCATCATCGGGTGGACGTTCATCGTGATCATGGTGATGGCGCAGTTTAGGATCGATGTGACGGCGCTGCTCACAGGCCTCGGGATCGTCGGTATCGCGGTGGGTTTTGCGGCTAAGGACTCGCTGGAGAACTTTATCTCCGGCGTCACCATCCTGCTCGACCGTCCCTTCGTCGTGGGCGACATGATTGATGTGGAAGGGACGTATGGGGAGGTGCAGGAGATCACGCTGCGCTCGACGCGCGTGAAGACGCTCACCAACGAGGTCATGGTGATGCCCAACCTGCTCATGGTGAACCAGAAGCTAGTTAACCACGCCAAGGTGCTCCCGCTCCGCGTAGACATCGCTTTTGGCATCGCCTACAAAGAGGACCCACGGCAAGCGCGCGACGTGGCGCTCCAACTCACCGAAGGCGACAGCCGCTTGCACCCCGATTATGCCCCCACAGTAGCCGTCACAGAGCTGGCCGATTCCAGCGTCAATATGACGCTTCGGGTGTTCGTCAAAGATGCGCGGCAAGAGGTACCCGTTCGCTCGGATTACCTCGAAGCCATCCACCGCGCCTTCAACGACGCCGACATCGAGATCCCCTTCCCGCATCTGCAGCTCTTCGTGGACGAAGCCAAGGGCTTGCACGACTCCACGCTGTTTCAACAGAATTAACGCACCCGCCACATGCTCGCTTGAACCTTGGCGAAAGGTGGCGCATAGTTACGGCGTCGTAACACCATGGCAGCGCGGTGCTGCCTCATCGTTTCCTCCAGCTATCCCCTCGCTCAACATATGCCTGAAGCAACCGCTGACATCGGCCTGATTGGCTTAGCCGTTATGGGCCAGAACTTGGTCCTCAACATGAACGACCACGGCTTTACGGTGGCCGTCTATAACCGCACGACCTCGAAAGTTGACGCCTTCCTGGCCGACGAAGCCAAAGGTACCAACGTCATCGGTACGCACAGCGTGGAGGAACTGCTGGCCCGCCTAAAACGCCCGCGGCGCGTGATGCTGATGGTGAAAGCAGGCGGCGCGGTCGACAAGGTGATTGAGCAGCTGCTCCCCCACCTCGACGAGGGCGACATCATCATCGACGGCGGCAACTCGTACTACCCCGACTCTATCCGCCGTACCAAAGCCCTCAAAGAGAAAGGCATCCTGTTCGTCGGCTCGGGCGTGTCCGGTGGCGAGGAGGGCGCGCGCTTCGGCCCGTCGATCATGCCGGGCGGCGCGCCCGAGGCATGGCCGCATGTGCAGCCCATCCTACAAGCCATCGCCGCCAAGGTTGAGGACGGCACACCGTGCTGCGACTGGGTGGGCGAAGACGGCGCCGGGCACTTTGTCAAGATGGTACACAATGGCATTGAGTACGGCGACATGCAGCTCATCGCCGAAGCCTATCACCTGATGAAGGTGCTGCTCGACATGAGCAATGACGAGATGGCGGAGGTCTTCAAAGGCTGGAACAGCGGCAAGCTCGACTCCTACCTCATCGAGATCACCGGCGAGATCCTGAGCTACCGCGACGCGGACGGGACGGCCACGCTCGACGTCATCCTCGACGCTGCGGGCCAGAAAGGCACCGGCAAGTGGACGGCCATTGACGCGATGGAGCACGACATCCCCCTCACGCTCATCAGCGAGGCCGTCTTCGCGCGCTTCCTCTCGGCATTGAAAGATGAGCGGACGACGGCAGCGGGCATCCTCAGCGGTCCCGAAACCGCATTCACCTCGGACAAGAGCGCCTTCATCGACGACATCCGCGACGCGCTCTACGCCTCCAAGATTATCTCGTACACGCAAGGCTATATGCTGATGCGCGCGGCGGCAGCCGAGTACGACTGGAACCTGAACTACGGCGGCGTAGCGCTCATGTGGCGCGAGGGCTGCATCATCCGCTCGGCGTTCCTGGGCGACATCAAGGCGGCGTACGACAAGGACCCGAACCTCGTCAACCTCCTCTTCGACGACTTCTTCCACGAGGCCATCGACCAGGCCCAGGCGGCGTGGCGACGCGTAATCGCCACGGCGGCGCTGCACGGCCTGCCCGTCCCCGCTATGTCGAGCGCGCTGGCGTTCTACGACGGCTACCGCCACGAGCGGCTGCCCGCTAACATGATCCAGGCCCAACGCGATTACTTTGGCGCACACACCTACGCCCGGGTCGACCGTCCGCGTGACGAGCACTTCCACACCAACTGGACAGGCACGGGCGGTGACACCACCGCTGGCACGTACGACGCGTAGTTCGGCCACTGTTGGGGAGCTAACGGTACTGCACAGCACGACGCGGCGCCCCACCACCATCGACCCAAGGAATCATGCTTCAACCGCACATTTACGTCGTCTTCGGCGCGACGGGTGACCTCATGCAGCGTAAGCTCTTGCCCGCGCTGTACGACATGTACAAAGATGACGAAGGCAACGGCCCTTATCTCATCCTCGGCGTCTCGCGCTCGGCTCTCTCCGACGACGACTTCCGCACCAACTCCATCGCCTCGCTCCAGAAGTTCGCGAAGCTGGACGCAGACACCGCTACCGAGTGGGCCAACCAGACGCTGTTCTTCCAGTCGATCGGCAAGCAGGAGGCTTCCGATTTCAAAGCCCTAGCGGAGCGGCTGGACGCGCTGGAGGCCGAGCACGACCTGCCGGGTAACCGCGTCATCTACCTCTCGCTGCCGCCCTCAGCGTTCCGTGACTCCATCGAGCACCTGGCCGATGCCGGGCTCAACGCGTCGGAAGGCTGGACGCGACTCGTGATCGAGAAGCCGTTTGGGCACGACCTGGAGTCGGCGCGGGCGCTCAACGACTTCGTCCACCAGTATTACAGCGAAGACCAGATCTACCGGATCGACCATTACCTCGGCAAGGAGACCGTGCAGAACCTGCTTGTCTTCCGCTTTGCCAACGCGATCTTCGAGCCACTCTGGAATCGCAATCAGATCGAACGCGTGGACATCGTGGTGACCGAGGCGCTGGGCGTAGGCAGCCGGGCGGGCTACTACGACAAGAGCGGCGCCCTCCGCGACATGCTGCAAAACCATATCTCGCAACTGCTAACGCTGACGGCAATGGAAGCCCCTGCGAAAGCGGATGCTGATTCCATCAGGCGTGAGAAGGTGAAGGTGCTGCACAGCATCCGTGAGCTGGATCTGGACGACGTGATCCGTGGACAATACACCGCAGGCACGCTCGACGGCGAGGACGTGCAGGGCTACCTCGACGAGGATGGCGTGCCGGAAGACTCGACCACCGAGACGTTCGTGGCGCTGCGGCTGTTCATCGACAACTGGCGCTGGCAGGGCGTCCCGTTCGTATTGCAAACGGGCAAGCGGTTGCCGCGCCGCCTCACGCGCATCGCCGTCACCTTCAAGCGCCCGCCCGTGGCCTTGTTCGACGGCCTCGACTGCAACATCGTCTCAAACGTGCTGCATATCACCATCCAGCCCGACGAAGGCTTCTCGCTCGGCTTCGAGGTCAAGGAGCCGGGCAGTGGCTACCGCGCGCGCTTCCAGCGCCTGTCATATCGCTATGGGGAAGACTTCGGCGAACTCCCCGACGCCTACCGCACGCTCCTGGCCGACGTGGTACGCGGCGACCCGACGCTGTTTGTGCATTCCGAAGAGGTAGAAACGGCGTGGGCGATCTACGAACCCATACTCCGAGAGCAGACGCCCATTCACGACTATGCTGCGGGCACGCTAGGTCCGAAGGCGGTCAACAGCCTCACTGACCTATTCCAGATTTACGACGAATCGTAAGTAGGGCGTCTACGCAACCGATGACGTACAGTCCTGTTGTAGCTACACTCCCAACTTGGAAGGACCCCACGATGCACGATGCTTCCTTAGAGCAACACCTGCGTGAACATCCTGACTGGCCTGCTGAGGTCGTGGATTGGCATGTAGAGCACGGCCTTGACGCGACAGGCGAGGACGCCGTGTGGGTATGGGCCACGCTGGCGGTTCCCATGGCCGATGCCGACACCCGTGCCGAACTGCGTCACTTGATTCGGAACAGGGTCACGGCGCACCAAGATCCTGATCCATACTGGGTTTACGTGAGGTTCCGCGCAGCCGATGAGCTGGTGGCTGAGTGAGCATGCACTACGACTTGCTCAAACAGGCCCAGCAACTGGCAAAACGCGAGCCCCGCCGTCCCAAGCAAGCCAGCCTTCGTCGCGCTGTTTCGTCTGCATACTATGCGCTCTTTCACCTCTTGGTGGATGAAGCCACCAAGCTCATGATAGGCGGCAAGGCTGATCGTAGGCCGCTGCGCCTCACGTTACGCCGCGCGTTCGTCCATGCCCACATGAAAGATGCGGCGCGAGGCTTTGCTAGCGGGGCGGTCACCAATCGGCTCAGGCCCGCGCTTTCAGGATCAACTATCCAGCCCCAGCTCCGCAATGTTGCTCAAGCTTTTCTCGACTTGCAGCAAGCACGGCATGAAGCTGACTACGATATGCTCCGCACTTTTGCACGCGCCGAGGTGCTTGACCTAGTCGTACTTGCTGAACGTAGCTTCGCGGACTGGAAGATCGTCAAGAGCACCTTACCAGCCGACACCTTTCTGATTGCTCTCCTCGTCCAGAAGACGCTGAAAGGATAAGTCCACTTTTATTCTGCATCTATATGCGCACCATCCATACCTTCCCCGACAAGGCGACGCTCATTGGCGCCGCAGCGGAACGCATCGCGCGGCTACTCGCTGAGGGCGACCCGACGCAGCCGTTCTCTATCGCGCTCTCGGGCGGCAGCACGCCGGGGCCGATCTACCAGCTCTTGGCGACGACCTACCGCGACGTCATTCCGTGGGGCCGCGTCCATCTGTTCTGGGGCGACGACCGCTTTGTACCACACGAACACCCCGACAGTAACGTGCGGCTCGTCAAGGAAACGATGCTGGATCATGGAATCCCGATCCCGCCAAAGCATGTGCATCCGATGGCAGGCACGGGCCGTCCAGAGGCGGCAGCCGACGCCTACGAGGCGGAGCTGCGCCGCTTCTTCGGCGACCGCGAGGTCACGTTCGACCTCGCCCTGCAAGGCATCGGCGACGATGGGCACACGGCCTCTCTGTTTCCGGGCACCGATGCGCTTGGCGAGACCGAACGGTGGGTCAGGGTAGTCCAGGCGCCGCCGTATGCCAAAGTTGCCACGCGACTGACGCTAACGTATCCACTGCTCAACGCGAGCCGCCACGTGCTTTTCCTAGCAGCAGGCGCGAACAAGCAGCAGGTACTTGCCGAAGTCTTTGCGCACGGCGCCGCATCGGGCCACCCTGCGAGCCGCATCGAAGCGCAAGAGACCTTGACGTGGTTCCTCGACCAAGCTGCCTCGCCCGATGCCTGACCCCATCCAGCCTCTCGCCTGCCAGCGCGACCTGTTCTCGTTGCCGGACCACGTACACTACCTCAACTGTGCCAGCCGCAGCCCGCTAGCCCACCCCGTAGAGGACGCTGGCATCGCTGGGCTACGTAGCAAGCGTGTACCGCTCTTGACACACGATGACTTCTTCGGGTTGCCGGATCGCATCCGAGCGCAATTTGCTAAGCTCATCAACACGAGCGCGCCCCAACAGATCGCGCTGATTCCAGCCGTATCCTACGGTATGGCCATCGTGGCGAAGAACACACCGCTTGCGGCCGGGCAACGCATCGTCCTCGTAGACCGCCAATTCCCAAGCGACGTCTACGCCTTCCGACGGCTGGCGGCTGAGTCAGGGGCTTCCATCACCACGGTACACGCGCCCGATGCGAAGCACCAGGGGCAGGCCTGGAGTGAGGCGTTGATTGATGCGCTGACACCGGACGCTGGCCTCATCGTGGTGCCCCATGTGCATTGGACGGATGGAACAACGTTTGACCTGGAGGCCATCGGCAGGCGTGCCCGAGACGTGGGGGCGGCGTTTGTTGTTGACGGCACCCAGTCCGTTGGCGCGCTGCCGTTCGATGCCGCCCTCATCCAACCTGACGCGCTGGTCTGTGCAGGGTATAAGTGGCTCTTCGGTCCGTACACATCCGGGGTAGCGTACTTCGGGGAACGCTACCTCGACGGTATCCCGCTTGAGGAGAACTGGATCAGTCGCGCCGAAAGCGACAACTTCAGCCAACTGGTGCAGTACCAGGATGCCTACCAGCCGGGTGCCATCCGCTATGACATGGGCGAGCGGAGCAACTTCATACAGCTTCCCATGCTCCACGCCGCCCTGGACCTGGTCTTGCGCTGGCGACCTGAGCGGGTGCAGGCGTACTGCCAGCAACTCACCGCGCCCCTTCTCGCCGATATTCGCGCGCTGGGCTATCACACCGCCGATGAGCCCAGCCGTGCGCATCATATCTTCGGCGTGCGCATGCCACCCGAGGTACCTCTCGACCGCTTGAAAGCAGCACTGACGGAGCGGCACATTCACGTGTCTGTGCGTGGCGACGCGGTTCGGGTGGCTCCACATGTCTACAACACCGAAACCGATGTGTCTGCGCTGCGCGATGCCCTGGCCGCCGTCAAGGTAACGCCCCACGTTACAAGCCACGCGTAAGGATTGTCCCGGCTACCGTTGCCGATGCTGCCCTCTTTGGCCATGTCATGGACAGGCCGATATTCGTTTCGTGCGGGGACCTAGACTACTGCTCACTCCTGTCTCCTACCCGCGCTTGACACATCTGGTGGGAATGGCCCAGTCCTCTTGGTGGGGAGGCTGGGCCTTTTTTGTTATCCTTGGCTATGCCTCACGCAACGCCTACGCCCGATGCTCCTCCCCATCAGTGACGACGACCGTGCCCTGACCCGTCGTGCCATCATCACCCCTACGTTGGTTGCGCTCAACATCTTGGTGTTTGTGGTTTTCCAAGGGCTCGGCGCCAACATCGAATTTTCGAACGGCTACAGCGTTGTGCCCTACGAACTGTCGACGGGGCAGGACCTCACAGTTCCGCAGGCGATGGTCTACGCGGGTGAGCGCGTTGACGTTTACCACGCCCCCGGGCCAACGCCGATCTATCTGACCTTGCTCACGTCGATGTTCATGCACGGCGGGTTCATGCACCTAGCAGGTAACCTCCTCTTCCTCTGGATCTTTGGCGACAACGTGGAGCACCGCTTCGGACGGCGGGCCTTCCTGGGCTTTTACTTGCTCAGCGGCGTGGCCGGAGCACTCGCGCAGATCGTCCTGGCCCCAGATAGCATCATCCCGATGCTGGGTGCGTCAGGCGCCATCTCAGGGGTGATGGGCGCGTATCTGGTGCTCTTTCCCAAGAACCGCGTCCATGTTCTCTTCTTCTTTGCCGTCCTTTCGCTGCCGGCGGTCATCGTCCTGGGACTCTGGATTGCCTTCCAGATTTTTGAGGGGCTAGGCGCAAACCCCTATGGCGGAGGGGTAGCCTATGCGGCCCACATCGGTGGATTTGTGGCGGGTGTCGTCGCTGGGCTCTTGGTGCGAACGCGGGTGAAGGGCGAGCGCGCCAACGTCCTCACCCGCACAGCACGGAGCGATCCATATCGCCAGCGGCGGTTTTACTGATTGCCCTGCACACGTAAGCGCCCTCCAGATTTCTCCGAAGGGCGCTCACAAGCCACACTGCATAATGAGAAGAGGCTTAGAGCCAGCGGTGTAGCGCTACCTATCACGCCAGCAGCCCTCGCTGCGCTGGTTAGGCAGCGCGGCGGTATTGGGTCAGTACCGCCTGGATGGTCGCCTTAACGGCTTCGGATTTCTCGAAGCGCTCGGCGCGCTTCAGGTAGTCCATTGCCCACCTGTTTTCCATAGCGCCTAGGGCTACCACCGCCATGCGACGCATGTTGTCGTCCTCGTGGTTGCGGTAGATGCGCACGATGTCGAAGGCTGCTGCGTCTACGCTGACGTAGTCGCGGTACTGGATGACATGCTGCAAAGCACCTTGCTGCATGCCCGCATGATCGCCTTGCAGGGCGTCCACTAGTTGGCTACTGAACGCCGTCCAGGTGGCTTGCGATGCTGAGCGCGCTGGCGCGGTTAACTGGTCTGTGTCTGGGCTTGCCCAGGTGGTCCCCACGGTCATCATCGTGATGCCGAGGACCAGCATCAGTGTACGTTTCATGGCACGTCCTCCCTCCCAAGATTTGTGCTCACTGAAAGAAGTCAGCGGCGCGAACTACTGCCGCCGATGAACAGGGAAGCCCTACGGCACGCTTCAGGCTAGAGTTACGCCGATCTTCATCGTTCCCTCATTTTGTTCGTTATCGAACAGGACGCGCCCATGCCCGGACAGCGCATAGGAACTTCACAGCCTTAAGAAATCAAGTGCCGTATGCTTACTCACCGAATAGATCAACGCATCCCATTCAGCGTGCCCTATTCATTTTGGTCCCCGATCCAGGTGTACCTTTTTTTTCGTGGCTCTCCCATGCGCGCGGGAAGGCCGATCGGATTTGCAGTTGACCCTAGCCATCGGAATGACTCGTTTTATCCTTGTGCTGATCCTGTCGATCGGGCTCCTGACCGGATGCGACTCCGCCGTCAGCGCCCGCGTCGACGCAGACCGCTTCTTCTCACTCTACGGCGTGCTCAACCCCAAGGCCGACGTCCAGGGCGTCGTCGTCTTTCCTATCGAAGGCACCCTGCGCGAGTTGCCCAACGAGCCGCTTGATGCCACCTTCACCTCGCGCAACGTGGACACGGGTCAGGAGCGGGTGTGGCGCGACTCGATCCGCGTCACCGACGAAGGCGCGGTGCATGTGTTCTGGTCGCCGTTCGCGGTAGAGTATGGCGAGCGCTACACGCTGGATGTCACGCGGCCTGACGGCGAGCGCAGCACGGTAGACCTGCTGGTGCCTCCTTTTGCTGAGTTGGAGCGTCAGCCGGAGCGGTTGGCCTTCCCGACGGGGCAGGACGTGCGTGTGACGGCGCCTGTTGAGCGGCTGAACCGAGTACAGGTCGAGTATACCATCTGGGCGAAGCAACCCTTCGAAGCCCTGCGCTTCCCTGTCATCCAAGAAGACTTCCCCCCCGACCCCAACTTCCCGCGTCCTGAAGACGAGGAGCCTATCTGCGAGAATGTGGGTGGCGACACGGGCGGCGGTGACCCCGATGACCCCCGCGACTCGCCCGGTGACCTTCCCGACTGCAACGTACTGACCATCCAGAAAGCCTTTATCGTCTTCAACTACACCCCTGACGTTACTGCCGATGGCTCAGGCTGGACCATCCCCATCGACTTCGCTTCAGACTTCGCCGACATCGGCCGGCTGTTACGGCGCCGAGGCCCCGTCGATTCGCAGTACGGGACGCGGTTGGAAAACATACGCTTGTCCATGATTGCGGCCAACGCCGAGTGGGATGATCCCACAGGCAACTTTGACGCCGAGGTGCTGATTCAGCCTGGGCAGCTCTCGAATGTGGATCAAGGTTTCGGTTTCGTGGGCGCAGGGTACAAGCTCGAAGAGATCTGGCTGCCCAGCGAACAACTGCTGCAAGGCCTGGGGGTCCGCATCTTCACGGGCATCGACGACACCGACTGATTCTCGAACCATCTCACTGCATATTCTATCATCCCTCACTCCCCCTTGTCGCCCATGTTGGTTTGTGATACTCCGGCATAGCTCGTGGAGACGCATTCAGGTCAACGGCTTCGTGCGCGCGGAGCGGGCAGTGTCAAGGTCATATTTCCTCTTGCCGTCGGAATGACTCGTTTTATCCTTGTGCTGATCCTGTCGATCGGGCTCCTGACCGGATGCGACTCCGCCGTCAGCGCCCGCGTCGACGCAGACCGCTTCTTCTCACTCTACGGCGTGCTCAACCCAAAGGCCGATGTCCAGGGCGTCGTCGTCTTTCCCATCGAGGGCACCCTGCGCGAGTTGCCCAACGAGCCGCTTGATGCCACCTTCACCTCGCGCAACATGGACACGGGCCAGGAGCGGGTGTGGCAGGACTCGATCCGCGTCACCGACGAAGGGGCGGTGCATGTGTTCTGGTCGCCGTTTGCGGTAGAGTATGGCGAGCGCTACACGCTGGATGTCACGGGGCCTGACGGCGAGCGCAGCACAGTAGACCTGCTGGTGCCTCCTTTTGCTGAGCTGGAGCGTCAGCCGGAGCGGTTGGCCTTCCCGACGGGTCAGGATGTGCGTGTGACGGCGCCTGTTGAGCGGTTGAACCGAGTACAGGTCGAGTATACCATCTGGGCCAAGCAGCCCTTCGATGCCTTGCGTTTCCCCGTCATCAGCAACGACCGGCCGCCCGACCCGAACATTCCGCCTTCGGAAGACGAAGATCCCATCTGTGAGAACGTGGGTAGCGACACGGGCGGCGGCGACCCTGACAACCCCCGTGACACGCCCGGTGACCTCCCCGATTGCGAAGTGCTTACCATCCAGAAGGCGTTTGTCGTGTTCAACTACACGCCGTTGGCCACGGCCGATGGTACGGGCTGGACCATCCCCATCGACTTTACATCAGACTTCGCCGACATCGGACGGCTGCTGCGGCGGCGGGGCCGGCTGGACGTGGAGTACGGTACCCGGTTAGAGAACATTCAGCTCTCCCTGATCGCGGCCAACGCCGAGTGGGACGACCCCACGGACAACTTCGACCCTGAGATTCTGATTCAGCCTGGGCAGCTCTCGAATGTGGATCAGGGTTTCGGTTTCGTGGGCGCAGGGTACAAGCTCGAAGAGATCTGGCTGCCCAGCGAACAGCTGTTGCAAAGTCTCGGCATCCGCGTCTTCACGGGCATCGACGAAGACGACTGACCGATAGCTTAACGCCTCGCGCCATCACCCTCCCCTGCTCCCTAGCTCTACCCGTTGTTCATGTTGATTCGCTTCTTTGCCTGCTTGCTCTTCGTCCTCAGCTGCGTTGGCTTTACTGCCGACTTATATGGTCAGTCAGCATCGGTGCGCGGCTTTGTGACCGATGACGATACGGGCGAACCGATGGAGTTGGTAGCCGTCACCCTGCGCGATGCGGAAGGCGAAACGCGGGGCGCCGTCACGACAGCCGAAGGGTTCTACGTCATCACGGGTATTCCAACCGGGCGCTACGCGCTGCGCGCCTCGTTCCTGGGCTACGCCGCCTACACCGACACGCTCGATGTGATCGGTGGCGAGGTCTACACCGTCAATGTGGTGTTGAGCACCGCAGGCGGTGAGCTTGAGGAGGTGCTTGTGGAGTCTGAGCGCTCAACGGGCTCGGCGCGCATCACGGCCGGGCAACAGATCATTCGCCCTGCCGACATCGAACGCGTTCCCACGCTGGATGCCGCGGGTGACTTGGCGATGTTGCTCACGTCGCTCCCCGGCATCGTCTCCACGGGCGACCGGGGCGGGCAGTTCTTTGTGCGCGGTGGGGAGCCCACCCACAACCTCGTCCAGATCGACGGCATGATGCTCTATCAGCCGTTCCATATTCTAGGTTTCTACTCCACCTTTCCGGCGGATATCATCAGCCAGACGAACGTCTACGCGGGCGGCTTCGGCAGCGGCTTTGGCGAGCGCATCTCGTCTGTCATCGACGTCACCACACGCAGCGGCAACAACCGGCGGTTCACGGGGTCCGGGTCGATTTCGCCGTTCATTGCTGGCCTCCAGGTAGAAGGCCCCATCATCCCCAACAAAGCCAGCCTGCTGGTTTCCGTACGCGAGTCGCGTGTGGAAGACGTGGCTGCGCCTATGATTAACGACGACCTGCCGTATGTGTTTGGCGACGCGTTTGGCAAGCTGAGCATCACCCCGGCTCCCAACCAGCGGCTTTCGGTCACGGCGCTGCGCACGCATGACCGCGGCTCTTTGCTTGAGGACGTAGGCAGCGCGCTGGAACCCGAAGAGTTGCGCTGGAACAACGAAGCGGTCGGCGGGCGCTACCTGATCCTCCCGCGCGAATTCCCCGTCTCCTTCCGCGCCAACGCTGCTTACTCTCGCCTCACATCGTCCATCGGGCCTCCCGAGGAGCCGAACCGCACGACCGAGATCCAGAACTTCAACGCGCAGATCGACATTACCTTTTTTGGACCAGCCGGAGCTTGGAATGCCGGGACGTCGATTCGGCTGATCGAGTTGGAGAGCAACCTGGGGGGCACCTTCCAGAACTTGGAGAACCGCAGCGAAGCCCCGCTGCACTGGGGCATGTATCTCGAGCCCGAATTCGAGGCTGGCGACCTCAAGATCCGCCCCGGCCTGCGTGCCCAGATCTTCGACGTCCAGTTTGAGCCCTTCTGGGAGCCGCGCCTGCGCCTGATTTGGACGCGCCCGAAGTCGGAGTGGAGCGCTGCTGCTGGCCTGTACCAGCAGGCGATCATCGGGCTCTACGACCGCCGTGACGCCGCGAGTGTGTTTACGGCCTACTCCAGCGCGATCCGCCCCACCAACCGCCTTGAAGATATCAGCGAGGGCCGCGTGCAGCGCGCCTGGCATGGCCTGCTCGGGTATCGCGCTAACCCCACGCCGTGGCTCGAGGTCTCCGCCGAGGGCTACGCCAAGCTCATCAACAACCTCTTCATCAGCGAGTGGACCGCGTACCCACGCTTCACGACTAACCTCCAGCCTGCAGAAGGCCGGTCGTTCGGGTTTGACCTGCGGGCAGAGGTGCGGCGCCCCAGCTATTACTTCTCGGCCACGTATGGGTACTCCAACACCGAGTACCAAGCCAAGCAGGCCGAGCTAGAGCTGTGGTACGGCACCGAGACGCTGGCCTTTCGCCCACCGCACGACCGCCGCCACCAGGTTAACCTGCTCGCCTCAACGACCCTCGCGGGCATCGACGTCAGCGCACGATGGGAGTTTGGCTCGGGCCTGCCGTTCAGTCGCGTCGTCGGGTTTGACGGCTTCGCGCTCATCGACGACATCGTGGATCCGTTCAACCTCCCCACCGAGCGGCGTGTGATCTACGAGCGTCCGTTTTCCGGCCTCCTGCCCGCGTACCACCGCCTAGACCTCTCGGGAAATTACACGGTGGAGTTGCCGGGGGCGGCGCTCACCATTAGCGGGAGCCTCATCAACGTGTACAACCGCGCCAACTTGTTTTACCTCGACGTCTTCACGCTGCGACGCGTTGACCAGCTGCCGTTTGTACCGTCGCTGGGCGTGAAGATCACGGTATGATTACGCCGTTGCCTCTGCCGTGTCCGCGTTGGGCGCGGGGCGCCACAGGATGGCATAGATGATCTCAAGGTAGCCCCCTAGGATGATCAGCGGGGCGGTGTAGAGCGACACCAAGCTCTCCACCTGATTGTCGAGCCGCATAATCACGTAGCCGAACGTCACCAGCGCTACGCCGAGCAGCATGAGCAGGTAGTTGCGCCGCTCGAAGACCATGCGGGCAGCAGCGGTGCGGCGGGCTGAGCGGGCGCGGCGCGGCGCGGCAGCCTCGGTCTTGGGCGCCGATGCCTTGGCGGCTCGTGCGGCGCGGCGCTTCTTCTTCGAGGGCATGGATAGGTCAACGTCGGTGAATGATGGGCGTACGAACGGGGTGTACTCATCCGCTGTTCCGTATGAAGCCTGTGCCGGGCGAGCGACTTTTTCAGACGCCAGGAATCATTCTTGTGCAGGCAGGAATACACGCTTTATCCCCACTGCGTAGTCATTCGCCCACGTCAATTGCTCTCCTATGCACTATCGTGCCCTTCGCGCATTTTGGGGACTTCCTGCGCTCATCTTCATGCTCACAGGCTTCACCCTAGCAGGTGATTCGTCCGCCCTCCTCTCCGACCAGATCGACCAGATCTTGTACGACGAGCGCGCCGACGCTGCGTTCTGGGGCATCCACGTTCAGGACTTGACGTCCGGGCGCGTCATGGTGGCGCGCAACGCCGACAAGTCGTTCTTGCCAGCCTCCAACCAGAAGCTGCTAACCTCTGCCGCCGCGCTCGACGCACTGGGGAGCGATTTTCGCTACGAGACACGCCTTCACCTGGCGGGGAGCATCGATGAGGGCACGCTCACAGGGGATCTGATCATCGAAGGATCAGGCGACCCCTCTTTCGGCAGCCGCAACCACACCACCGACCCGCTGCACACCTGGGCGCTTGGCCTGAAGGCGCAGGGCGTCCATACGGTACGCGGGCGCTTGATTGGCGACGATGACGTGTTCGGCGATGCGCCCTATGCGGCGGGATGGGACCTGGAGCATATCGCCACTGCCTCGTTTGCTCCTGCCAGCAGTGGCCTCTCCTACCGCGACAACCTCGTCCATGTCGCCGTCAGTGCTGGCGCTCCAGGACAACCGCCACGCGCAGAGGCCGAGCCAGAGGGCTACCTCGATATTCGCAACCGCGCCACTACGTTATCCCGACGGCGAGGCCGAGCACTCGAGATCGAACGGCCTGTGGGGGGCGAGCTGGTCCGCCTTGAAGGCCGCGTGGGTCGGTCTTACCGGCGCACCTTGCGCTTGCCTGTGGCCAACCCGACCGCGTTCACGGTGTTTGCGTTTGCGGAGCACCTCAAGGCCGTCGGGATCACGGTCGAAGCCGAGCAGGCCGATGTAGATGCACTCCCCACACCGCTCTCGTACGCCAACACCAGGGTGCTCTTCACCCATGTATCGCCCCCGCTCGCTGACCTGTTGGCCGAGATCAACAAGACGAGTAATAACCTCTACGCTGAACAGCTCTTCCGTACGTTTGGCTGGGGCGGCACAACGCGGGGCGCGGCGACGCGGGTAGAGGAGTTCATCGCAGGCAAGTCCATCGATGCTGCCGGACTCTCGGTACGTGACGGCTCGGGCCTCTCCCGAAAAGACCTTACTTCGCCACGCACACTGGCCGGCATTCTCCAGACGATGCACACCCATCCAGAACGCGAAGTCTACCTGGGATCGCTGGCACAAGGTGGCGAACCAGAGACCACCCTAGCATACCGGCTGGCCGACCTCCCTGTGCAGGCCAAAACCGGTTCACTGCAGCATGTACGCGCGCTCAGCGGGTACACAACGACCCGAGATGGGCGTACCTTGAGCTTCGTCCTCCTAGCCAACCACTACACGGTGCCGTCGTACCGAATCGTTCAGGCTATGGACGCCATCGTCGAGCTTATCAGCACACGCACATCGGGCTAGCCGCATGGCCCAATCCTTACCGCGCTTTATCTTCGCCTCTCCAGACTTCGTTCGGTACCTCACCGCCGGACTAGGCGTGTTCCTACTGCAGTGGCTGATCTTGGGGCGGCTCCAAATATTCGGCGCCTTTCCCGACGTGCTGATTCTGTTTGTGAGTTGGGTAGCCTTGCAGCAGGGACGCTTTGGCGGAACGCTTGCCGGGTTCTTTGCAGGCTTCTGCCTGGACATGGTCTATGAGACCTATGGCATCTACATGTTTGCCAAGACGTTGCTCGGCTTCTTGGTAGGCATCGCGGCCACCTCCGAACGCGAAGCTGTACTCATTCAACCCAGCCAAGCGTTCATCTCTGGCTTGATGGTGGCGTTGCTGCACAACGGGCTGACCGTAGCCCTCTTCGCGGTCCAGTCCAGCGGCAACCCTATGTATTTGGGGCTGGTGTTATGGGTGGGCAGCGCACTGTACACGGCATTCCTTGGTCTGCTGGCCGCCCTTTTTGTGGCTCGCTGAGCCCTTAGATTCACGATTTTCAAGCGGACCTCTTTTCGATTCAGGCGTTGTGCTGCATCATACCCGTACCTATTCCGCTGCCGTGATGTCCGCTCGTACGTTGTTCTCCATCTCTGCTGTGCTGGCGGGTCTTGGCGTAGCGCTGGGTGCCTTCGGCGCGCACGGCCTCGATGACGTCACGCCCAGACGGCTCGACACGTGGAAGACCGCTGCGCTCTACCACATGCTGCACGTGCTGGCACTGCTGATTGTGGCCTTGGCGCTGCGGGCAGGGTGGGATGCTCGGCTCCGCTGGGCAGCGTACAGCTTCCTCGTCGGCGTCGTTGTGTTTAGCGGGAGCCTCTACGTGCTCGTCCTCACCGACACCCCGTGGCTTGGCGCCATCACGCCGATCGGCGGCACCTTCTTTATGATCGGCTGGGGCTTTGCAGCGCTGTTCGGATGGAAGACGCCACCGTCCTCCGGCTAGGCCTCGTCGTCATCGAAAAGCAGGGTGATGCTCGGCGTCAGCTGCTCGGCCTCGGCCAGACGGAGTAGCTCAGCGGCGGCCTCAGCGGGTGCGTCGTACGTGCCGTGCTCATCGCTGTCAACGGCGAGCGCATACCCTATGGCATCGTCGTCCTCGTCGTACTCCTCCCACTCTGAACCCACCTCGATCACGTATTTCCCTTCTTCCGGGATATACGCAGCGATGTAGCGCTCCTGCGAAGCGTCCGTGTCGATCAAGCTGAGGTTGCCAACGGCGCCATACTCCTCATCGTAGAACAGGCTTTCGGCGATGAGCTTGAGGGCAAAGTCACGCATGATGGTCTCCGATCGGATGGGCAAAGCGAACACATGGTACACCCCATGCCACCCGTGTGCGTTCCCAGTGCCTCGCGTTCAAGTAGGCACGTTGGTATACGTGGCAAGCGCCGTGCGCTCGTCATGGACGAGGCGAGCGCCAAAGACTTCGGCGAGATGATGAGCGATGCGCGCTCGGGCCTGTTGCTCGTCGATGGGATGCCCAACTTCGGCAGCGAGAGAGGTGACGCCTCGGTCGCTGATTCCACACGGCACGATATACTCGAAGTAGTCGAGGTCGGTGTTGATGTTGAACGCGAAGCCGTGCATGGTGACCCAGCGGCTGCAGCGGATGCCTATAGCACAGATCTTACGCTCATCGCCCCGCGCATCCGGCCCTACCCAGACGCCCGTCCGCCCCGCCACGCGGTCCGCCTGTACCGCGTACTCCGCACAGGTTCGGATGACCGCGTCCTCTAGGCAGCGGATGTAGCGGTGGATGTCGTTGAAGAACCGGTCGAGGTCGAGCAGTGGGTAGCCAACCAGCTGGCCAGGGCCGTGGTAGGTGATATCGCCGCCCCGGTCGATGGGCACGTACTGTGCGCCCCGTGCTGCGAGCTCCTGCTCGGAAAGCAGCAGGTTGGACGCGTCCCCGCTCTTGCCGAGCGTGTAGACGTGCGGATGCTCCACCATGAGCAACACGTGCGGTAACGCTTCGGGAGGAGACGCCCGCTTCGCCTGGATCAACCGCTGCTGGATCTGCCGCTGCAGTGCCCAGGTAGGTTCATAGGCAGAACGGCCAAGGTGGACCGCCACGATGGTTTCAGCTTGAACGGTATCTGTTGCCAACCGGAGAACCCTAGGCGGCGTCTGGCACGCCGTGTGGGCGATTAGTTCTGGATGCTGACGCGCACGTCAAACCCGCCTTTCATCGTGGTGGCAGAGGGCACGCGGCTGTCTTCGCTGTCAAGGCGTTGGTAATCGACGTACACCGAGGCCGTGACTTTGTTGCTGAACTGGTACTGGATGCGCGGCTGCAAGGTCAAGCGTGTCGAGCCTGTGATGACGTCCACGTTGTCGCCCACTCGGAGGGGATCGAAGCCGTCGGGGTTCGCCTCTTCGTCGAACGGTACAGGGTTGAGGATCGCCTCTTCCAACGCACGGCGCAGGCTGCAGCGCAAATCGGAGTTCTTCGCCCGCGCAATGTTCAGGCTCACATTCAGGCGGTTGTCGAGCTTCTTCTTGATGAAAGGCAGCTGCAACCCTTGCACGGCCCACGAGAACTGCATCTGGAACTCGTTGGTCTTGCTCTCGCTCACGTCGAAGTTGGCGGTGCTCAGCGAGTAGGTGTTGGTGCGGTTCCAGTTGAAGTTGGTCTGAAACCTGGCCTTCCACGTCAGGTCGAGCCCCAGCAGTGGCGACAGGCGCTCGTTCACCCGCACGGCGCCCACCTCTGTTTGGTCCAGGCTGTACTCAATCTCTTGCCCCGCAAGGTCGAAGGTGCGCGTGGAGTCGCCCGTAGATGCCGCGAGGTTGGTGCGGAAATCGGCGCTGTAATCGGCGGCATAGTTGTGGCGCAACGATACGGTCGTGAAGAGGCGTCGGAAGACGGGCAGTTTGTTCAGCCCGCCGTAGTTGATCTGCCAACTCGGCAGCGGAATGGGGAGCAGTGCTTTGCCAAAGAAGCTGCCGCTGCTGGCGGTGTAGGCCTGCCTGAAGTCGTCTACGATCGTCTCGTTCGTGAGTACAACCCGGCCGTCACCGTTCTCATCGCCCACGCGCGAGGCGTCCGGCTCCAGGTTGGCGGCATCGGCGCGGTACGCGTCTAGCTGTGCATTAAACAGGCTCAGGTAGTCCGCCCCGAACGTCCAGATGCTGGCCTTATTGCTCCCCTGGTTGGTCGAGGTGGACGCGGGCAGCCCCGTCTCGTCGTTGATGCGGAAGTTGATGGTTTCGCGCTCGCTCCAGTCGGCATTTGCGGTCAGGTTAATGCGGAAGTCGCTGGAGAGGTTGATGGTGGTGCGGCCGTTGACCCGGTTCTGCTCGGTGAAGGCATCTGTAACCTGGATAGGCCCAGCCAGCACACGCTCGTCGATGTCGACGGTGTTGTCCAGACCGAAGCGATAGCGCAGACCGGGGCCGTTGCCGCGGAAGGCGTCGAACAGGCTGTAGTTGATGTTGACATCGCCCTCGCCGTTCTGGCCGTTGGGATCGAATACGCCGATGCCGTTGGATTGGCCCGTCAAGGTGCGCTGGTACTGGAGGTTGACGTCCTGGATGCCCGTCACCGTCAGGAAGAGCCCGCGCATCACGGGGATAGGATTGGGCAGGGGCAGCTTAAAGCGCCGTCCGGTGGTGTCGGGCAGGACGCTGGACGAGTCGGGCGGGACGGCTTGCGCTGCGTCATCCACGGCGTCAAGCTCAGGCGCATCCACCTCTACCGTTGTGCTGTCAGGCGCTGGCTCGGGCGCTGCGGGCGGGATGTACTCCTCGCCTCGGGCCTCGGCCTCAGCGCGGAGGCGGGCTTCTTCGGCCTCGCGTTCCTCTTCGAGCCGCTTCTCTTCCTCGCGTTGGCGCTTGCGCTCCTCGCGCTCCTGCTTGCGCGCCTCGGCGCGCTGCTGCCGCTCGCGCTCGCGTGCCTGCCGCCTACGCTGCGCCTCCTGCTGCGCGGTCTTGTGCGCCTCCTCAATGTCGCGGTAGAACTTGAACTTCCGCCATAGATCCTGGAAGCGGAAGCCGCCGCCGAAGCGCGTCGTCACGTTGTTGCCAATCGTGGCACCCGTGATCTGCCCCACCGCGCCGTTGCGCCACGTATACGTAGCCTGATAGCTGATGTCCTGCAGCGTCACCCAGCTGAAGAACGAGTTGCGCGGGATGCGCGGCCGGATGCTGGCGTTGAAGCTCTGCCCGTGGTCCTCGGTGCGTAGATCGTCGGCGCCAGAGAAGGCGCGGCCCGCCACCTCCCGCCAATCTTCGATGTTTAGGCGCTCCAGCAGGTACGTATCTGCGATCTGACTCGAGTCTGCCAGCCCTGCCGCGATGGCATCGCTGATAGACCGGATGTCGGTCAGCCCACGGTACACCGAGTCGGGCGTAACCAACGTGAACAGCGTATCGACGCCCAGCGCATTGAGGCTCTGGCCCGTGTTGGTATCGAAGCTGAAGTTGAGGAAGTCGAACGGGTTGTAATCGACTTGGAACCGCCGCTGATGGGTGAACGCGTGCTGCTCGCGGATGGGAAACTCGGCGATGTCCGGGATGTCCGGGTCTTGCGTGAGCGCCACCGCCCGCTCTTGCGTCTGGCTGTAGTTGCGTGAGGCCGTGCCCGAGACGCTGATCTGCTGCGGCACATAGTTGAACCGCAAGCCACTCAACGCCTTCAGCACCGGAATCTCATCGGCGAACCAGAACGGGCGGAGTGTGCTGGGGCCTGACTGGAATCGGTACTGCAGCCCTGTATTCCAGCGCCACGAGTCGCGTTCGCGCTGCTGCGGGCTGCGGGCGTCGGTGTCGGTGTACGAGTAGTTGAACGTGATGCCGTCCAGCGTCTTGCGCAGCACGGGCGAGCGCGAGTTGTTCTTGCTGAGCCGCGTGTTGAACGACCGCGTGTACGTGCGCGTCTGCGCCGACTGGATCACGTCGTCGATGAGTTGGTCGCGGTCGGCCAGCGTCGTGTCCCGCTCGATCTGCTCCGTGATCTCCGACAGGCGCACGTCGCCACGGTCGGGCGAGAAGCGCGGCGTATTGGTATTGCTTTGCACCTGCACCGATACCGGGATCGTCCACCCTTGCCGCTCGGGCAAGAGTTTGTCCAGGTTGACATCGGTGGCCACGCTCCAGTTCTGGATGTTGTTTTGGTCGCGCTCGCCCAGCGTACTGGCCAAGCCACCGAACCCGTCGGTCTGCGCTTGGTAGCTCATGCGGATGCGGCCCAGGTCGGCGAGTTGGAAGTTGGCGTTGCCCACCGCGGCCCAGCCGTTGGTCTCGTCGTAGTTGGTGGTGCGCAGCTCGTTGACCCAAATTGACACGTCCTCCAGCTGATCTTCCAGGTCGATGCTGGTGGAGTCGGCGGGGTTGCGCAGGCCGATGATGATCGTGTTGATCTTGTTGAGCGACGCGTTGCCTCGGATGGCCAGACGGGTGCCGGGCGGCGCAAACTCGTTCGCGTCGGGCACGTCGGTGCCGACTAGCTCGCCCGTTTCGTCGGCGCTCCAGAAGATGGAGTCTTGCGGCACCCCGCGCTGATCGCGGGCGAACTTGAGCTGGTTGAGCGCGCCGAGCACGATGTGGACGGAGTTCAGGTCGACAAACCCGTCGCCGAAGGGCTGATTGGTCTGCCACAGCGCATCGTTGTCAATCTCCAGCGTCGGGTCGCTGGGCGAGAGCGGCTGCTCATACTCGTAGTAGTCGTTCGTCTCGTTGGCGCCCAATCGCACAAACAGCCTGACCTTGCTGCGCGCCTCCTCGTCGGCCAGTTCGCTCAGCTTCCGTCCGTCGGCCAGCTGGCCGTTCATGTGGACGAACATGCGGAGGTTGCCGTACCGCAAAAGGTCGAGACCCTGGTTATACGTCTTGAAGATGGCGCGCTGCTGGTTGGGGAAGAGGTTTTCGACGCGCATCACCATAGCCTGCTCGCGCGCGCGCAGCTGCCGCCCCGAAACCGTGCGGTTCAGGCTGGTGATGGCACCCGTCGGCGTCTCGTAGACGTCGCGGTTCTCCTCGTTGTTGATGCTCGAGATCGACACGCGCGTGTCCTCCGAGCGCAGGTCGCCGGGCCGCTCGCGCTCGGCAATGATGTTGTCCGACTGCCTCCACTGGCTCCCAACCAGCTCCAGGCTGGCAAAGCGAACCGTGATGGGGTCTTCCATCCCAGTCATCCACAGGCGCATGTTCTCCACCACAGAGAAGTCGCTGATGGTCCCTACGCTGCGGGTAAAGTTGCGGATGGGCACGCGGATCTGGAACCACCCCGTCCCCACGCCATCCTGGTTGGTCACCTCGCCCACCACGAAGTCGTCAATCTCCTGCGGGTCGGCTTGGCGCTTTAGCTCGGCAATGCTGAGCGGTATCTCGTACTGGAAGTAGCTGTTCTCGATGTCGGGCGAGTTGCTGAGGTCGAGGTCTTCCGAGTCGGGGAAGCGCGAGTTGCCCTTCGTACCCGGGTTGAGCTTGTTCACGCCCTCGAACGAGTTCAGCTCGGTGCCGGCGAAGTAGTGGCTGAAGCGCTGCTGCAGCGAGGCGTCGCCCTGCGGGTAGAAGTTAGCGTTGTTGAAGTACGGATCGGCGAAGTAGCGGTAGTCATCGCCCGAAGGGTCGACCTGGGCACGACGCAGGTCAAACTCGCACTGCTCGCGCTGGGCACCCGCTAGCCGACCGCACGCCTCGGCGAGGGAGCTCAGGAAGTCGCCAAACTGGTTGACCTCGTACAGATCGGGGTTGTAGTTGCCTACGCCCGGCTCTTCGTACGAGATGAGCCCGTCGAGCCCCACGTCTTCCGTCCGGCGCGCACTCTCGTCCACATCTACCGAGTTGTTCTGCCGTACGCTCGGCAGGCGCCCCCACCGGGTCACCGACGAGGCGCCTACGTCGGTCGTGGCCAGCCCGTCTTCGTTATTCAGACGCCCGTCGGGGATGATGTCCTCAGAGATGGTGCCCAGGTCCACGTAGAGCTTGGCATCAGGGCCCGCGTCACGCGCCATGTTGTCCGCAAAGGGGCGGATGATGAACTCCACAAACTCGATGTTGCGCGTGGTGAAGTCGTTGAACCCATCGGGGATGCGCTGCACGATGCCGCCCCACACGTTCTTGGGGTTCTGGGCAAACTCGTCGTACGCCCGCGTGTAGTTGTACGGCCCGCGTTCGTTGGGCGCAAAGAACAGGTCCAAGGTCTGCAGCTCTTCGCTGTCGCGCTCCACCTGACGGTCGGGGAAGACGTCGAGCACGCGCACGGGCGCAACGGCCAAGGCCTCGTATTCCGTCGCCACATCCACGCCGCCCAGCTCGCTAAGCAGGCCCCGGCTCACCTGGTACCACGAGAACTTGCCGCGCCAGTTGCTGCGCAGTGAGTCAGCGTCGAGGCCAAACTGCTGCGGCCCCACGGCGGCGATCGAGTCGGGCGCCGCACTCAAGCGCCATGCGCCCGGCTGCCGGAGCTGGAACGTGTTTTCGAACGCCTCGAAGTCGTCGATGTAGGTGATGCCCTTGAGCTCGTCGTCCTTCAGGTCGCGCCCGCTCGACCGCAGCTCGCGGCGCGTGCGCTCGAACGCCGTGGTTTGCGAGTGCCCGGGCCGCAGCTGCGCAAACTCGCCCGTAATCTCGATGGAGCTGTTCGCCTTGGTCTGGATCAGCGGCAGCCAATCGATAGCACGCGTCAGCCAGTACGGTTCCAGCTTCAGCTGGCCGTCCACGCCCCAGATGGTGTTCTGGATGGGCTCCTCGCCGATGCGAAATTTGTCTACTGGCGAGCGCTGGCTGAGCCGCATCAGCGTGCTGCCCATGCGGAACCGCTCATCCAGCTCATACTCCACGCGTGTGCCAATCAGCGTCTTCTGCTGCACGTTGAAGAGCTGATTCTGCTCGTACTCGATGTCAATCTTGCGGCCATCGGCCACGAGCGACTGGTTGATGATGTTGACCGTCCCCAGTTGGTAATCCACCGAGTAATCCACGTTTTCGGTGAGCACGGTGCCGCCCGCTGTGACGCGCACCGAGCCTTCGATGATACCCGTGAAGGCGCCCAGGTCATAAAAGGACTGTGCCGAGCCTTTGTACGACCCCGCGATGGTATACACGTCGAGCTGCGTGTCTAGGCGGGCGTTCTGCTGCTTCTTGGTATACAGGTTTTCGAAGACCAGCAGCTCTTTGGCGCTTTGCTTCTCCGCCGCCGAGAGCGCAGTCCCGTCGATGATCTCCTCGATGCGGCTCCCGAACGGCTCCAGGACGGGGAAGATCAGCCGGCCGCGCCCCGGGTCGATGGTATAATTCGAGAGGTAGTCGAACTGGTTGTCCGGTCCTTCGCGCCCGTCCTCGTTGATGCGATCGAGCTTGAGGAGGTTGAGCAGTTCGTCGCGGATGCCGAGGCCCGGCAGCGTCTTGGACCGCACCTTGCCCGGCGGCTCGTAGAAGACGTCGAGCTCAAACTCGTTGGCGTTGATGCCACCGCCCTGGAGGGGGTAGATGTTGCGCATCTCCAGGTACCACGCGGCGGGGTTGAACCCACTCTCCAGCGCAGGCTGACGCGACTGCTTGGGACGCAGCAGCTTGAGCACCAATCGGTCCTCCGTCTGGGTCCCGTCCGAACCGCCCGAGGTCGCCACGAAGTCGCCCACCTCCACAGCGCTGCCTCGTGACAGGTACCGGAACGAGATGGCGATGGCTTCGCCCTCTTGTACGCGCTGGCGCAGCGTGACGTAGCCCAGGTACGGATCGAAGTCGTAATCACGCCCCTCGAGCATGAGCCGGAAGCGCCCGTTGACCCAGTCGTCGTTGGTCATGGCCACATCGCGGCTGCCGAAGTACGACTGCAGGTCGGTGTTGCCGTCGCGCAGCACATCCATGTCGCCCATGTCGAAGTCGCTGTACTGGTCTTGACCTTCATTAGGCAGCTCCGTGCGCGAGTAACTATCGGCCTGCTCTAAGATGTCTAATTCCTCGCCAAGGTCGACCACGGCCACGGCCTGCCGCAGGTCATCATCGTCGTTGCTGAAGCGCTCTAACTTCCACATCTCGATGTCGGTGATGCCCTCAAAATTCCCATCCAAGACGACCCCAAGGCTAGGCTGCCCCATAGCGTCTTCCCAGCGGTTGCGGAAGTAGTAGCCGAGGAAGAAGTGGGTGTCGGACTCGTAGTTGGTGGGCTTGACGCTGAACTCGATCTCCTCCGCGCCGCCGTCGATGCTGAGGCTGTTGGCTTGGCCTTCCTCCTGGCTGACTACGCTCGTGATGCCAAAGCCACCGATCTGCAGCTTGCTCTTGAGCCCGAATAGGCTCTGGCCGCCACGGATGAGCGTAGAGCGCGTGTCGAGCAGCACGTTGCCCGCCTCGATGCTCTGGATAATCTCGTCCTCGTAGCCCTGGTACTGCAGCTTGATCTGGTTCTGGTAGTCGAAGTCCTGCTGCGTGTCCCAGCTGACGTCCACGCGCAGCTTGTCGCCGATGGTGCCGTTGATACCGAGGCGCAGGTCCTGCTTGAAGTCAGGGTCGATCTGGCGCGAGCGCCCGGTGACGGCTACCTGCTGGTCGCTGTCGCGGTAGTTGAAGCCCGCGTTGATGTTGGCTTGGCCGTTCACGCGGAGGTCGACCTCGTTGGTGCCGAAGATGGTGGTGAACGCGCTGTTGCGCCCGCCGGGCACCACGATGTTGAAGCCCAGCCCGCCTCGGTTGCGGTTGCGCTGCTGCCGGGCGCGCTGCACGACCATCTGCTGCCAGCTGCTGCGCGCATCTTCGTCGAACCGCTGGCGGCGATAGGTCTCGTAGTCGAGCTCTACCGGAAAGCGAACATCGCTCTCTCCCACTTGCTCGGTGATGCGAATAACGTCTTCGGTGGAGTCCAGCTCAACTTGATGCTCCCAGTAGCTGCCCAGCCTGAGCGACATGGCGCGTTGACTGCGTGGAAAGAGCAACGCCGAGCGTCGGTCCACTCGTGGACGCGTCAGGTAGTTGAGCGCGCGGGGTGCGTAGAACGTGGAATCGGTGCTGTCGGCAGCGAGCGAATCCAACCGAAGGGAGTCAAGCGCCAATGAATCGAGCGCGGTGCTGTCGCTGTCGGCCAGCGCGATCCACCGCTGCGCCTCCAGTTCAGCTAGCGCTGCCTTGGTGCGTTCGGCCTGCGCGGCGTCCCAAACGAGCCAGTCCTTGACCACGCCGCTGGTGTCGGTGGTGGTGGAGGCCGCTTGGCCTACCATCCACACCAGCACGAGCCCTGCCGAGCCGAGTAGGCCCACGAGAACACGGAGCGCACGAAAAGGGTAAACGCCACGCCGGGCGGTGTTACTCACTTGCACGAGGTAACCCTGACTGTTCTGCTTATCGCTGTCGAAGCGGCTCAGGTCGTGGCCTAAGCCTGGTGGGGGAAGTGGTAGCGATATGGGCTAATACGCGCGCTCGGTTGTCTCAAAAACGGTACGGGTTTGGGGTAAGCATCGGCAGCGTTCCGCCTAACTTCAAGTCAGGCATGCTTTTGGCCGACGTGCGGAACAACGCGAGAAACCTCCGCACGATTGCTCGCCGTCTACCCCATTGTAACTGATTTGTTTTCTACTACAACCGATGTCAGCTCAACACCCAGCGTGGTATTTTTTATTGACCTTGCTACTGACTTGTGGTGCCGCAGGCTGCACCTCCATCTCCAAAAGCCTAGCCGATGATGCGCAGGCACAGGAGCACATCCGCGCCGTGCTTGACGCGCAAGTCGCCGCGTGGAATGCGGGAGACATCGAAGGCTTCATGCAAGGCTACTGGAACGCGCCCGACTTGCGCTTCGCCTCGGGCGGCAACGTGCGCACGGGCTGGCAAACCACGCTGCAAGGCTATCAAACCAGCTACCCCGACCGGGAAGCGATGGGCACGCTCAGCTTCGGCGATCTCGACATCCGAGTACTCAGCGGCGATGCCGCCTACGTCTTCGGGCGGTGGCGCTTGGCGCGCGGCGGCACATACGAAGACGCCACGGGACTCTTCACGCTGGTCTTCCGGCAGCATGATGACGGATGGCGTGTGGTACATGATCACACCTCTGCCACCGACTGACTGCATAGCCTTCCTCCTACTCCTACAACACGCTACACCACAAACCATGACTCCCTCCTTGCTCGCCAACAAAGTTATCGTCATCACGGGTGCTGCCGGACGGCTGGGCCAGCGCCTCGTCAAAGCCTTCGCCGAGGCGGGCGCCACAATCGTGGCGCTCGTCTACGATGCGGAAAAGGCGTATGACCTCCCGTTTCCCGATAATGCCGAGGGGTGGGCCTTCCCCGTCGATGTCACCAACGAGGCGCAGGTGCAAGAGGTCTTTGCGCACATCCGCGACCAGATTGGCCCAGTCGATGCGGTCATCCACACCGTGGGTACCTGGGGGATGTCGCCCTTTGCGGAGATGTCGCTGGCCGATTGGCAGCACATGATGGACTTAAACCTGACGTCCGCGTTTCTCACGTTCCGCGAAGCCATCAAAGCGATGGACAACGGCGGGCGGCTCATCGGCTACGCCTCGGCCCACGGTGCCGACGGCGCGCAGGCGCAGCAAGGAGCCTACGGCGCGGCCAAGGCTGGCGTGATCCGGCTCATCGAAGCCATCGCGGCCGAGTACGCGGGCCAGGGCATCACCGCCCACGCCATCGCTCCGTCCACCATCGCCTACGACGACGACACCGACGGCGTCACCGCCGATGCCCTCGTCGACCTGACGATGATGGTCGCTATGGCGCCCGCTGCGCCGCTCTCTGGACAGGTGATCAAAGCATATTAAGGCGTATTGAGGAATTCGACTGCAGATCGCATGTAAACAGCGGGTTGTGGTTGCAGAGCATGGTGCCCCGTCGGATCTTGCACGCTCGATCCGTCACGCCCCGCTGCTGAACCTATGCGCCGTCTCATTGCCGTCCTCCTTTTCCTTACACCGCTTACTGCCGTAGGCCAAAACGCGCCGACTTGGCTTCGCTACCCCGCGGTCTCGCCTGATGGGTCGCAGATCGCGTTCAGCTACCAGGGCGACCTCTACGTTGTCCCGGCCTCGGGCGGCACGGCTGTGCAGCGCACCACGTACAGCGGCTATGACGCGATGCCCGTGTGGTCCCCCGACGGGTCGCAGATCGCGTTCGCCTCAGATCGCTACGGCAACCTGGACGTGTTCGTTATGCCCGCAGCTGGTGGCACGCCCACGCGGCTGACGCACCACTCCGCAGCCGACCACCCCAGCGACTTCAGTCCCGACGGGCAGCACGTGTTGTTCACCTCGTCGCGCACCGACAAGGCGAGTAACGCCATGTTTCCGAGCGGCGTGCTCTCTGAGCTGTACCAAGTCTCCATCGCGGGCGGAACACCGCAGATGGTGCTGACCACGCCCGCTGAAGATGCGGTATACAACGCTGGCGGTACCGAACTGCTCTTCCACGACCGCAAAGGCTACGAGGACCCACTGCGCAAGAAACACACCTCATCGGTCACCCGCGATGTGTGGCGCTACGACATGGCCGATAGCAGCTATGCAAAGGTCGCAGGCTGGGAGGGCGAGGACCGCAATCCGGTGTGGGATGCTGATGAGACGGGCTTCTTCTACCTCAGCGAGCAATCCAACGGCACGTTCAACGTGCATCACAAACCGTTTGACGGAACGGCCACGGCTCTCACAGACTTCCCGATGCATCCCGTCCGCTTTCTCACCTCCTCCAACGATGGGCTGCTGTGTTTTGCCCAAGACGGTGAGATCTATACCATGCGGCGTGGCGAGACGCCACAGAAGGTTGCCATCCGCCTGACACGCGACGCCTCGCGCACCGACGCGATTCAAACGGTCTCCTCCGGCGCGACACAGATGGCCGTCTCTCCCAACGGCAAGGAGATCGCCTTCATCTACCGCGGCGATGTGTTCGTGACCTCCACCGAGACGAATACCACCAAGCAAGTCACGCAGACCCCCACGCAGGAACGCACGGTGGCTTTCCACCCTAAAGGACGCACCCTCGTCTATGCAGGTGAGCGCGATGGCGCGTGGAACCTGTACGAGTCCAGCATCGCCCGCGACGACGAGCCGTACTTCTACACCGCGACGATCATCGACGAGACGCCGCTCCTCGTTACCGATACGGCCACGTTCCAACCTGCCTACTCGCCCGACGGCACTGAGGTGGCCTATCTCGAAGACCGCACCACAGTCAAGGTGATCGACCGGGCCACCAAGGCCACACGCACCGTCGTCCCCGGCACCCACAACTTCTCCTACGCCGACGGCGATCAGCATTTCGCGTGGTCACCCGACGGCAAGTGGATGCTGATCGAGTACACACAGCCGGGCTACTGGCCGTCCGAGGTCGGGCTGGTGAAGGCCGATGGCACAGGCGAGATCGTCAACCTGACGCAAAGCGGCTACCCGGACTCCAACCCGCAGTGGATGATGGAGGGCAAGATGATGATCTGGTTCTCAGATCGCAACGGTCTGCGTGGCTGGGCTGGATCGAGTGCCCGCGAGGTCGATGCCTACGGCATGTTCTTCACCGACGAAGCCTACGAGCGCTTCTCACTGAGCAAGGAAGACTTCGACCTCCTCAAAGAACGCGAAGCGAAAGCCAAGAAGGAGAAGAAGGACGAGGACACCAAGGAAACAGCCGAGACCGACTCCACGAAGACCCTGGAGATCGACCTGGACGGCATCGAAGATCGTCAGGCACGGCTGACCATACACTCCGCGCGGATGAATGGCGCCGTCGTCACGCCCGATGGCGGAAAACTCGTCTACCTCGCCCGCTTCGAGCGTGGCTACGACCTCTGGGTCACCGACCTCCGCACGCGAGAAACCAAGATCCTCGCCAAGCTCGGCGCTGGGTTTGCCAGCATGGAGCTGAGCGCTGACGGCAAGCACGTGTTCCTCCTCAGTGGTGGGCGCTTCAGCAAGGTCGCCATCGAGGGCGGCAAACGGACGAGCATCGGCTACAGCAGCGAGATGGTCTTGGACGCCCCTGCCGAACGGGAGTACATCTTCTGGCACGCGTGGCAACAGTCCATCGACAAGTTCTACGACCCCACCCTCCACGGCATCCGCGCACAGTGGGACACGCTGGGGCAGGCGCACGCACGCCACTTGCCGCACATTGCCAACGGCTATGACTTCGCCGACCTGCTGGGCGAACTTTTGGGTGAATTGAACGCCTCACACTCTGGCGCACGCTATACACACCGCAGCGAGAACGGCGACGTTACGGCCTCGCTCGGTGTTTTCTATGATCAGGACTACGCAGGCAAAGGCATCCGCATCGCGGAGGTGATGAATGACGGCCCCCTCGACAACGCCGACAGCAAGATCCAGGCGGGCACCGTCATCGAGATGATCGACGGCGAGGCGTTGACGCCGCAGACCAACCTGTACGGCCTGCTCAACCGCAAGGCCGGTGACCGCGTGCGGCTTGGGCTCATTGATCCCGCCACGCAAGAAAGCTGGGAGGAAGTCGTCAAGCCCATCTCGCTTGGGGCCGAGAGCCAGTTGCGCTACGACCGCTGGGTGAAGCAGCGGCGTGCCCTGGTCGACTCGCTCTCGGGCGGGCGCCTCGGCTACGTCCACGTGCGCAGCATGAGCGACGGCAGCTACCGCACCGTCATCGAGGAAGTGCTGGGACGGCACGTCACCAAAGAAGCACTCGTCGTGGATACGCGCTTCAACGGCGGCGGCGACCTCGTGGATGACCTCTCGACCTTCCTCACCGGCACCCGCTACGCCGACTTCATCTCTCCCGATGGCCGCGTCATCGGTACCGAGCCCCAGCGGCGCTGGCACAAGCCGTCGGTGATGCTGATGAGCGAGGGCAACTACTCCGACGCCCACTGCACCCCGTACGCCTACAAGGCGCTTGGCATCGGCCAGCTCGTCGGTATGCCTGTACCCGGCACGTGCTCGTTCGTCTGGTGGGAGCGCCAGATTGATTCGTCTATCCGCTTCGGCCTGCCCAACATGGCCATGACCGACAAGGCACAACGCGCCCTCGAAAACCAACAGCTGGAACCCGGCGTGCGCGTCGAAAACCTGCCCGCCGCGACGGCGATGGGCGATGATGCGCAGTTGAAACGTGCGGTAGAGGTGCTGCTCGAAACTATCGAGTAGCGCGTCTGTCTCGCTACCTAATACGACGGAATCAGCGAGTTCAACAGCTCAACGTTCGTGGGGCGCTGCTGCATCTGGCGTAGGAGCGCCTGCATGGCCTCGATGGGATGGCGGCTGTTGAGCACCTGCATCAGCTTGTGCTGCTGGCGGACCATGTCGCCGAGCAGAAGCTCTTCGTTGCGCGTGCCGCTCTTGCGCAGGTTGATCGCCGGAAAGACACGCTTCTCGGCCATCTGACGGTCGAGCACGATCTCGGCGTTGCCCGTGCCTTTGAACTCCTGGAAGATCACCTCGTCCATGCGGCTGCCGGTTTCGATGAGCGCCGTGGCGATGATGGTGAGCGAGCCGCCGCCTTCGATGTTGCGCGCCGCCCCAAACAGCCGACGCGGTATCTTGAGCGCGCCTGCGTCGATGCCGCCCGACATGGTGCGACCGCGCCCCTCGTAGTACAGGTTGAACGTGCGGCCAAGCCGCGTGAGTGAGTCGAGCAGGATTACCACGTCCTTCTTCATCTCGACGAGCCGCTTGGCGTGCTCCATAGCGAGCGTTGATACGCGCACATGATTGTCATCGTCCTGATCATTTGATGACGCGAAGACATGGGCTGCCGTAGTCCGCTTGAAGTCGGTCACCTCCTCCGGCCTCTCATCCACCAACAACCCCACGAGGGCTACCTCAGGATGATTCTGCGAGATGGCGGCGGCGATCTTCTTGATCAGGATGGTCTTGCCCGTGCGCGGCGGAGCGACAATGAGTGCCCGCTGCCCCTTGCCGATCGGCACCACCAAGTCGACCACACGCATGGCATAATTCGATGGCCCGGTGACGAGGTTGAAGCGGTCGCGCGGGTAGATGATCTGCCCGTTCTCGAAGTTTCTGGTCTGTGACCACGCCTTCGGATGCAGGCCCATCACCTTGTCGAGCCGCTGCACCTGCATGTCCCCTTTGCGGCCAGGGCGCATCGTACCCTCGATGACGACCCCGTCACGCAGCTTGAACTTCTGGATAAGTGGCGGCGGCATAAACGGGTCGCGGTCGCCTTTCGGACAGTCGGCGCGCAGTTCGCGGACGAAGCCGAATTTTTTACCCCCGATCATTTCGAGGATGCCAGTGATGGGTTCTTCTCGTCGAGCCATACGGTACTAAATCGCAAATCAAATGGAGTCCGCAGCAGCGTGTGCAGACGGCGGGAGGACTACGGATTGGGAACGAGCCGGCACAGTGCAGCCAGCGGTGCTGGCGCTCTCCGCACTCAGAATGCGGCGGAAGAGGTGCGGCAATGGCCTCATAACTTGGCCGCGCGTTGCGACCACAGAATGGAGGAACGCGGCTCCAAAATGTGGGTTTCCGGGAGTGCTCTCACCACGTTGCCGACATGAGCCTGCATGCCCCTCCCCTTCGATCTCAGCCGACTCCACGTAGAGGTCACAGGCCCTGAGGATGGCCCATCTGTGTTGATGGTGCATGGCTGGGGCAGCAGCGCCCGCCTCATGCACCCCTTGGCCGAGGCCCTGTCGGGCATGCTCCGCGTGTACAACATCGACCTCCCCGGCCATGGCCACACGCCACCGCCACCCGAGCCCTGGGGCGTCCCCGAGTATGCCGATTTGATCCGGCGTTACATCGACACAGAGATCCAGCAGCCCGTACTCTGGGTCGGGCACTCGAATGGCGGACGCATCGGCCTTTACATGGCAGGCGATGACCGGCTCAAGCGTGGCATTGAGCAGATGGCCCTCATCAGTCCCTCGGGGGTCAGGCCCGTGCGCACGTGGCACTATCATGCGCGCGTCGCCCTTGCCAAAGCGCTGAAGGCTCCGTTCCAGCTTATGCCGGGTCCCGCACGTGATGCGGGGCTCGACTGGTTGCGGCACTCGCTTGTCTGGTCATGGCTAGGCTCGTCCGACTACCAAGCGCTCGATGGGGTGATGCGTGCTACGTTTGTAAAGACGGTCAATCTGTTTGTCGAGGATCGGCTGCCTCGCATCTCAATCCCGGTCCTTCTGCTTTGGGGCGATGCCGACAGGGCCATATCGCGCCATCAGATGGATGTGCTCGCTGCTCAACTCCCTGACGCTGGCCTGTTCGTGCTGGAGGGAGCGGGGCATTATGGGTACCTCGATGCGCTCGGCGCCGTTGCGGGAGGCATTCTTAGCTTTGCTGGCGCCGAAACCGCAGCGCCTGCGGCCGCTTAACTCTCATCTTCCTGCCTGTGCTTGCCTTCCTTGCCCTACTAGCCACCCTCTTTGCTGCGCTTCGCGGTTGGCATCGGCTGCGTTACTTCCTCCATCTGTTTCAGTTGGAAGGCTACAAACCTGCCGAATACCGACAGTGGCTGAGTGCCCACACTGCGCAGATCTTCCGCCGTTCGCATGTGGTAGCGCTCGTTCTCGTCAGTGTAGGGTTCGCGTGGGCAAACGTGTCCTGGCTGCTGGCCCTTGTCTTGGTGGGCTGGTGCGTGGCGTTTGCGTCGTCGAAGCTGTACCTCTCGGCTCGACCAAAGAAGCCACTCAAGTACACCGCTCGGATGAAGCGGCTGGCCGCCACGAGCGGAGTCCTCGCACTGCTTCCCGTCGTCGCTGGCGTTGTCATCGGATGGGGTGCAGGCTGGCCTGGCCTGCTTCCTTACTACCTCGCTGGCTTGCTTCTGGCCGACTTTGGTGGTCCCCTTTGGGTACTGGGTGCCGCACTGCTCATGAAGCCCGTCGAAACCTCTATTCAGAACGGCTTCAAGCGGCAGGCACGTGCCACGCTGCAGCGCCGCACCGACCTCACCGTGCTCGGCATCACCGGGTCGTATGGCAAGACCAGCGTTAAGTTTATAGTGGCTGAGATCCTGAAGCAGCGCTACAACGTGTTGGCTACGCCCGGCTCCTACAACACGCCGATGGGGATCTGCCTCGTCGTCAATACGATGCTGAAACCGGAGCACCAAATGCTCATTTTGGAGATGGGCATCCGCCACCCTGGCGATATGCGCGAGTTGTGCGAGATCGCCCAACCGCAGGTCGGTATCGTCTCAAACATTGGGATTGCGCACCTTGAAACGATGGGTTCGCAGGAGAACATCGCGCATGAGAAAGGGACGATGCTGGCGTACCTGCCCACCGATGGCGTGATGGTGCTCAACGAAGACGACGCTCATGTGGCGGGGATGGATGCGCGGGCACCTGGTCGGCAGGCATGGCGGGTATCGGTGGAGGGCGCGGCAGACGCCGCCATCACGGCGCGCGACATCAGGTATGGCCCCGAAGGCGCGCGCTTCATCGTGCGCGACGAAACCGGGACTGAGCATCCGTTCCGCACCAAGCTGCTCGGCAAGCACAACGTCCAGAACATCTTGCTAGGCATTGCCGTGGGGCGGGCACTAGGGCTGCGGTTGCGGCAGATCGCGCACGCGGTGCAGCGCATCGAACCCGTGGCCCACCGCCTCGCGCTGCGCCAAGAGGGGCCGCTTACCGTAATCGACGACGCGTTCAACTCCAACCCTACCGGCGCCAAGAACGCAGTCGAGATCCTGGGTCAGTTCAAGGGTACCCGTGCCATCGTCACGCCAGGCATGGTCGAACTCGGCGAGCGCCACTACGCCGAGAACTTCGCCCTTGGCCAGCACATCGCCCGCCACGCCGACCTCGCCGTGCTCGTAGGCGAACAGCAAACCGCCCCCATCCAAGCTGGCCTCCGCGAGGCGGCGTATCCCGACGACCAGATCAAGATCTTCAACTCGCTCTTCGACGCCCGCGACTACGTAAACACCCACCTCCCGCCGGGCTCGGTGGTGCTATACGAAAACGACCTCCCGGATCAGTACGCCGAATAGACCGTTTCGGCGAGGCACACGTCTGAATACGATCATGTCCAAAATCGATCATTACATCGAAGCGACCCCTGGCGTGCGGAGCGGCAAGCCGCGTATTGCTGGGCGGCGCATCACCGTGGCCGACGTTGCCGTTTGGCATGAGCGTCTGGGTATGAGTGCAGATGAGATTGCCTCGGCCTATGGGCTCACCCTGTCGGAGATTTACGCTGCACTGGCCTACTACTACGACCATCGCGCAGCCATCGATGCCTCGTTGGTCGCTAGCGACCAGTTTGCTGCAACACTGCGCGACCAAACCCCTTCTAAAGTCCACCGCATGCTGAAGCTCCATGGCTAAGCCCATCGCTTTCTATACCGATGAGCATATTCATGGGGCGATTATCGAGGCACTGAGACGGCGAGAGCATGACGTGCTCACGGCAAGCGAAGCTGACATGATTGGTGCTGAAGATGTGGCACATTTGCGGCGAGCCGCTGCAGAAAACCGGACGCTCATCACGCGAGATGACGACTTTCTCCGCCTCCATGCCCAAGGTATCCCTCATGCTGGCATTGTTTATGCGCACCAACAACGCGCTTCCATTGGCGATTTTGTACGCGGGCTCTTGATGATCGTCGATATTCTTTCGGGTGAGGACATGATTAACCACATCGAGTTCATCTGATACTTTATGCGCCTCCTCCTCATTCAAGCCCGCGACACGGCCGACATCGAACAGCAAGAGCAACAGTGCTTCCTGGACCGATGTCAGCTCACGCCTGATCAGCTCGTGCTTCGCAACGTGGTGCGCGACCCCTTGGCGCTGAGCGATTTAGACCACGCCGATGTGATGATGATTGGCGGCTCGGCGGAATACTCCGCATGGAAAGATTACCCGTGGATGGAGGACCTGCTCGCCCTCGTCCGGGAGGCGGATCGCCGCAGCTACCCCACGTTCGGCTCGTGCTGGGGCCATCAGATCATCGGGCGCGCCCTGGGCGGGCGTGTCGAATACGTACCCGAGCTCACCGAGATGGGTTGCCGCACCATTCACCTGAATGCCGCTGGATCAGCAGATCCGCTCTTCAGCACCTTGCCCGCCTCATTCAAGGCCAATGTGGGCCACCATGACCGCGTGACGGTCCTCCCTGCAGGCGCTATCGAGCTGGCCATCAGCGATAACCAAGGCCATCAGGCCTTCCGAATGGGCAACAAACCCATTTACGGCACGCAATTTCACAGCGAGCTGGATGCCGACACCGAGCGTGAACGGCTGCTCGCGTACCGCGCGTACTACACCGAGGTCGAGACGGAGGCCGACTTCCAGGCTATCCTCGACACACTCGCCCGCACCCCTGAAGTGGATGGTTTACTTGCTGAGTTCCTGCGGCTCTATGTCACCACTCCGTAAACCAAGCGCGTTGCACATCGTAAACAGGCATTATGTAAGGGTTTTGCGTATTTTTACGTCAAGACCCCTCTGACTATCCTGCGCGCCCTCCCCGCTGGGCGCCACTCCCTATGCGCCGGAGGTACCCTATGAAGCCTGGGTTCGATACGTTTCTCTTTGACCGTGTGCTCAGCCTCGACCGGCTGGCCGACTACTGGAAGCAACTCGCTACCCAACAGGACGTGACTGCTGCACTAGCACGGTACGTGTCGAAGCAATGGGACGAGACCCCGGCGCTGCACGGCGCCATCCATGACCTTCCAGTCTTGGATACGCACCGCGACCTCATCAACCTGATGATGAGTGCAGTCTTTCCTTCGGCGCGGCTCGATGCCGTGCTCGCGTCGGCCAACCGTCCGTTTGCCATGGATCGTGTCTTCTGCACACCCGGTTTCGATCACCTGATTGAGGCGGCGCGGCAGATGTTCATCGATAACCCCGAGGAATTCCAACGCATGGCAGACCGCAAGGCCGTATCGGCCTACGCGTTCATTCTCTATGCGTTTTACCACGTCGACGCGGGCTTCGATTACCCGATCATCTACGCCAAGGTAGACGCGCAGACCGGTCTCCAAAATTATTACCGCTTCCAGCACGACGCGCGCTTCTGCTGGATCGAGCATGAGGGTGACCTGCCCACGCTGACCAAGGAGCAGATCCGAACGCTCCAGGAAAACCCTCTCGACCTTACGCTTTGGCAGACGTTTCTCCCGCCCGACAACTTCTCGTTTCACGGCTTCGCAGTCATCGAGGCTATTGATGTCACAGACCAAGAGGTGCTCTCGCGTCTTAAAAACGATCTGCTCGAACCCAATGCGATGACGACGCCGGAACGCGTTGATCATCTGGAGGCCCGGTTGCGGACGCTGATGCAACATCCAGACCTCGACCTGGGCTTCCTGTGTCTCGAGAAGGAAGAAGTCGGGCAGCTCTCCAACGCGCACATCGTGGGGCGTAGCCTGCTGATGACAGGGAACGAGGCGCCCGTGTGCCCACGCATGCACGACTCGGCGTATGCCAAGGTCATCCAGACGAAGGAGCCCGTCCTGCTTGCTGACTTGGCCGATGCGGGCTTTGACACTGCATATGAGCAGACGCTACGCGAGAAAGGGTACGAGAGCGTACTCTTAGCGCCCTTGGTGTACAAGTCCAAGCTGATTGGCATTCTTGAGCTGGCCTCAGGCGAAGCGGGCAGCCTCGACGCCGTGAACACGCTGAAGCTGATGGAGGTGATGACCCTCTTCGCCACTTCGCTCCAGCGCAGCCTCGACGAGGCCGAGGATCGCATCCAGGCCATCATCAAGCGGCAGTACACAGCGCTCCACCCTTCGGTAGAGTGGCGCTTCCGCGAGGCGGCCCTGCGCTACATGATGGCGCGCGACCAGGGCGAAGCCGCGACGCTTGAACCGATCGTGTTTGACAACGTCTACCCGATCTACGGCCTTACCGACATCCGCCACTCCTCCGACACGCGCAACAGCGCCATTCTGGACGACCTGGTGGAGCAGTTGGCGTTGGCGTTAGCTGTGATCGTGGAAGCTAGCCTGATCCGTCCGCTGCCGATTCTCGACGAGCTGGGCTACCGCATTGGCACGTTTGCCCAAGAGCTTGAGCTGGGGCTGAAGACGCAGGACGAGACGGCCAAGCTGGCCTTCCTGCGCGACGAGGTGGAGCCGCTCTTTGATCACTTGGCTAGCTTTGGCCCCTCCGTGGAGAGCCGTATTGCCGATTACCGCGCCGCCATCGACTCCGCACACGGCATGCTGTACAAGCGGCGGCGTGAGTTTGAGGAATCGGTCACGCAGATCAACGAGACTGTCGGTGCCTACTTGGATGCGCAGGAAGAGAAAGCGCAGGGCATGTTTCCGCACTTCTTCGAGAAGTACAAGACCGACGGCGTAGACCACAGCATCTACGTGGGCGCCTCCCTGCAGTCCGATGGGCAGTTCCACCCGATGTACCTGCGCAACCTGCGGCTCTGGCAGCTGATGATGATGTGCGGCACCGAGTGGGCCCTCCGCCGGACCCGGCAGTCGCTGCCCGTAGCGCTAGACGTGACCCACCTCATCCTCGTCCACAGTTCGCCGCTGGCCATCCGGTTCCGGCAGGAAGAGAAGCAGTTTGACGTGGACGGCGCGTACAACATCCGCTATGAGATCGTCAAGAAGCGCATCGACAAGGCGGTGATTAAATCGACGGGCGAGCGTCTTACCCAGCCCGGCACCATCGCCATCGTGTACGCCCACGCCCACGAAGAGGCGGAGTACCGCGAGTACATTGCCTACCTGCAGGCATCGGGCTTTGCCGAGGAGGAGGTCGAGTCGTTTGCGTTGGAGGACATGCAGGGCGTCCACGGGCTGCGCGCGCTGCGGGTCACTATCCGCGAAGAGCTACACCATCAGGGCGATGGCCTAGCGAATGCTGACGTTGACTTGGCCTCTGCTGTGCGGATGCTGAGCGCGGAGGCATAACCCGCTGATTACGCCTTCCAGGTCTCGTCGGTGAGGACGACTACGTCGTCACGGTCGAAGAGTACGGGGCCATTGTAGCGGCCATCTTGCGGGCCGTTCTCCAGCTTAAGCACCCCACGCGGGCACACCGCCGAGCATACCCCGCACCCGACACATGCGGCGCGGATGATATTCTGGCCACGCTGGGCATACCACCGCACGTCAATGCCCATCTCGCAGTACGTGGAGCAGTTGCCGCACGAGATGCACTGTCCGCCGTTGGTCGTGATGCGGAAGCGCGAGAAGAACCGCTGCTGCAAGCCCAAGACGGCCGCCATCGGGCACCCGAAGCGGCACCACACCCGGGAGCCCATGATCGGGTAAAACCCGACGCCAACGACACCCGCGAAGATCAGCCCGATCAAGAAGCCGTACCACTTGCGGAACGGCTGCGAGATGCTGCCGAGGATGCTCCCCCCGGTCGCCGTGTCTATCCACAGCAGGATTGTGCCTAGCACCGTGGCGGCGAGCACACCGTGGATCAGCCACCGCTCTACCTGCCACGCCTTGAGCGACTTGTCGGAGAGGTGGCGGTAGGGATCGCCGGCCGTTTCGGCGAGGCCGCCGCAGCCGCACACCCACGAGCAGTACCAGCGCTTGCCGAAGAAGTACGTCAGGATGGGCGTGCCCACGAAGAACATAAGCGCACCGAACACGATCATGTATGTGAGCAGCCAGTTGTCGGCGCCCGGCCACAGGTACTCGTACTTGAGCGGCCAGAAGTAGTGGAAGTAGAACTCAGGCTGGTTCAGCATCACCAGCCCGTACGGGATCAGGTACGCGAAGACCAGCTGGAAGAACATGACCGAGATCGTGCGGATGATCTGGTACGTTACGTGGCGGTATTTGTAGATCGCCCGTACGCCCATGACCAGCACGGCAATGGTGTAGAAGGTGCCGTACAGCACCCAGCGGCGTGCATCCACCCCCTCGGGATAGCCGATGAAGTCCGAGATCGGGTCGACGATGGCGACGAGGTGCGTCAGCGTGGCCGGAAACCAGTACATCAGCACGTAAAACCCAGTGAACACGATGCCGAGCACCCAGCCGAGCGCGCCCTTGGCGGTGGCGGTGCCCATCCAGAGGCCGTCGTTGTTGATGCCTTCGGGCTTGGTCAGAAACTTACGGAAGTACAGCAGCGCGCCCACCGACATGGTGCCTACGCCGCCTACCAGAAACGCAGCCGGATACACGCTTCCAGCCCCAAAGAGCGCCACGATCAGTGCGAGCGTGCCAAGGCCCACCAGCGCAAGCCCTGTCTGCTCGATAGTGTCTAGATTGGTCGTTGGTGCGCTCAGCGATAGGCTGATGTCAGGTGTTTGGCTTACACCGACGTTAGGCGAGCGCAGCCGTACCGATTTCAGGTAGTCTAACAGCATGCAAAAAAGGTGGTTTAACTAGGATCGGGCTAGGCCTGTAGCGCATCGAGCTCAGCACGCTTCGAAAACTCAGCGTCAAAGTTGGCAGCAGCTAGGTGCTTAACGACATGTGCGAGTGGTGCCCGCTGATCAATCCAGGTCACACATACGTCGTGGCGATAGCGCAGCCCCATCATGTTGAAACCGACGACGGCTTGTGAGTCGGCTTCGTAGTCAATGCGTAGGGCTTGGTCTTGATCTGGATGCTCCCAGTAGAGCGATTCGATGCCATCGGGGCGGTTGGGGGCGATGGTACCGTACGTCTGGTACTCGAGGTTGAAGAACTTAGCCGAGTTGAAGAACACACTGCTCGTGTAGCGCGTGCGGGTGCCACAGATGGACGATGCCACGGTCTTGCCCTGCCTACGCCCGGTGTACCACAGTTGATCGATGCGTTTGTAGCCGATCCCGTCTTCGCGAAACTGCGCGCAGTCGCCCACCGCGTAAACATCAGGCACGTTGGTCTCCAGGTATGCGTTGACCAGCACCCCGCGATCCGTTTCGATGGCACTGCCCGCCAGCGCACTCAGGTTGGGCACCACGCCAATGGTGATGCCCACGAATTGCGCCGGGAGCACCTCTCCGCTCTTCGTGACAATCTGCTCGGCCGTTCCATCACGGTCCCCTCTGATCTCGGCCAGCTCTTCGCCAAGGCGTAGATCAATGCCATGCTCACGGATCACACGATTCACCATCGCCGACTCTTCAGCCGGGAGCACCTTGGACATGTACGTGGGCTCGCGCACGAGAAACGTGACGTGGATCCCTCGGCTGTGCAGCATCTCGGCCATCTCCACCCCAATCAGGCCGCCGCCAACGACAGCCGCATGCGTAATGCCCTGGGTGGCGGCCTCCATCTGCTCCAAGTCGGGCATGCCGTATAAGCCCTGCACGCCGTTCAACTCGGCACCGGGCCAGCCGAACCAGCGTGGTGTAGAGCCCGTGGCGATGAGCAACTTGTCGTATTGGATCGGGGCACTATCCTTCAAGTGGACTTCTTTGCCTTCCACGTCAATACGCACCACCCAGTCGCGCACGAGATCGATGCGGTTCTTGGGCCAAAAGAAGTCCTCGTAGGGCTTGGTGTCTTGATAGCGCATGTGGCCCATGTAAATGTACATGAGGGCCGTCCGCGAGTAAAAGTGATCCGTCTCGCCCGAGATCACGGTGATACGTATCGTGCTGGACTGCTTGCGCACAAACCGCGCTGCAGTCACGCCTGCAATGCCATTGCCGATGATGACGAGGTGCTCGGCCCCGTCAGCACTGGATGGCTCTTGATGGGCGTCTCCGTTGGCACGGCCATGAAGACGCGAGAGTATGTTTCGTAACTGGACCATCACTGTATATTTACATCGAACATGGTGGTAGATGCGCCTGGGTTTAGCAACGTTACAAGGTGTTTCCGTTGCGTCACACAGGTCCACGGCATAGCTTGCGGCCATGACTTACGGCCTCACTGGCAATACGCAGAAAGAAAAGCTCTGGGCGCCTGCTGCTCGGCTAATCCGCTGGTTCCAAGCGCACGATCAACCGTTCTGCCTGAGCGACGCCGTAGCCGTTGGCCTCGCTGAACGCGGTCTGCTCGATGGTGCCATCTGTACCAAGCATACCACAGCTAACTTAGCACGTGACAGCGATCTTGTGCTGTCCTTCGGCGGGGACGGCACGCTACTGAATACAGCCCACATGATTGGCCAACACGAGACGCCCATCCTGGGTATCAACGTGGGTCGCCTGGGTTTCCTGGCCGACATTGAGGTGGCCCAGATGATCGAGGCGATGGACCATCTAGCCAGAGGGGACTTCCGTATTGAGGAGCGTCTGGTGCTGGAGGCCCATGTGCATAACGGCGAGCCTCTTCGCGCGACCTGGGCACTCAACGAGGTCGTGATCCTGCGTAGCGGCTTCGGCAGCTTGATCCACATTGACGTCGCTGTGGACGGTGTGCGGCTGGCCACGTACCGCGCCGACGGGCTTATCCTCTCTACTGCGACAGGCTCAACGGCATACAACATGTCCGCAGGCGGGCCCATCATAGCCCCGGGCACCGATGCCCTCTGCCTGACACCACTGGCCCCCCATACCTTGACGCTGCGGCCGTTCGTGGTATCGGCACAGTCCGAGCTTGAGATCCGCGTGTATAACAACCACGAGCCGTTTGCCTTCGCCGCCGACGGGACCACGACGCCGTTTCATCAGGAAGAAGTGCGGTTTTCTATTCGCCGTGCGGGCCATCAGGTGCGCTTGGTCAAGCTACCTGAGCAGCACTATTTCGAAACGCTCCGCAATAAGCTTTTCTGGGGCCTCCGCAAGCCTGACGACCTGATCTAGATGAGCGCCAACAAAAAAGCCCCAAGCCTACAGAAGGGCCTGGAGCTATTGAGGTGGTTAGGGAGGAAAGTGAACCCTGCAATAACAGGCAACAGCACGCAACACAAAACAACGTTTTCACCACCATAATTCGACATGATGTGTTTTTGCATGTTGACGCGTGTTGCACCGTGTAGCGATATTGTGCCCGCAGTGTACCAGCAATCAGGTTCGATTCTTTTACAACGTGCCCGTTCACTACTACCTCAACACCCGGCCGGAGTACCCCGACACGCGCCCCGTGAGCGTGCTGATCTACCTCGTGTGGAATCGCAGCCGCCGCCTGCGCGTGGCGCTGCCGATCACCGTAGCCCCGAAACACTGGTCCGGTAAGCATGAGCGGTTGAAGCCGTCCGCCCCCGGTGCTACCGCCATCAACGGTGCGCTCGCCCGCATCAAAGGCGAGGCGGCTGCGCTGATGCTCTCTGGCGGCTCTACAGACGCCGTACGCGCCGCGCTGCTGGCCGAGCTAGGCCGTGCGCCACTGGAGGCCGTGCCGACCGTTGCGGAGCTGCTGGACGCCTTCCTCGCCTACAAGGCGGAGCGTGTGCGCGAGGCGACGATGCAGGTAGGCCGCACGATGCGCCGCCATGTGTTCGAGTGGATACCCGAGACCACGCTCATCACAAAGGTAGGCCCTGGCTTCCTCGACGACTTCGCCACGTACCTACTGGCGGCGGGACTGGGTAACAGCAGCGTCAACAAGCTGACGGCCAAGCTGAAAGGCTTCCTCAAGTGGTGCCACAAGCGCGGCCACCTCAGCAAGGTACCGGAGACCTCTGCCCTCCCCACCGCCAAGAACGCCGCCCTCTTCGTGACGTGGGACGAGTTGGAGGCGCTACATACCGTAGACCTCAGCAGCGAGCAGCCGGGCTACAACGCAGCACGCACGCTCTTCCTGCTGGGCTGCTACACCGGGCAGCGGTTCAGCGACGTAGCGGCGATGCAGTGGGATCAACTGGACCTAGCAGCGGGATGGTGGAACGCCCCTGTGAAGAAGACCAACATGGTGAAGCGCGTACCGCTTGCGCAGCCTGCCCGCGTGCTGATCGAGGCGCGCTGTGGTGAGGCTGTGCCTGTCCCAAGGCTCACCAACCAGAAGGCGAACCAGTACATCAAGGCGGTAGCTGAGATGGCAGGCATGGACACGCCGGTGACGGTGCAGCGGCTCAGAGGTGGCGTGCAGGAGCGCTTGACGCGGCCCAAGCACGAGGTGCTCACCACGCACGTAGCGCGCAAGTCATTCGTGACGCTGATGCTCCAGTCGGGCGTGCCGATGAACGAGCTACTGGGCCTGACCCACAACGACCTCCGCACGCTCAAGCTCTACGCAGGCCAGAGCGACACCGAGCGCCGGAAGCACATCGACCGGGTGTTTGCATGAAGAGTTGGCCCGAGCATGGATATCACTTCTTCAGCAATACTGCGGAGCAGAATCGGTTTGATACCCTCTACAGCATAAAGGAAGCAGGAGGCTATACACTGGTCAAGCCAAGGCAGCTTGCACGCGGAATGAGTACGGTGCAAGGGTACGGTAGTTACTGGCTTGAGTGGGCTGACGAAAGCACACTGCCTCGGCATGACTACACGTTTCCGCTCAAGGATCAGTCACTATATGAACTGATGGACGGCTTTCTAGGCTTTTCCATTCCGTATGAGGCGTGCCGTTACCAGTGGCGGATGAGATGGAGAATGGACGAGGTGATGGACTGGCCTGTTCTACACGAGGCGCCGTATCAATGGCAAGCATTGAATGACCACGCCCGGAGGCTGGAGAAAGAAAGGGCATGGCGTCTCGACAAGTTGCCTCAACTGAGACACTTACGCGATAGCATCGTTGAAATGCTGAAAACAGTAGGACAAAGCCTGCTCCCGCTCTTTGATGGAGTAAGACGTGTGTTAAGTGTGTGGCTACTTGAGACGGAATATGCCATTCTCAATGATCGGCCACCTCTGAGCAAGCGTGAGTGTCCCGACACCCAAACAGAGGAGGCGATATCCTTACTCTACGAGATTACCGTTCAGGTATGGAGATATTTCTGCCAGGGTGGCTATTTCAATACTGCGGACAGGTCTATGCGGCGATAGCGCCGAAATCGCACAAGCGCTCGTAGGATTCCCGATTTAGCACATCATCAGCCCGCACATCTAAAGCTCTCATAATCCGATTCAGGTACAAC